>NZ_VHTA01000010.1:0-147439 GCF_030851525.1 Vibrio sp. 2017_1457_13
AAGTTCTTTTTGGCTCAATGAATACTGACTCTAAATTACCTAGCTCCTATAAATAGAAGCGTAATTCAAAGCTATTATCGTTCCAACAGAACGATAATGAATTGACTGTGCCGATAGTGCTAAAAGCGCTATCAATTTGGTCACTCAGTTCATTGAAACCGAAGTGCTTATTGCTAAGCATTTTGATTATCATCAACGAGTGCCCACACAGATTGATTGGTTTAAATTGTTAAAGAGCTAGCTTGCGAATCTCTCGTTGAGCTTCGAAGCGGAGGTGAATTCTAGCGAGTTAATTTGAAGAGTCAAACACTTTTTCAAATTTTCTTTTTTAGAAGCTTTCCCTCAACCAACACTGCTTGAAGCCTTGCGGCGTCTGCCGTGTCAGTGAGGGCGCATTATAGGGAGTTCGTTTGGCTTGGCAAGTGCTTTTTATCAAAATATCTTTAAAAAACGCACAAGCGACCAATTATTGAACATCACTGTACGCATTTTAATCAATCGATGTCTTTTCTCATATAAACGCATAAGCATCGGCGAACATCCGCTCGCTGATTGCTTGTTTATGTTGGGTAAATTGATCTCTCGCTGCACCCGCCATATCAAATCGACCTGCTATATAGATATCAAATTCTGCTAATGAGTCAAAATCTGCCATCACCGCTTGTAATACATTGCCAATTTTGCCTGACCATTCTGCCGGTGCTTTTTCAACAACAGGAACAAAGTGAACATGGGCATATTGATCTGTTATCGTTTGTAGCTCTTGCAAAGCATAGAGCTGCGCTTCATCTCTGGCTCCCCAATAAAGATAAATCGGTGTGATATTGCCCAGTGCTAGACAGCGATCTAAAATCGAGCGAACATAACTAAATCCTGTGCCGCCTGCGATCAAGAGTAATGGTCGTTTCGCATCTTCTTGTAACCATGCCTCTCCGTGAGGCGCATCGATCGTTACTTCGCCTTGCTGTTCAAGTGCTTGTTGCATAACCTGCACCACTTCCTGTGCGTAAGCATTATGTTCGGCAGCGCCAATATGAAGTTCCAGCTCTCCATTATCACGGCATGGACTACTGGCTATTGAGAAAGGCCGCTTATCTTTTTCACCCATTACCACCATAAGGTACTGACCGGCTTTAAAAGCAACTGGTGTAGTCGGTTGCAGTAAAATCTGATAGGTATGATTGGCCAAAGGCTGAATCAACTTCACTTTACATTGAATGGTCATGACTTCCTCTTCCTTACTTAACCAAAGTAAGTGCTATATGACGTAAAAAGATTGAGCCAGTAACCTTTTACCTCAGCGACCTTTTCTTGGTAGGCATCCTTACTGAGGTGATGACTGACTTCACCGATAAAAATAATGAATGTTTGATAACCAGACCTGACAAATACGCAGACGATAGGTTAATCGATCTTTAACAAAGGCCACATTTGATCGACTTTAGCAACTAACTGAGGATCCTTCTTAATCGGAGTCCCCCATTCACGCTCGACTTCTCCAGCAAGTTTATTAGTGGCATCGAAACCTAACTGACTGACAAAGGTATTGTGATTCTTATCGCTCACCGTATCACGTGCAGGATCCATACGGGTGGTAATCGCCCAGATAACATCATTCCAATCACGAACATTAACATCATCATCACAAAGTACCACAAATTTAACGTGAGCAAACTGAGATAAAAACTGCCATACCGCTTCAAGTATCCGTTGAGATTGTCCAGCTTGGACTTTTTCCATTGCCACGAGCGCAAATTGATTGTGAGCACTTTCAGGCAAATACAGATCGATCACTTGTGGATACTGCTCTTTAAAAACCGCAATGTCTTGTTCTGTTAACGATGCAAAGGTATTGGATGGATTGGGTTTATCACTGACTGATTCTGCTGGCCATTTACGAGTAGCATCTAAGCCCATTTTAGAACCCAACCCCACCACCGGCGAAGCAAAATCTAGCGAATCGATGGGGGTGTTTTCAATCATCAAACTGTCGCGAACCGGATCCATATGCTCACACATCGCTTGAATGACCGACGACCAATTTCGAGCATCAACGCTTTCATCACAGACAATCACAAACTTCGTATACATAAATTGACGGAGAAACGACCAAACTCCCATCATTACTCGCTTAGCATGACCTGGATATTGTTTTTTAATCGTGACTATCGCCATGCGATACGAGCAACCTTCCGGAGGCAAATAGAAATCAACAATTTCAGGAAACTGTTTTTGTAGTATCGGGACAAACACCTCATTTAATGCAACCCCTAGTACGGCAGGCTCATCAGGTGGGCGTCCGGTGTAAGTACTGTGGTAAATCGGTTGTTGGCGCATGGTTACATGAGTAACCGTAAAGACGTGATGACGCTCAACTTCATTGTAATAACCGGTATGGTCACCATAAGGTCCTTCGTCAGCAAACTCATTAGGGTCAATATAACCTTCAAGGACAATTTCAGCACTCGCAGGGACCTCTAAGTCATTACTCACCGATTTAACCACTTCTGTTTTGCTACCACGTAATAAACCAGCAAAAGCATATTCAGATAGCGTATCAGGCACCGGAGTAACCGCACCAAGAATCGTTGCAGGATCAGCGCCAAAAGCGACCGAAATAGGAAAAGGCTCTCCCGGATGTGTTTCCATCCAATCTCGCAGATCGAGTGCACCACCACGATGCGCTAACCAACGCATAATAACTTTATTTTTAGCAATTTTTTGTTGACGGTAAATGCCTAAGTTCTGACGTTTTTTATTGGGGCCACGAGTAATCGTTAATCCCCAAGTTAATAAAGGTGCGACATCATTAGGCCAACAACTCATGACTGGGATTTTATCTAAATCAACCTCATCACCCTGCCAGATGATTTGTTGGCATGGTGCTTTTCGTAAACGCTTAACGGGCATATTAAGTACTTGCCGGAAAACGGGCAGCTTATCTAAGGCATCTTTAAAACCACGCGGAGGCTCAGGCTCTTTAAGATAAGCGAGCAATTTACCAACCTCACGCAAATCCTGTACACTTTCTCGGCCCATCCCCATGGCAACACGTTCGGGAGTACCAAATAAATTGGTCAATACTGGCAAGTCATAGCCAATTGGATTTTCAAATAACAGCGCTGGTCCGCCCGCTCGCAGTGTACGGTCACTGATTTCGGTCATTTCATAATGAGGATCAACCGGATGAGCAACGCGTTTTAACTCACCACGCTGTTCAAGATAGTCAATAAAATCACGTAAATCCTTAAAATTCATAAGCTTTCTTGTCGTTGATTACCTTGAACTTAGTATAACAAAAAAGCGCTTTATTTCAGCGCTCTTTCCACCATCTCTTTGTCTATTTAGTTAAAATCAACGTACGAGGTTGGATTTTTCCAAAAAAAAACACCACGCTAATAGTGTGGTGTTTTAGAGGATTTTACTTCACTTTATTGACGGCGCATCGCATCAAAGAATTCATCGTTGGTTTTGGTCATGGCCAACTTATCAATCAGGAATTCCATCGCATCAGTTTCACCCATTGGATGAACAATCTTACGTAGAATCCACATTTTTTGCAGCTCATCCGTCTTCGTGAGCAACTCTTCGCGGCGCGTACCTGAACGGTTAAAATCTATCGCTGGGAAGACGCGTTTTTCAGCAATTTTACGATTAAGGTGCAGTTCCATGTTACCTGTCCCTTTAAATTCTTCGTAAATCACTTCATCCATTTTTGAGCCTGTATCGACAAGAGCGGTAGCAATAATGGTTAAGCTGCCTCCCTCTTCAACATTACGCGCGGCACCAAAGAAACGTTTAGGACGATGCAAAGCGTTAGCGTCAACACCACCCGTCAGTACTTTACCTGATGAAGGGACAACCGTATTGTAAGCACGAGCTAAACGGGTAATGGAGTCGAGTAAGATAACGACATCTTTTTTATGCTCAACCAAACGCTTGGCTTTTTCGATTACCATATCAGCCACTTGTACGTGACGCGATGCTGGTTCATCAAAGGTAGAAGCAATCACTTCACCTTTAACAAGGCGTTGCATTTCCGTGACTTCTTCTGGGCGTTCATCAATCAGTAATACCATCAAAACACACTCAGGGTGATTGTTAGCAATACTCTGGGCAATATTTTGCAATAACATGGTCTTACCCGCTTTTGGCGGAGCAACAATCAAACCACGTTGTCCTTTACCAATCGGAGCGGCAAGATCAAGAACTCGAGCAGTAATGTCTTCCGTAGAACCATTACCACGTTCCATCACCATGCGTTCATTAGCATGTAAAGGTGTTAAGTTTTCGAAAAGAATTTTGTTGCGGGCGTTGTCAGGTTTGTCGTGGTTAACCGTGTTCACTTTAAGCAGTGCGAAGTAACGTTCACCTTCTTTGGGTGGACGGATTTTCCCAGCAATCGAGTCACCCGTGCGCAAGTTAAAGCGACGAATTTGGCTCGGTGACACATAGATGTCGTCAGGGCCAGCCAAGTAGGAGCTGTCTGCACTGCGTAAGAAACCAAAACCGTCTTGAAGAATTTCCAAGACCCCGTCGCCAAAAATATCTTCACCGCCTTTTGCATGTGCTTTAAGGATAGCGAAGATGATGTCTTGTTTTCTTAGACGCGCGAGGTTTTCAAGGCCTAGGCTCTCACCAAGTTTCACAAGATCAGACACAGGTCTGCTCTTCAATTCTGTTAGATTCATTGTGGTGGATACTTGTTTAGTCAAAATAGGATCTATTTTCTAGTTAAGATGGATTTGGTCTCAGGATTGACCAAGAAGTGAACACTTGTTTAATTAACGTGCGATAAACTAACACTAAAAATAAGCGTAGTCTAGAAAATGTTTTTTGCAAAAGAAAACCGCACGTGAGGTGCGGTTTTACACTTTGCGCTACAGATTGGCGTCCAAAAACTCTTTCAATTGAGTTTTAGACAACGCGCCAACTTTAGTTGCTGCAACACTACCATCTTTGAATAAAAGAAGGGTAGGAATACCGCGAATACCGAACTTAGGTGGCGTTCCTGCATTGTGGTCGATATTCAATTTACCGATAGTGAGTTTGCCTTGGTACTCTTCAGCGATTTCATCAAGAATCGGGGCGATCATTTTACATGGTCCGCACCATTCTGCCCAAAAATCGACTAGAACCGGGCCTGCAGCTTTGATCACATCGTTCTCAAAACTTTCATCAGAAAGCTGCAAAATTTTATCACTCATCTTCCACTCCAATGTGTTTTTCTGAACTGATTGCATAACAACCAGTAAATTAGATGCTCTATTGGAATGTATTTACTTCCGTATTGCAAGTGTAAGCTGATATTCTATAGCAATGAAAAAGACACACATCACAGAGCAAAAGTTCGCCGACTTCGGTTTACACCCGCAAGTCATTGAAGGATTGGATAAAAAAGGGTTTGAATATTGTACCCCGATCCAAGCCTTGGCGTTGCCGGTCCTGCTCACCGGCCAAGACATTGCAGGCCAGGCCCAAACGGGCACTGGTAAAACCCTTGCGTTTCTTACTGCTACCTTCAATCACTTACTGACGACCCCTGAAGCGGAAGGACGAAAACCTAACCAGCCTCGCGCCATCATCATGGCCCCGACGCGTGAATTAGCGATTCAAATTTATAACGATGCAGAATCATTAATTGCAACTACGGGCATAAAAACCGCGCTAGCGTATGGTGGTGAAAGCTACGATAAGCAACTGGCTAAAATTCAAGAAGGCGTCGATGTATTAATCGGTACCACCGGACGTATCATCGATTTCTATAAACAAAAAGCGTTCAACCTTAACCATATTCAAGCCGTTGTGTTGGACGAAGCCGATCGGATGTTTGATTTAGGCTTTATTAAAGATATCCGTTTCTTATTCCGCCGTATGCCCGAGCCTAAAGAACGTCTCAATATGCTCTTTTCTGCCACGTTGTCTTATCGTGTTCAGGAACTGGCCTTTGAGCACATGCATAATCCAGAGCATGTGGTCGTGGAAGCGACCCAAAAAACCGGCCACCGCATTAAAGAAGAGCTGTTCTACCCTTCAAATGAACATAAAATGGCCCTTTTACAAACCATTATTGAAGAAGAATGGCCAGATAAAGCGATTGTTTTTGCCAATACTAAACATCGCTGTGAACAGGTTTGGGGAAGTTTAGCCGCTGACGGACATCGAGTGGGTCTACTGACTGGTGATGTACCCCAGAAAAAACGTGAACGTATCTTAGAACAATTTACCCAAGGTGAATTAGACATTTTGGTCGCTACCGATGTTGCTGCTCGTGGATTGCATATTCCTTTAGTGACTCATGTTTTTAACTATGATTTACCTGACGATAGCGAAGATTATGTCCACCGTATTGGCCGGACAGGTCGAGCGGGAGAAAGTGGTTCTTCGATCAGTTTTGCCTGTGAAGAGTACGCCGTCAATCTACCTGCGATTGAAGAGTATATTGAGCACTCGATTCCGATGTCGGATTACGATCCAACCGCGCTATTGACCGATTTACCCAAGCCATTAACTCTGCGTTCTTCATCGCAGCAACGTCGGACTAACACCACAGGATCACGTTCAGGTAACCGAAAGCCACAACGTCGTCCACGTGCACCACGACCGAAAAAGGATTCGTAATTTATCTATGAGTCACCACACTTCTTCACCGCTCTATGCGGCTATCGACCTAGGTTCTAACAGCTTTCATATGTTGGTGGTTCGTCACGTCGATGGCAGTGTGCAAACCCTAGCGAAAATTAAACGCAAGGTTCGCTTAGCTGCTGGATTGGATGAACAGAATGCATTAAGTCAAGAAGCGATGCAGCGTGGCTGGGATTGTTTAAGTTTGTTTGCCGAGCGCCTACAAGATATTCCTGCACCACATATTAAGATTGTCGGTACCGCGACGCTACGCACGGCAATCAATGCTGAGCAATTCTTGCAAAAAGCAAATGCCATTTTAGGTCACCCTATCGAAGTTATTACCGGAGAAGAAGAAGCGGCAACCATTTATAAAGGTGTAGCTCATACCTCTGGAGGTATGGGTCGGCGATTAGTGGTTGATATTGGTGGTGCTAGCACAGAGTTGATTATTGGTGAAGGGTTTGAAGCTAATGCGTTAACCAGCTTAAAAATGGGCTGTGTTACGTGGTTAGAGCGACATTTTAAAGATCGCCAACTCAATACCAGTAACTTTAACAATGCCATTTATGCGGCAAAGCAAATGCTAGACCCCATCTTGGATACTTATCGCCAATTGGGTTGGAATGTCTGCGTCGGAGCCAGTGGTACCGTTCAAGCGCTACAAGAGATCATGTTGGCGCAAGGGATGGATGAGATCATCACCCTCCCGAAACTCAAACGCTTGCAAAAGCAGGCGATGCTAGCGGATCACCTTGAAGAATTGGATATTGAAGGTTTAACTTTAGAACGTGCTTTAGTCTTTCCGAGCGGCTTATCGATCTTAATCGCTATTTTTGAGTCACTCAATATTGAAGCCATGACACTGGCCGGTGGCGCATTACGTGAAGGGTTAGTCTATGAGATGGTCGAGACTCTTCGTCAAGAGGACATCCGCGCTCGCACCATTCAAAGCATCCAAAAACGCTATCAGATTGACAGTCAATACGCTCAACAGGTGGCCACTCTCGCCAGTCGACTGCTTGCCCAGTGTGGCGGAGAGAGCTGGGCTCCTGAACCACAAGCGGAAATGTTATTACGCAGTGCTGCACAATTGCATGAAATTGGTTTAGCGATTGATTTTCGCAAAGGGGGCGAGCACAGCGCGTACTTGCTACAACATCTCGATTTACCCGGTTACACCCGTGCGCAAAAACAATATTTAGCCGAGCTCACCCGTCGTTACCGAGAACAACTGACCTCACTACCCGAGCAGCATGCTCTTTCTGGAACCACGGGAAAACGTTTATTACGTTTGTTGCGTTTGGCGGTGCTGCTCAGCCACCGACGTCATCCGGCCTTAGAGCCTGAAGTGCTGCTTGAGGCGCAAGGCGATAATTTAACGTTAACCATCAATCAACAGTGGTTACAAGACAATCCGCTCACTCGTAGTGAATTGGAACTGGAAGCTAACCGTCAAACCGACATTGGTTGGCCATTAACGATCAATAGCGACCAGTAGCGCGAGCACTCCGTCAACTCATCCTACCCCCGACGACTCAGGGGTAGGATGATTTATCGGCACTGATTCAATAAAGCACGCAATTTCAAAGGTTTGATTGGCTTAGCCATAAAACTAAAACCTCCAGCTTGAATGCCTTCGACAATGTCTGGGTTACGATCAGCACTGATGATCACCCCAAAAAAACAATCGCCTAACCTTAAGCGGCACTGTTGCAAAACTTCTAAGCCGGTTCGGCCATGATCGAGTCGATAGTCGGATAAAATAACATCAGGAACCCATTGCTGTTCTAATGCTTGCAAGCTTGACAACAAATCAACGGCGGTTTTTACTTCACAGCCCCAACGCTCTAATAATTGTCGCATCCCGACTAAAATATCCGGCTCATTATCAACGCATAACACTCGCAGATAGCTCAGATCAGATAACGTTTCCGTCGCTTTCAGCCTAGGCGTTGGTACAGAGATCGCTTGCGAACGAGGTAAAGTAAGCGAGAAAACGCTGCCTTTACCTGGCCAAGAACGCATGGTAATAGCATGATCTAATGCCTGAGCAATGCCTTTTGATATCGCTAAACCTAAGCCGAGACCTTGATCAGAACGAATCTGCCCACCGCGATTAAACTCTTCAAAAATTTCCTGCTGTTTATCTTCAGCAATCCCAAAACCATTATCCCATACTTCAATACGCACCATGGTTTGACTGCGACGCACCCCAAGTACGACTCGCCCTTGCGGACTATAGCGAAAAGCATTAGTGAGAAAATTTTGAATGACGCGACGCAGTAACTTCGGATCCGACTGAACATATAACGAAGACGGCACCATATGAAATTGTACCTGCTGTTGCTTAGCCAACGCACTAAACTCGGCCTGTAAATGAGTTAACATGCTATGGATTGGAAACGTATGCTGATGAATATCTAACTTACCCGACTCTAAACGTGAGATATCCAGTAAATCACCAATTAAATCTTCCGCAGCGCTAAGCGCGCTTTCGATATGATGCGCTAACCGTTGAGACTCTTGCTCTTTAGCCACTTCAGATAAAGACGATGCAAATAAACGAGCCGCATTTAATGGCTGCATTAAATCATGGCTCACCGCGGCTAAGAAACGCGATTTCGATTGTGATTCACGCTCTGCTTTTTGAGTGGCGACAACCAACTGTTGGTTTAGTTTTTCTAACTCTCGCGTCCGCTCAACCACTCGCTCTTCCAAGTGTTCGTTGGCCTCTTTTAAGTTACGTTCAGCATTGCGAAATACCGTGATATCACTAAAGCTCATCACAAACCCACCACCGGGCATCGGATTGCCTTGCACTTCAATCACTCGCCCATCACTGCGCATTCTAGATGAGGTATGCCTTGAACCTTGTTGTAAATACTCGACGCGCTTTCGAACATGATCTTCAGGATCACCCGGCCCACATAATCCCTGTTGAGCATTATGACGAATAATATCGGCAATCGGCCGCCCAACTTGGATTAACCCAGCAGGAAAATGAAACAACTCTAAATAACGTTGGTTCCAAGCCACTAGCCTAAGCTGTTTATCGACTACCGCAATCCCTTGTCCGATATGCTCAATCGCGCCTTGTAGCAAACCCCGACTAAAATCATACAGCTCAGAGGCTTCATCAACGATGGTCGCCACTTCTTCCAACTGCATTTTTCGACCTTGTAGAGCCGAAGTCAGGACTAACTTAGCCGAAGAAGCACCAAAAACCCCCGCTAGCACACGTTCTGTATGGCGAATCAATCCTGCGGGCGCTTGTTGATTGGGCATTAAACTGACGTTTTGCTGAGCCCAAAACTGAGCAAAAGCACTGCGCACCCGGGAACGTCCGACAAAACGCGCCGCAAGCATTTCTAACTCAGCCACCGTAACCCGACTTTGGTAGAGGCTCATGTTTTCATTTTCAGGCAGTGGCGTGCCAATAAATGAAGCCGCTTGTAAGCGCTCACTTAAGCTGGAGCGAGTCACTAACGATACGACAACATAACACAGCGTATTGAGTGATACGCTGAGTAGCATTCCCCAATCGACGCGACTCATTCCCAGCTCATATAACCATGAAGGCGGAGTGATCAACCATAATAAAACGTTATTTTGCGCATCCCCAGCGAGCATTTGTGTTGCGCTCATGAGAGTGATAAGCCACAAGGTGAACCCAACCACTAACCCCACATAAACGCCTTTGCGATTGCCATCTCGCCAGTACATTCCGCCAAGCAAAGCTGGGGCAAATTGGGTAATGGCCGAAAAAGAAAGAAAGCCAATCGCAGACAGAGAAGGAATGCTATCGAGGGCAAGATAAAATCCCCACGCGCCCAATAGCAAGAATAAAATCAGGGTGCGACGAATAATCACCAATAAACCAGAGAAATGACGGTGGTTACGATGTGTTAAGCGCATGCGGCGTAACAACAGAGGCATAACAAGATCATTCGAAACCATGATCGCCAACGCTATCGTCGATACAATCACCATCCCCGACGCAGCCGAAGTACCGCCTAAAAAAGCCAATAAGGCAATCTGCTCAGCCCCGACGTGCATAGGAATACTCAGCACTAACGTATCGGCAGGAGCATTAGGTAGTAGCGCTTGGCCAACCCAAGCTATCGGTAAAACAAATAACCCCATCAACATTAAATACAGAGGAAAAAGCCAGCGGGCGGTGTGCAAATCTTGCGGTCGCTCATTTTCTACCACCATGGTATGAAATTGGCGTGGTAGGCAGACAATCGCCAGCATGGTTAACAGAGTATGAACCAATAATGTCGGCCAATTGGGGGCTTGATACGTTTGCTCGGCAATCGCCAACACGTCGATGTTGTGATCCGAAAAAATCACATAACCAACAAACAAGCCCACCGCCAAAAAGGCCACCAATTTCACTATCGATTCAAACGCAATGGCCATCATCATGCCACGATGATGCTCGGTATTATCAATATGGCGCGTACCAAACAACATGGTAAATAACGCCAACGCCAAAACCACAAACCAAGAAATATGGTCATCTTGATAGCCAAATTGAGCGTACAAATCTGGAGCAACCACATTCAGTCCCATGGTGATGCCACGTAACTGCAAAGCGATATAAGGCAATATTCCGGCAACCGCGATTAAGGTCACCGTGACGGCTAACCCTTGCGACTTGCCGTAACGTGCACCGATAAAATCGGCAATCGAGGTAATGTGCTCACGTTTAGCAATCAAGATCAGCCGTGCTAATACCCGCCAACCAAAAATAAACACCAGCATCGGTGCAAGATAGATAGGTAAAAAAGACCAAGGATTGGCACTGGCTTGACCGACCGTGCCATAAAAGGTCCATGACGTGCAATACACCGCAATCGATAGACTGTAAATCCAAGGCCGCCAGTGCGCTAACCAGCGCGTTTGTCTATCGCCATACCACGCAATCAAAAAGAGTACGCCTAAATACATCAGCGAAACTGGGATTACGATCCATCCATGCATTAGGAATCCTTTTTTCTGCGCCTAAAAAAACCTCTCCTTAAGGAGAGGTTATTTAACAAAGGATTCACTCACAACTCAATCACTGAGCATCAATTCTGTGCTTCAGGCTCAGCTTTAACCGCTTGTCCATCTTGTATAACTGAACTCGGTAACTCAACCTTAATCAATAGTGCTACCCCACCCATTGCTGCCATGACCCAAAACACTCCCGCACCAAAGTGATCGTATCCCCAGCCACTGAGCGTGGTTAGCAACGCAATAACCGCACCAAGAGGAATGGCGTTATACAGCGCTTGTAAAGCCACCATTTTATTTTGAGGCGAATGCTGAATATATTGAATCGCGGCAATATGCGCCATCGCAAATGTGACGCCATGCAGCAGTTGAATCGCGACTAACGCGATGATCGCCGTTGTCGAAGCAGTCAGCCCCCAACGCAACATGACCCCTAGGGCGGCCACCACGAACAACGCTCGTAGACTCCATCCGGCAAATAAACGCTTACTTAAGGCGAACACCAGAACCTCAGCGACTACCCCCAAGCTCCATAAATAGCCGATGATCGCTTCCGAGTGCCCAGCTTGCTTCCAGTGAATCGCACTAAAACTGTAGTAAGCGGCGTGGCTGCCTTGAATCAAAGCCATCAATAACAAAAACTTAATCACAGGTAATTCACGCAGTAACTGCGTTAATTTAGGGCGCACAGCGTGAGCGTGACTTTCAGTAACAGGCATCACCTGCGGGTTACGCAGACTGAACAGCAAAGTGATTGCCGCACCAAATAAGGCGGTATAGAGAATCATGCTACTGCCGTATAACGCCACCAAATAGCCAACTACTGTCGACCCGGCAATAAAAGCCACCGATCCCCATAAACGAGAACGACCGTAATCAAGTAATTGATGTTTCGCGTAAAAATTAGCCATCGCATCAGAAAGCGGAACAATCGGCCCACAACAGAGGTTAAATAACACCGTTGCCAAGGCCATTAGCCAAAAACTGCCGCCAGTAAAAAAGTGAAACGCGATAAATAATAACGCCGCTAAACTGAGCCAACGTAAAGCAGGTAACAAATGTTCGACTTTATGGATCCGTGGTGTAAACAGTAAATTCGCCACACAGCGGGTTGCAAAACCAATCCCAACTAATACGCCAATATCCGTCGCCGACACACCTTGATCGGCAAACCACAATGACCAAAACGGTAAATAAACCCCGTAAGCAAAAAAGAAACCAATAAAGTATTGGGATATCCACCCAAAAGGGGAAGGGTTCAACATAACAGATCCTAAATAATTCATCGCCCAAAGCGCAGGGTCCCTGCCAACGCGTCACTCGCCGCTAACCGCACTGAACATCACCCACAGAGAAAGCACATCGGACACCGATAATAACCGGCGATTATGCAATAAGTCCCTAAAACTAAAAAGGGATCTTTCATCGCCTTGACGATTTCCCTGTTGTTTGACAAACGCTAAGCGGTCAATGATTAGGGTCTGTTTATCTTTCGAGCTGATTTTTGCAGCAGTTTGTGGCTGCTTTATACAAGGCAGAGGCTTTGATATGTAGTAACTCTACCTGAGAAGCCGATAACGCCGTAGAAAGGAGCCACAAACGCTGCCCGAAGGGTTCGGCTAAAAGTGTTTTACTCTTTGTTGAGAGGTGTTTTGCCTAGAATAACTAGGCTACAAACCTCTCGCCGCGATTAAAACACTTTTATCTCGAACAAAATTTAACCGCGAAAGATAAACAGACCCTAGAATCTCAGAGGAGAAAAACAGATAACTGTCGATAGTCCATCGATTGTCGCCAATTCGATTGCACCAACATTAGACCAAAGTCGTCTGGAGAGCTTGAGAAAAGCAGCCACACTTATCGATAAGTGCGGCGGATTGATTCGCGTCGTAAAACAGACAGAACAAAGAGCAAGCATCCCACTTATCAAGGTGAGTTAACTATGCCGGACAAATTTAACATGCTCTCGCCTCCCTTTAGCAGCTTAACCGAGGCCCAACAACAGCGATTGCGCGCCGCTTTAGATATTGCTTACTATCGTGAGCACGACGTGTTGATCCAACAGGGACAAGCGTGTCATCAACTGTGGATTCTGATCAAAGGCACGGTAGAAGAGCGCTCGGTGGACGGTAAAACGCTCTATGCTCACTACACTAATGAAGATATGTTTGACGTGCGAGCTCTGTTTGAAACCTCCGCCAAGCATCAATACGTCGCACTAGAAGACACCTTAAGTTATTTGCTACCCAAAAAACTTTTTCTGGCTCTGTGCCGTGAAAATCACCAATTTTCGGCGTATTTCGAAACCAACTTGGCCAAGCGTCAAGAGCTGATTGAAGTCGCCCAGCAGCAGAAAAATCTGGCTGAGTTTATTCTGACCAAAATAGAACCTGAGCTCTACCTTGCGCCAACGTTGGTCAAACCCGATCAGACCTTAGCTGAAGTCACTCAAGAGATGAAAAGTCGCCGCGTGGATGCGGCCTTAGTCGAATGGCCTATCGGTGACCGACGCGCAGACTCCTCAGATACTCCCCCCTATGGCATCGTTACCCGCAGTAATCTTTTACATGCAATTATGTTAGAAGGTCATACACAACAGACTGAAGTCGGCGAGATAGCCACCTCTCCCATCCTGCATATCCAACAAGGGGATTTCCTGTTTAACGCAATGATCAGCATGACGAGGCACAAGGTCAAACGCTTGGTGGTCTGTGAAGGACGTAAAGCCGTGGGTATTTTATCGATGGTCCAAATCTTAAGTGCTTTTTCGACCCACTCCCACGTTTTAACGCTAACCATTGCTCGCGCCACGAGCATTGATGAGTTGGCTTTTGCGGCGAACAAGCAGCAGCAACTGGTCGAAAGCCTACTCAACCGAGGAATAAGAACGCGCTTTATCATGGAACTGATCGCGGCAGTTAATGAGCAGATCATCGAAAAAGCCTTCCAACTGATCGTACCCAGTGAAGCGCAACAGCAGTGCTGCTTTGTCGTCTTAGGCTCAGAAGGGCGCGGTGAGCAGATCCTCAAAACCGATCAAGACAATGCATTAATCATCGCCGATGAAGCTCAATGGTCTCACTCTACACCATGGCTAGAAACGCTCACCCACACTTTAGTCCAGCTTGGCTACCCACTGTGTCCAGGGAAAGTCATGGTCAATAATCCTGACTGGGTACAATCACAAACCGATTGGCGAACGACCATCAGCCATTGGATTCAGACAAGGCGACCCGAGCACATGCTCAACCTCGCTATCTTTGCTGATGCCTACCCAGTAGCAGGAAATAAAGCCTTACTCGCACCAGTAAAACACCATTTACAGACCCGCATCTACGGGCAATATGCGGTATTGGCTGAGTTTACTCGTCCAGCACTGAATTTTTCGCTACCCCTGACCTTATTTGGCCACCTTAAATCGAGTAAATCCGGCTTGGACATTAAGAAAGGGGGGATTTTTCCTATTGTTCATGGCGTGCGGGCGCTAAGTCTTGAATATCAAATCAGCAGCACGAATACCTTTCAACGCATTGAAGCACTGCAGGCACAACAGGCATTAGAAAAACAGACCGCTGATAACTTAAGAGAAGCGTTAAAACTGTTTTTAAAATTGCGTCTAGCGCAACAAATCACTAACCAACATCACGCCAATCATATTCAGCTTGGTCAGCTCGATCGCACTGAAAGAGACTTACTGCGTCACAGCCTGCATGTCGTGAAAAAGTTTAAGCAATGGTTGAGTTATCATTACCAAATTAGGGAGTAACGCTAATGAACTGGCTGGCGAGATATTATTGGCACCACAAATTAGCGGGGTCACCTTATCAAGATCTGTTTACCGCGCCCCTCAAAACCGAACTGATCTCTTTAGACTGTGAAACCACCAGCCTTGATCCACAACGTGCCGAGCTAGTCAGTATTGCCGCAACAAAAATCATCGACAATCGAATTCTTACCAGCCAAGCTTTCCATATTCGTCTCGCCGCTCCAACGTCCTTAGATTCGGGTTCGGTGCGCATTCATCAGTTACGTCATCAAGATCTCGCTAATGGTTTGTCGGAGCAGCAAGCCTTACAACAGTTGCTCGCGTTTATCGGTAATCGTCCATTGGTCGGTTATCACATTCGTTATGATAAAACGATTCTTGATATCGCCTGTCGTAAACAACTGGGCTTCCCACTACCTAATCCATTAATCGAAGTCAGCCAGCTTTATCATCAACAGTTGGAAAAACAGTTACCCAATGCCTACTTTGATCTAAGCCTTGCAGCGATTTGCCATCATCTCGACTTGCCAATGCAAAACAAGCACGATGCCTTGCAAGATGCGATTACCGCTGCATTAGTTTTTGTACGCCTCAGTAAAGGCGGATTACCGAAGCTAAAAAGCCCTTATCAGCACAGCCCAGCTCTTAGCTAATCGAGGCCTCATCCTAAAGTCTAATTGTGTAAATCTTGCTGGTGACTAACAGTTAAAGGCATAAAAAGCTTCCCATTAATGATGTTCAACCAGCCAGTTAAAGCGCTTTGATCAAACGACAGCACGGATCCTCAAGTTGGTCTCAGAGCACAAGGGAATTTACCGCTTACACAAGGAGAGTTAGTCATGAGTGATGCCCATATTTATCCGGTCAAAGAGAGTGTCAAAGCGTGTACCCATGCCGACAACGACACTTATCTCGCTATGTATCAACAATCGGTTACCGATCCGGAAGGATTCTGGCGTGAACATGGCAAAATTGTTGATTGGATAAAACCCTTCAGCGTAGTGAAAAACACCTCGTTTGATACCGGACACGTTGACATTCGTTGGTTTGAAGATGGCACCTTGAATGTCTCGGCAAACTGCCTTGACCGTCATTTAGCAGAGCGTGGCGATCAGGTTGCCATTATTTGGGAAGGCGACGATCCCGCGAATGATACCACCCTGACTTATCGTCAGCTCCATCAACAAGTTTGCCGATTTGCTAACGTATTAAAAGCTCAAGGAGTACGTAAAGGCGATGTGGTGTGTTTATACATGCCCATGGTACCGGAAGCAGCTGTGGCGATGTTAGCCTGTACCCGAATTGGGGCCGTACATACTGTCGTTTTTGGCGGATTTTCGCCGGAAGCCCTCTCTGGACGGATCATCGACTCCGATGCCACCTTAGTGATCACCGCCGACGAAGGCGTGCGAGCTGGCCGCGCTGTCCCCTTGAAGAAAAACGTCGATGAAGCGCTGACTCATCCTGAGATTAAAACCATTAATAAGGTGATTGTTTTCCAACGCACCGGCGGTCAAGTCGACTGGCACGAACATCGAGATGTCTGGTGGCATGAAGCCATGGCTAGCGTCTCTGAACACTGCCCAGCCGAAGAGATGAAAGCCGAAGATCCACTATTTATTCTCTATACGTCAGGCTCGACAGGAAAACCAAAAGGTGTATTGCATACCACTGGTGGCTATTTGGTGTATGCGGCGATGACCTTTAAATACATCTTTGATTATCAGCCCCAAGAAACTTTCTGGTGCACCGCCGATGTGGGTTGGATAACTGGACACACTTATCTCCTCTATGGTCCATTAGCCAATGGTGCCAAAACCCTTTTATTTGAGGGTGTGCCAAATTATCCCGACACTAACCGTATGAGCCAAGTGGTCGATAAACACCAAGTCAATATCCTTTATACTGCACCAACCGCGATTCGGGCTTTGATGGCAAAAGGTGATGAGGCCATTAAAGGGACGCACCGTAGCAGCTTACGCATCATGGGCTCGGTGGGTGAACCGATTAACCCTGAAGCTTGGCAGTGGTATTACAAAACGATTGGTAACGAGCAATCTCCGATTGTCGATACTTGGTGGCAAACGGAAACAGGCGGCATTCTGATCAGTCCTCTACCTGGCGCGACCGCTTTAAAACCGGGTTCAGCTACACGTCCCTTCTTTGGTGTTCAACCCGCATTAGTCGACAATATGGGTAACCTTATCGAGGGCGCAAGTGAAGGTAACTTAGTGATCCTCGATTCATGGCCAGGGCAAATGCGCACCGTCTACGGCGATCATGAACGCTTTGAACAAACCTACTTCTCTACTTTCCAAGGTATGTACTTTACTAGCGATGGCGCACGTCGTGATGAAGATGGCTATTATTGGATAACCGGACGAGTCGATGATGTCTTAAACGTATCTGGCCACCGAATGGGTACCGCAGAGATCGAATCGGCCCTAGTTGCGTTTGATAAAATTGCCGAAGCGGCGATTGTGGGCATCCCACACGATATTAAAGGGCAAGCGATCTACGCTTACATTACCCTTAATCATGGCGTCTACCCTAGCGCTGAGCTACACAAAGAAGTCAAAGATTGGGTGCGTAAAGAGATTGGCCCTATCGCCACACCAGATGTACTGCATTGGACCGACTCACTGCCGAAAACTCGCTCAGGTAAAATCATGCGCCGTATTTTACGTAAAATTGCCACTGGAGATACTAGCAACTTAGGCGATACCTCAACGCTTGCCGATCCAAGCGTGGTCGATAAGTTGATTGCCGAGAAAGCGCAGCTTTAGGTTCTAGGTCCTAGGTTCTTTGGCTCTTTAGGTTTGGAGTTTTGGGTTCTGGTGTTGTTTTTCCCCTAGGATCTAGGACCTGATTTTCCTAGGACCTGATCTTCCCTAGAACCTTGATCTTAATCTTTTTTTCCTAGGACCTAGGACCTGCTTTCCCCTAGGACCTAGTTCTTGATTTCCCTAGAACCTGCCTTTCCTAGACCCAGCCCTTTCCAAAGTTCTAAATTCCAGTCTCAGCCAGCAATAGTCGTTCAAAAAAACACCCGCCATAGTCATTAGACCAGTAAATTGCTGCCATTTGCGACGAATTAGCTATAATCGTGGTCAATTTCATAAAAACAGCGAACTTTTGACAAAAAAAGTAGGTCGAAAGTGCCATAATATGAAATTATCAGGTTACATCTCACGATAGAGGACGATAGCTACATAATGACCGCGAAATTACGCATTCTTGTCCTTAATGGTCCAAACTTAAACCTGCTGGGTTTACGTGAACCGGAACATTACGGCGCACAAACACTCAACCAGATCATCGATAAGTTGCGCCAACAAGCGGCACAGGCCGATGTAGCGTTAGATCACCTGCAATCGAACCGTGAGTATGAATTGATTGAAGCGATTCACCAAGCGCACAATAAGGTGGATTTCATCATTATCAATCCAGCCGCTTTTACCCATACCAGTGTGGCACTCCGTGATGCTTTACTGGGTGTCGCTATACCATTTATCGAAGTGCATCTCTCTAACGTGCATGCACGCGAACCGTTTCGTCATCATTCCTATTTGTCTGATAAGGCACAAGGCGTGATCTGTGGTCTAGGTGCACAAGGCTATGAATTTGCTCTGTTGGCAGCGATTCACGCACTGCAAACAAAGTAACGCACAACATTCTACAGTCCTAATAGGGCTGTCTTACTCACAAGATAAAAGAGAAAGAACCAATGGATATTCGCAAAATAAAGAAATTGATTGAATTAGTGGAAGAGTCTGGCATTTCTGAGTTAGAAATCTCTGAAGGCGAAGAGTCGGTACGCATCAGCCGTCATAGCCCAGCTCCAACCACTCAAGTTCATTATGCTGCAGCACCGGCTGCTCCTGTCGCTGCACCCGTAGCGGCTCCCGTTGCAACGGCTGAAGCGGCTCCTGTCGCCAAAGTGCCAACGGGTCATCAAGTATTGTCACCAATGGTTGGTACCTTCTACCGCTCACCAAGCCCAGAGTCAAAAAGCTTTATTGAAGTCGGCCAAAGTGTTTCCGCGGGTGATACCTTGTGTATCGTTGAAGCGATGAAAATGATGAACCAAATCGAAGCAGATAAATCTGGCGTCGTTACCGCAATTCTTGTCGAAGATGGTCAACCCGTTGAATTTGATCAACCTCTTGTCGTCATCGAATAATCGAGGCCAATGGTTATGCTAGATAAATTAGTTATCGCGAACCGAGGCGAAATTGCGCTTCGTATTCTTCGCGCTTGTAAAGAATTAGGGATTAAAACGGTCGCGGTTCACTCCACCGCAGACCGTGACCTAAAACACGTTCTCCTCGCGGATGAAACGGTCTGTATCGGCCCAGCAAAAGGCATCGATAGCTACCTCAATATCCCACGCATTATTTCTGCCGCAGAAGTGACGGGGGCGGTTGCCATTCATCCCGGTTACGGATTTCTGTCTGAAAACGCCGACTTTGCTGAGCAAGTCGAGCGCAGTGGCTTTATCTTTGTCGGCCCAAGAGCAGAAACCATCCGCTTAATGGGTGATAAAGTATCAGCCATTAACGCCATGAAAAAAGCCGGCGTACCTTGCGTACCTGGCTCGGATGGTCCTCTCGATGGTGACGAAGCAAAAAATAAAGCCCACGCGAAACGCATCGGCTATCCCGTGATCATCAAAGCCTCTGGCGGCGGCGGCGGTCGAGGCATGCGCGTGGTACGCTCAGAAGCCGAGTTGATCACCGCGATCAACATGACTCGTGCAGAAGCCAAAGGTGCCTTTAATAATGACATGGTTTATATGGAGAAATTCCTCGAAAACCCACGTCATATTGAGGTTCAAGTACTGGCCGATGGTCAAGGTAATGCGATTCATCTTGGTGAACGCGATTGCTCAATGCAACGTCGTCACCAAAAAGTGGTCGAAGAAGCGCCAGCACCGGGCATCAATGAAGAAGTACGTAAATACATTGGTGAACGCTGTACGCGTGCTTGTATTGAAATTGGCTATCGCGGCGCTGGTACTTTTGAGTTTCTGTATGAAAACGGCGAGTTCTACTTCATTGAAATGAACACCCGAATTCAGGTTGAACATCCCGTAACCGAAATGATCACTGGGGTTGATTTGATCAAAGAGCAATTACGTATTGCCGCTGGCCAACCACTCTCCTTTACGCAAGACGATATTAAGATCCGCGGCCATGCCGTCGAATGTCGTATTAACGCTGAAGATCCAGAGCGATTCTTACCTTCTCCGGGCACGATCACTCGTTTTCATTCTCCAGGTGGCATGGGCGTTCGTTGGGAATCGCACATTTACGCAGGTTATACCGTACCGCCTTACTACGATTCGATGGTCGGCAAACTGATCACCTATGGTGAAAACCGTAATGTCGCGCTAGCCCGCATGCGTAATGCGCTCGATGAAATGATTATTGAAGGGATTAAAACCAATATTCCTTTGCAAGAAATCATTATGAATGACGAAAACTTCCAAAATGGTGGCACCAACATCCACTATCTTGAGAAGAAACTCGGTATGAAATAATAGCCTCGCGCCTCAATTGCTATCATGCCCACTTCGGTGGGCATTTTTTTGCAGGCTACCACCCTCTTATCTCCCCTCGTAGGATGCTCATCAATCCCGTCCTTTCCGTCGAGATAACTTCAGGTAGGAAGCGAGCCGACAAACCTGCTAAACTCTGCGCCAATAACCGCGAATAAAAGAGAGCCCATGCCATGCCTTGGATTCAAATCAAACTGAATGCTACTAATGAAAATGCTGAAGCGATCAGCGATATGTTAATGGAAGAGACCGGTGCTTTATCGGTGACCTTGCTCGATGCAAAAGATACCCCTGTCTTTGAACCGCTACCGGGTGAGACTCGTTTGTGGGGCGATACTGACCTATTAGCCTTGTATGACGCCGAAGTCGATACCCCAAGTATCCTTGCTCAAATCCGTGACAGCCAACTCCTTGCCGACGACTTCTCGTATAAAATCGAGCAAATAGAAGACAAAGATTGGGAGCGGGAATGGATGGATAACTTCCATCCGATGAAGTTTGGTGAACGGTTATGGATCTGCCCAAGCTGGCGCGATATCCCCGATCCTAACGCCGTCAATGTGCTACTTGACCCGGGCTTAGCGTTTGGTACCGGTACACACCCAACAACCGCACTGTGCTTACAATGGCTTGATTCACTCGATCTGAGCGGAAAAACCGTGATCGACTTTGGCTGTGGCTCCGGTATTCTTGCGATTGCTGCGATTAAACTCGGTGCCGCGAAAGTGATCGGTATTGATATCGATCCGCAAGCACTGCAAGCATCCAGAGACAATGCTGAGCGCAATGGCGTCGCCGATAAAATTGAGGTTTACCTACCGCAAAATCAACCAGAGAATTTAGTCGCTGATGTTCTTGTTGCCAATATTTTAGCGGGCCCATTACGTGAGCTTTCTGCGGTAATTAAAAGCTTAATTAAACCTGGCGGACTGTTGGCAATGTCTGGTGTGCTGAACACACAAGCCGAAGACGTGGCGACCTATTATCGTGATCAATTAGACATAGACCCAATTATTGAGCAAGAAGAGTGGTGTCGGATCACTGGCCGCAAGCAAGATTAATGAAGAGTTTATCAGTTAATTGATTGAAATATGGGCAATTTACAAAAACAATTGCCCAATGCTCAAATATTAGTCTTTTCACACCGTAAAAAAATGCGTAAAATGCGCGCCCTTACTGGTATGAAGCTGTGAAGACGTTTTGAAAATCGGAAATCATCAACTTAACAATAACCTCATCGTGGCTCCGATGGCTGGAGTAACCGATAGGCCGTTTCGTGAGTTGTGTCTCCGTTATGGTGCAGGAATGGCCGTCAGCGAAATGATGTCCTCCAATCCCGCACTATGGAAAACCGATAAATCGAAAAACCGCATGGTGCATCAAGGCGAATCGGGCATTCGCTCAGTACAAATTGCAGGTAGCGATCCACAGCAGATGGCAGAAGCAGCACAGTTCAGTGTTGAAAACGGTGCGCAAATCATCGATATCAATATGGGCTGTCCTGCAAAAAAAGTGAATAAAAAGCTCGCGGGTTCTGCATTACTCCGTTATCCGGATGTGGTTGAACACATTCTTAAAGCGGTCGTCGATGCAGTCAAGGTTCCTGTCACCCTCAAAACCCGAACGGGCTGGGACACAGACAATAAAAACTGTGTTTATATCGCTCAATTAGCCGAAAACTGCGGCATACAGGCGTTTGCGCTTCATGGGCGAACTCGTACTTGTATGTACAAAGGAGAGGCAGAATACGACAGTATTAAAGCCGTTAAACAGGCGATCAGCATTCCTGTCATCGCGAACGGAGACATTGATTCTCCGCAAAAAGCGAAACAGGTGCTGGATTATACCGGTGCTGACGCTTTAATGATTGGTCGACCTGCCCAAGGTCGTCCATGGATTTTTCAGGAAATCCAACACTATTTGGAAAGCGGTACCACCATGCCTGAACTTCCGGCTCAGGAAGTAAAAGACATTTTGCTTGGTCATGTGCACGCTCTCCATCAGTTTTATGGTGAGTATTTAGGTCCTAGAATTGTGCGTAAGCATGTAGGCTGGTACCTAAAAGAACATGAACAAGCCAGTGAGTTTCGCCGTATCTTCAATGCCCTTGAAGCAGCTCCGCTGCAGATAGAAGCACTTGAAGGTTATTTTGATAACGTTGCATCATAATTAAGAGAAGAGCTAGACCGAATATGTTCGAACAAAATCTGACTTCAGAAGCTTTAACCGTAACTACCGTAACTTCACAAGATCAAATCACGCAAAAACCATTGCGCGACTCCGTTAAAGCGTCTCTTAAAAACTACCTTGCCCAGTTAAATGGTCAGGAAGTGACTGAACTCTACGAATTAGTTCTAGCCGAAGTTGAACAGCCACTATTAGACATCATCATGCAATACACTCGCGGTAACCAAACTCGCGCAGCAACCATGATGGGTATCAACCGCGGCACTCTTCGTAAGAAACTGAAAAAATACGGCATGAATTAATTTCAGCATCAGGCTACAAAATTCATCAAGGCTTACCACGGTAAGCCTTTTTTATTGATTCTTCACTTGCTCTGATAAGATAAATATTGTTATAACAATCCCTTATCTATATAACTGAAAAGCATGCCAAGAACTGGCGATGCCCGATGATACAGCCGAGTCAACCTCAGGAGATCACCCATGAAATTACAGCAACTGCGCTACATCCGAGAGATACAGCGCAATGGCTATAATATCTCGTTAACCTCAGAAAAACTGTTTACCTCACAGCCGGGGATCAGTAAACAGGTGGCATTACTTGAGGGGGAGCTCGGCGTACAAATTTTTGAGCGACAAGGTAAGCATCTGTCTGGTGCCACCGAAATTGGTCAACAAATTATTCAAGAAGCGAGCAAAATGCTCGAAATTGAAGAGAAAATTAAAGCCATTTCGGCCAGCGTTACCGCACCCGATCGCGGAAGAATGAACATTCATACCACCAACGCTATCGCGAAATTTTTACTGCCCGAAACCGTGCGCTACTTTATGAATAAATACCCTAAAGTCTCGCTGCACATGGGCACCATCGAACCTGATAGCCGTGGTAATACCCTACCAACAGGCCCGTATGACTTCTCTGTCGTTGCCCAAGAAATTGACGAGCAAGCCGATTTAACCGTGCTACCCGCCTATAAATGGTCACTGAGTTTAATTTTGCCACTCAACCACCCTTTGGCTGACGTCGAAAACATCACTCTTGAGCAACTGGCTCAAGAAAAATTAATCAGCTACGAATTAAAATCAACCGGTCGTATGGCCATCGATGACGCATTTGCCAAACGTGGGCTGACTCCGACGTATATCGTTACCGCCATGGATGCCGAAGTGATCAAAGAGTACGTCAGGCTGGGGGTGGGAGTCGGGCTTATCGCCTCTGTTGCTACCCACACGATGAGCGATAGTATTGTCGTTCGCTCTCTCGAAGGCTTAGTACCAGACTGCTATGCTTGGTTGTGCTACAGCAAAAACCTGTTTTTACAGCAATACATGTATGATTTTATTGCTAAATTCGCCCCTCACTTGACTCGAACAATGATCGAGCAAACCGCTCACCTTTCCAAAGCGGAGCTGACCAAATGGTTTGAAGATATGAATCTGATGACCTACCGCTAATGTTTCTCTGAGTCACGCAGCTCGGTGGTGTCGGCGCAAGATGCCACCGGATGTCGATATCATTGCCGCTTGATCATCACTCCCCCCTTGTCATCCATACACCGATCGTATTAATTAAGCCGCAAAGATAAATTAATACTTGAAATGTAAATAATAACAATTATTATTCACAACCTTATTATTAACCCGTTGATCATTACTCTTACACTACGTCGATAACTCATGACGTTAATACTTAGGCGAGTCAATAATCCTCACTCGTCGTCGATGACGTGGGTAAGAGATAAACAACTTTTTAGTCAGTACTTATATGCACTTTATCTCTCATTATCTTCGCCCAAGCTTGCTGTGCCTTGCGATTGTCGCAACCTTCACGCAAGCGGACACTCAACCTGAAACCATAACGATCACCAGTCAAAGTAGTCAACATCCAATCGTATCAACGGCGACGCGTACCGAAACCCCCGCTAAGTTGATACCACAGACCATCAATAGTGTATCTGCCGAGCAACTCACCGCCTTTGCACCAGCCTCGTTAAGTACCGCACTGGTTGGTACTCCTGGTATTGATGCGGTCAACGATACTCGTTTTGATAGCGTAATGATTCGCGGCTTTGGCGCCAGTAACGATTTTTATCTCGATGGTTTTCGTGATGATATGCAATACACCCGAGATTTAGGCAACATTGAAAGTGTGGAAATTCTGAAAGGGCCAGCGGCGGTACTCTATGGTCGAGGCAGTAGTGGCGGTATCATCAATCGGGTCAGTAAAACACCCCACAAAGGCCAAAAGTCCAGTATTCATGCTCGGATCGGTAGCCATGATTATCAACGTTTAGCCGTCGATTTAAACGGTGAGTGGCATGATGATGTACAAGTGCGTTTAAACATGGCGCAAGAGGATAACAACAGCTTTCGTGATGGCGTCAACAGCAAACGCACGCTCTTTGCGCCTTCGTTGGCTTGGACCATTAACGACGATCTTAACTGGTTAATTCAATATGAGCGCAACGCTCATGACCGAACGCCAGATCGCGGCATTCCTAGTGTTAATGGCCGCCCAGCAGAGGTCGCTAACCGTGCCGTATACAGTGATACCTCACGTGACTTTATTAACGACGTTAGTGAAGCGACTCGTTCACGTTTAACCTGGCAGATCAACGATAGTTGGCAACTGCGCCAGCAACTCAGTTACATCAAGCTCGATAGTGAATTTGATAACACCTATGTCGTGCAAGTCAAAGGCGATCAAGTGGTGAGAAACCGCTGGCAACAATTTCTCAAGGCGAACACTTTAACCAACCAACTCGAAATGGAAGGCCAATTTACGACAGGGCCAATCCGTCATCGTCTATTAACAGGTATTGAGCACAGTTGGCAAGAACGCACACCGACACTCTATCGTAATAAGCAATCCATCCCCGCTGGCGATCTCTACCAACCGGATCAATTGCCCACTTACCAAGGAGAGATGGCCTTATCGAGTGATGCTAAGCACAAGGTTCGTACCAGTGGCGTGTATGTGCAAGATCAGCTCAGTATCAACGATTGGCACCTATTAATGGGCCTGCGCTACGATGAGTTTTACGTCAATACACAACGTATTGATACCAACAAACAAGAGACCCAAACCTCTTATACACTCAGCCCTCGCTTAGGTTTGGTGTGGAATCCCGTCACCGATCACGCCCTGTACGTTTCTTACAGTAAAACCTTCTCACCGGTTGGCGGCGGATTGATTGGTATTACTCCGGGTAACCCAGCCAATGAACTCGATCCCGAGAACAGTCGCTTGTATGAAACGGGAGTAAAAAGTGATTGGCTCAATGGCCGAATCGCCACCACGTTATCGGTATATCGTTTAGAAATGTACAATCGGCGCATGAAAGATCCACTCGATCCTGAAGTGACCATCCTCACTGGTTTACAACGCACTGATGGCGTCGAGTTAGACATCAAAGCTTATCTTAACGACCACTGGTCACTGCGCGGCGGGATCGGCTGGCAAGATGCCAAAATCATCAAATCAGAGGCCAATACCCAAGGCAATCGCCCAAGTGCGGTATCCAAACTTAATGGGCAGCTTTTCCTTGCTTACCAACATGGGCAAGGTTGGTTTGGTGAAACCGGCATAACGGCAGTAGGCGATCGTTTTGTCGACACCAATAACACCACCACGTTGCCCGGTTACGCCCGCCTTGACGCGCGCATCGGTTATCAATGGCAAGATTGGAAAACGCAGTTGAGTGTCGAAAACCTATTGGATAAGGACTACTACGTCAGTGCCACCGGAGCCACGCAAATCATGCCCGGCGCACCACGTCAGTTTTACTTAAGTGCTCAATACTCTTTTTAACCATCTGAAATAGCGCACTAACTCTGCCCCTCTTTCCTCGACTGCACGGTTTAGCGTGCAATCGAGGAAACCTGAAAAGTCATTACATCATCATAAAACGGTTATGGATAAAGCTGGGGAAGAGCACTAAAAGTGTTTATGATAAACTCTCCAACCACCACTATTGAGGCAAAGAGAGTGAAGATCATTGCGGTAACGGCGTGCCCGACAGGGATAGCTCACACTTATATGGCGGCTGAAGCACTGCGTAAAGAAGCCACGAAACGTAACATCACCATCAAAATCGAAACCCAAGGCGCAATGGGCATTGAAAATCCGCTCACCCTTCATGACATCATGCATGCCGATCGTCGACTGATCGTCTCTGATATTGAGATCGATGAAAAAGAACGCTTCAAAGGCTGCGAAACCCTGACATTTTCAATTGAAGAAGTGCTGACCAATGTGCAACTTGTTATCGATCGGTGTTTAAAGTCTTAATGATGGTCAGTCGGATTAGTTTTATCCTTGAGGGAAATGGCTTTACAGCTTGGCAGCTCCATCAAATCAAGCAATTAACGAGTTACTTTCGCTCGATGTTTGTTTTATACAATATTACTCGCGATCAACAAGCAACGCTGAGTGATACTCTTCATGTATTAAGTATTGGCAGTTGTCGACATGATGTTTGCCAAATTGCGATTGAAGGGCTAGATGCCGAACTGGCTTGCATGGTGCTCACGGAATATCTACGCCAACATACAACGCTCTTTGCTAGCTCACATACCAAAAACGCATCGGCAGAAGCCATCTTGGCCAACCACTCAACGTTTAGCTTACCCTTTACCATACAATGGCACAGCTTATTAAAGGCTGAATTCGCCAATCAAAAAGACTGCTTACACTATATTGCCCAGCAAGCCAATTCTGCCGATGAGCCAGCGCTAATCCGTCAGCTCCTTGCCAGAGAAGCGATTGCCGCCACAACACTACCTCCGAGTATTGCGCTACCTCATGTTATTAGTGAACACATATCAACACCTTATCTTTGTGTACTCACGTTAGCTCAAGCGATTAATTGGGGGAGCACACAGGCAAAGACCCGATTCATTATTGGTTTAATTTTACCAAAGCGGAATCCCATCAAAAAAGAAGAAATCATGGCCGCCACTCGATTAACACGCTGGCTGATTGAGAGCCACCACCAACAATTGCTTTTTCAGCAACCCAACGAAGCCCATTTAAAAGGTCTTTTGTTACATATCATGGCTCATTGAATACGCGCCCGATATTGAGATGGCGTCATCCCTGTACGCTCTTTAAAGACCCGGAAAAAATAGTTCACATCTTGAAAGCCACACCGAGTGGCCACTTCATGCAGACGAAAATGATATTTTTTAAGCATAAATTTCGCGCGTTCCATGCGTACCCAAGTCAAATAATCAACTAACGTCATATGACCCTGCTGTCGAAAAAGGCGCGATAAATGGTTGGGGGAAATATTAAACCGTTGCGCAATACTATCTCGGGTGATCGTGCGGTGAAAATTCTCCTGGATATAGATGCAGATACCCTGATAAAGATCTTCTCCACGCTTTTTCGGCGCACCTTGTGAAGGCTCAAGAATTCGTAACGTATAGGCAAGCAGAGCACATAACAAATGCTCATCGATCGGCGACTTTTTAGGTTCCCTAGCGATGGCATTTAAGCTTTCTAAAATATTGTCCATCGCATAGCCAGTCCGAGTTTTGATACTGAATTTTTGGACATCGTAAAATCCGCTCTCTCCTTGACGTTTCGCAACAAAACTAAAGCCTAATTGTCGTCGACCAAATAATAGACTTAATACTGAGCACTCTTCTTGCCAATCGGGTTTATTCCAACAGTTGGGCGGAATATAAAGCGCATCCCCTGTAAAAATATCTACAGATTCAATGCCATGCACATCATCTTCGATCAAATTACGATAGCACCCTTTCAGCACGAGCTCTAAGCGAGGGAAATTGACCTGATAGCTAAAAGCAGGCGGCGTGTGATGATCACCAGCAAACCAAATTCTCTGGCCCTGCTCCCTCTCCGCCAAAATGGCTTCAATAATGTGACTGAATACCTGACTCATAGGCTACTCGAATAATGAAACAATAATCCTATTGTTTATTTTATTTAATGCGTTAAATTTCGCAGATACATTAAAAACAAAGAGAAAAACGACATTAAATAACTGTTTTATAAAAAATTAATACCATTAGACAATAAGAATATAACTATCAATAAAAATGGATTTGGATCACAGTTAATCAATGAAGTTACAATAATCCAGTAAATGTATTTTTAGGAGACTATAGCCGATCACTCTCTAGGTGCAAAATGTGACGACTAAAACAACATCTAGGTAAGGGAAAAACATGATCACTGAACTGATTAATCAACAGTTGATTAAGCTCGACCTTTCTGCGACCGATAAAAATGGCGTGCTGGAAGAGCTGGTCGAAATACTGGCGTCACAAGGACGTCTGTCTGATAAACAGCAATTTTTAGCCGATATTCATGCCCGAGAAGCGCTCGGTAATACTGGCTTTGAAGAAGGGGTTGCGATTCCACACGCGAAAAGTGCAGCAGTAATCCACCCAGCACTAGTGATCGGCGTCAGTCGTCAAGGGATCGATTATGGCGCAGAAGATGGCCTGCCCTCACAATTGTTTTTTATGATTGCCTCCCCTGATGGCGGTGACAATCACCATATTGAGGTGCTCGCTGAACTGTCCTCAAAACTGATTGAAGAAGGGTTTATTGAACGCTTTCTCGATGCAAAAACCGAGCAACAAGCTCTTGAACTGCTACTCGCCAAATCTCAACCTACCACCAGCATAACCGCCAATAAAGGCTTTCTGATTGGCGTCACTGGCTGCCCGGCTGGCGTTGCTCATACCTATTTGGCGGCCGAAGCGTTAGAAAAAGGCGCAGCCGAATTAGGCTATACGATTAAAGTTGAAACCAACGGCTCGATAGGGGTTAAAAATAGCCCATCGGCGGAGGAAATCGCTCGCGCGGAGGCGATCATTGTCGCTTGCGATAAGCAGGTCGATCTTTTGCGTTTTGCTGGTAAAAAACTGATTGAAACCGGTGTAAAAGAGCCGATTCGTAATAGCAAAGCCTTGATTGAGCGAGCCTTAGAAGCCCCTCATTATCAAGCGGATACTCGTGGTCATCATTCTCAAGATAATAAGAGTAAAGCATCGCAGGCACGCTCCGACCTGTATCGTTATTTAATGAATGGGGTATCACACATGATCCCCTTTGTCGTCACGGGCGGTCTACTGATCGCATTATCGTTAGCGATTGGTGGCCAACCCACCGAAGCGGGCATGGCGATTCCTGCCGATAGCATGTGGAATAAGGTGCTGGATGTCGGCGTTGTCGCCTTCACCTTAATGATCCCTATTTTAGCAGGTTATATCGCCTATGCGATTGCCGATCGCCCAGCGTTAACGCCCGGTTTAATTGGTGGTTGGATCGCCAATAATGGTTCTTTTTATGGCGCAGAAGCGGGCACTGGCTTTATCGGAGCGATCATTGCGGGCTTATTGGTCGGTTACTTTGTGAAATGGCTCACCAGCATTCACTACCATAAGTTTATTCAACCTTTAGTACCCATCATGATCGCCCCCATCGTCGGCTCCCTATTCATTTCCGGCTTATTTATCTTTATTATTGGCGCTCCTATTGCCAGTTTGATGGACAGCTTAACGGCGCTTTTAACCTCCATGAGTACAGGTAACGTCGTATTATTGGGTATTGTTCTTGGCGGCATGGCAGGTTTTGATATGGGTGGGCCTTTTAATAAAGTGGCTTTCCTCTTCTCCGTGGGAATGATCGCCAGTGGTCAAACGCAATTTATGGGCGCAATGGCTTGTGCGATTCCGGTTGCACCACTGGGTATGGGTCTGGCAACCGTATTAGGACGTAAATTGAATCTGTTTGAAGCGTCTGAAATTGAAGCCGGAAAAGCGGCGGGCGCAATGGGGTTGGTCGGCATCTCTGAAGGGGCAATTCCTTTTGCCGCGCAAGATCCGATGTCGGTGATCCCAGCTAACGTGATCGGCTCGATGGTTGCCGCGGTGATGGCCTTTTCTTTTGGCATCACCAATAGCGTTGCACATGGAGGCCCCGTTGTTGCGCTACTTGGCGCGATGAATAAGCCCCTACTAGCCATTATTTGTATGTTAGCTGGTACACTGGTCACCGCGATTGTCTGCCTTAGCCTGAAAAAAATGCGTCACTCGCAACGCTTAGCGGCCGCGGTTTAGCTTTTTAAAACTGATTCTCACGATGGTTAGGCCTCATTACTGGCATCAATCATCCACTGAATCGAGCAATAACAAAGAATCTCGGCGAGTGAAACCGTTGAACGCTCCACCAGCATAACCAGTAATCAATGATAGAATGTGGTTAAGTTTTCTTAACCACATTCATCACATTTAAACCACCAGCAAAAGCAACACCATCCGTTGTACTTCTGTTTCATCCCAGGAGTTTTTTTTCATAGGATTCAAACCAATGAGTGATATCGAAACTAAGCCTTTCTTTTTAATGAGTAATACCATTCAGCATTATGCTTGGGGTAGTATTGATTCATTCTCACAACTTTTTGATATAGCTAACCCTCAGCAGCAGCCGCAAGCTGAATTATGGATGGGAGCACATCCTAATGGTTGTTCACAAGTAGACTACCAAGGCCAAAAAACACGACTTAGCGACTTGATTGCTAGCGATCCAGCGTATTTTTTATCCGCTAACACCGAGCAAACCTTTGGTGAACTTCCCTATCTGTTTAAAATACTCGCCGCAGAACAAGCACTCTCCATTCAAGTTCACCCGAGTAAATCAGAAGCTGAACAAGGATTTGCTAAAGAAAATGCGGCGCAAATACCACTCACCGCCGCTAACCGTAATTACAAGGATCCCAATCATAAACCTGAATTGGTGTACGCACTGACCGATTATCAAGCGATGAACGGCTTTCGGCCGATAAACGAGATTGTTGAACATTTTCAACGGGTAGCGATTGAGACTTTGCAGCCTTTGCTTGAGCACCTACAACAACAGCAAACGGAAGTCGGATTAAAAAGCTTCTTTACCGAGCTGCTATCGTTTTCAGGTTCGGAAAAACAAGTGGCTATCGAACAACTCATGGCCTATGCGCATCGCCATCAGGAGCAGGCGCTTTTCCAGCTCATTCTCACCTTGGCAGAAACTTATCCTCACGATATTGGTTTATTTGCCCCATTAATACTGAATGTTCTCACCTTGAAACCTGGACAAGCGATGTATCTTGACGCTCGAACCCCTCATGCGTACCTGAAAGGCACGGGATTAGAGATTATGGCTAACTCAGATAATGTATTGCGAGCCGGATTGACCCCTAAACATATCGATATTACAGAGTTAGCGAAATGCACACGATTTGCCGAAAAGCCAGCATCCACATTACTCCTAACCCCGAAAATCACCGATGGTGCCTTACTTTTTCCGGTACCCGTCACCGACTTTAAATTTGCCATTTATCCGCAGCCAAAGCAGTGCCGAGTCAACGTATCAAGTGCGCAGATTCTGCTTGCGATTGACCATGACGCCACCTTAACCGCTGCTGATGGACAAAGTGTCACCATCCATAAAGGAGAATCGGTATTTATCCCTGCTTATACCGAGCACTACCAGTTAAGCTCTTTAGGTCGAGTAGCTAAAGCGTATAATTAAAGCAAAAAAATAACCAAGAGCCTGAAAAGACTCTTGGTTATATAAAAGGCCCTTCCTTAGTGGCTAGCGACCGCATTCACCGTCAATAGCCACCAAGGCATAAAGCTAGCTCACTAGGCTTTTAATACTTTCACCGTGTAAGTACCATCTTTTTGACGATACAGACCATGAATATCGGTATCAAACCCGGGATAATGGGCACCAATTTCACAGAGCATTTCCAAAAACTCTAAAACTGGACGAGAGTCTTCTGTCACCATCTCACCAGGCAGTACCAAAGGCACACCAGGAGGATAAGGTAGGATCATATTGGCACTAATCCGACCGACCATCTCATTGAGCAAAATCTCTTCCGTTTGACCACGTAACTCTTGTTGCCATGCCACGTGAGGCGTCAATTTCATTTCTGGTAAAACATCAAACGCCTTGTACATCAATTCTGGTAGTGAGTATTTATTGATCAAATGATGAATGCCTTGAGCCAATTCTTGGATACGCATTCCTTCATAAAAACTCGGGTCCTCTTGATACAATGCCGGTAAAATCGAGCGAATGGTTAAATTCAAATCATAACCACGTTTAAACTCAGTTAACGCACGTAACAGTTGCATCGCCTTGGATTTATCGATACCAATAGAAAATAAGAAGAGCAGGTTATACGGGCCCGTTTTCTCAACCACGATGCCGCGTTCATCAAGAAACTTAGCCACTAAAGAGGCAGGAATACCTGAGGCCTCAAGCTCACCTTGTTGATTCATTCCCGGGGTTAGCAACGTAATTTTAATTGGGTCAAGGTACATATGATCATCATCAATGCCCTTAAAACCATGCCAGTTATCGTTAGGGTCTAGCTTCCAACATTCTGTCGTATCAATATTCTCTGGCTGCCATACATCGAAGAACCAACTGTCACTTTCGCCTTTTAACCGTTTGATCTCTTTACGAAAACGCACTGCTCGATCAATAGAGTCTTGCATCAACTTGCGCCCCGTATTGCCGCGCATCATCGCCGCCGCCGTTTCGGTTGACGCCACAATCCCGTATTGAGGTGAGGTCGAGGTGTGCATCATAAAGGCTTCATTAAACGACTCTTTATCAAACTCGCCTTTGATGTGAATCATCGAAGCCTGTGAGAATGCGGCCAGCAGCTTATGGGTTGATTGTGTTTCATAGAACACTTTACCCGGCATCGCTTGCCCACTCATACCACACTTGCCGTCATAAATAGGGTTAAAGTTAGTGTAAGGCACCCAAGCACTGTCGAAATGAATGTGTTTACAATCTAACGACTCTTTGATGAATTGCGTGTTATAGAGTAAGCCATCATAAGTGGAGTTGGTAATAACAGCATAGCTTGGCGCGCTTGCACCCGGAGTTTTCGCCACTTTTTCTGCGATCACTTCGCGGCTAAATTCGCGTTGTGGAATACCACCTAAAATACCGTAAGCATTACGCGTCGGACGGAAATAAATCGGCGTGACATCGGTCATCATCATCAAATGGGTCAGAGATTTATGACAGTTACGATCCACCAACACCGTACTTCCTGCTGGTGCAGAATACATACCTACGATTTTGTTCGATGTCGACGTTCCATTCGTTACTATGTATGAACTATCCGCATTAAAGGTACGAGCGATATACTCTTCAGCTTCTTTATGTGGGCCAGAGTGATCTAATAGCGAGCCGAGTTCAGGCATCGAAATAGAGACATCCGCCTTAAAGGTATTCGGGCCATAAAAATCATAGAAAATGCTGCCCGCAGGGCTTTTTTGAAATGCCGTTCCGCCCATATGCCCCGGAGTACAGAAGGTATATTTCCCTTCTTCGACATATTTAAACAGCGCTTTGGTAAACGGAGGCATAATCGCATCTTTGTATTCTTGCGTCGCCTGATTAATTTTGATCGCGATATCATCGGCCATGCCTAATGCGTACTCAAAAAAGCTGACATTCAAACGCAAATCCGTCAGTGAAATATCCAAGGTGGATTGTTCGTTAGCAAAAGCGTGCACAGGCAGTTTTTCATTGACGTCGCTGATCCGCTCACAAAGCTCTAGAGAGTATTTATCCCAGTCAAATAGCACCCCACAAATTCGAGGATTCATCTCAATCAATTTGATCAGATCTTTATCATCAACCGGATAAACCACGTCATAACCAGCCTTTTCTAAAGCCGCATGCAGCTGACGAACTGGCTCTTCTTTAAAGAACACACCCATGTGGTTCAAAATAGCAAAAATATTCATTTGGACATCTCCAAGACGAAGAAAGGCGCTCCCTATCCGTTGTGATAGTGAGGAGAAGAAGCACCAAGGGGTAAATGAACGCTAGCTGTGGATGTTAACCATGACCTAGCGTGAGAAATTAAGCCGCTGACACGGGCTGATCGTTTTTATGTAATTCCATATACTGAGCCAGCCCTGCTTTTTTGCTGTAGAACATCAAAATGACCAGTGACATGATGAACGTGGCCGTTAGGGTCGTTCCTTCCGCTCCGGCTAACGCCACCATACAAAATGCGCAAGCCACACCGGAGAACAACATCACAAAGCCATTGCGAGTCGTCATACCTTCAAAACGAATCAAGTTAATGCTGGAATAGAAATACGGCAGCATGGTGAGTAACACCGCATCGGTTGTGAGTTGACTAAAGATATCGGCAGCGTGAGCCGTTTGAGAACTAAAGGTCATTAATACACACATCAGAGCCGTCATCTTAATTGATGCGAGAATTAAGCCTTTCTTCGGCACACCATTGTTATCAGTATCACCGTAAATTTTCGGGAAGTTGCCATCACTCGCGGCGCGTTTTCCCGCTTCGCCAACCAACATCATCCAAGAGCCTAATGACGTAAAGCACGCTAATGCGGTAAACGCAGAAACAAATGGCGCAGACCAACTGCCGAAGAGTGCTGTCGTGGCAAGCGCAAAAGGAGCACCGGATGCAGCCACTTCAGCAGCGGGGAACATACCACTGATCATTTGTGTAGAGAGAATATAAATAACCCCTGCTAACGCCGTACCCAACATGGTCGCTAATGGCACAGTGCGTTTAGGATTATGGACCATACCCGATGACACCGCGGCCGATTCGACACCGACAAAAGACCACAAACAAATCAGCACCGCACTAATAATGGCATGGTTATCGCTGCCAGCAGAGACGTTCCAGTTCTGTTGATAGGTCGCCATATCAAAGTGAGTCCAGCCTAGTAAAGCGGTGCCTAATACCGGAATAAGAATTAATGCCAAACCAAAGGTACATAAACGGCTAACCCAGCTCCCGCCTAATAGATTCACTAAGGTAAATAACCATACTGCAGCAATGGTCGCTAGACCGGCAGGAACAGGGTTGTTCAAAACGGGGAAGAAAACGGAAAGATAAGAGACCCCAGTGATGGCAATCGCTAAATTACCAATCCAGTTTGCATGGTAATAAAGCACCCCAGCTTGAAAACCAAACACCGGTGAGACTTCACCTGCATAGGCAATCGGACCACCTTGTTGTGGGTTTTTGGTCGCTAAGCGAGCAAACACAAACGCCAAACTCAGCGCACCAATAATACAAATGATCCAACTGAATAAAGAAATAGAGCCAACCGTAGCAAGACTTGAGGGTAACAAGGCAATACCACTGCCCATCATGTTACCCGCTACTACCCCGGTACAGGCGATGACGCCAATTTTTTTGGTATTCGATGACATAACGTCTCCCGATATTTTCTACGAGCGATGAGCTCAAACCATAATGAGCAAGAGTCGTGATTGGCGAATAAGCCACTGCAACGCCTTACTGAATTTGGCTGCAGCTTACGCCGAAAAGTCGCAGAAAAAATAAGGATATCGTTATCAATAAAACAATGACTGAATCCGTATGTTTTTAGATAAAGACAAGAAAAATAAAAATAAAAATCTATATTTTTCAAATAGATAATCACAATAACAACCAAGCCTCACAAAAGGTAAAAAGATAAAGATCAGGATAAAGGTCTTGCGCTACTGAGATAAGTTGACGTGATCAAGCGATTGAAAGGACAAAAAGGAAAATCATGTTCACCAAAACAAAACCGAACCGCGTTTTTCTGATGAGCATGATTTAGCGAAGAGAGATTAAGAGATAAGAGATAAAAGATAAAAGATAAAAGATAAGAACAAAGTAGAGAAAGGACAGCCGACGCCATCCCTAGGGTCTGTTGACCTTTCGCGATTAAATCGACGGTTTATCTGCGTTCGCCAATAATGGCCTCGCCGTAAAATCAACCGCCGAAAGCTCGGCAAATGCCTCTTGAGCCGGAATAATTTGCAGCTCCCATTCTCCACACTGCGCAGTGGCTTTTAAAACACGATAAACCGCATGATTACACAGCTCGAATGATTTCACAGGATCATGATTATTCAGATAATGCCCAGTAAACAGCGATGTGATTAAATCACCTACACCAACGGGTTGACGGGCAAAGTCCAGTAACGGCCGAGTAACAATAAACAATCCATCCGCACAGCCCATCAACATCGTAAATTCATCTTCTGATGCACTATGCAGATGTTTGACTAAGACAATTTTCGGGCCCATGGTCAAGGCGCGTTGACACGCCTTGATCGCCGACGACAAATCGGTAATTTCGAGCCCAGTAAAATGGGTTAACTCAAACTGGTTAGGTACAATAATATCCGCTTGTTTCATGATCCGCTCACAGAGCGCTTCCGTTACCTCAGGACTGACCACACAGCCCTTCATCGGATCACCCATGACGGGATCGCAGATATACAAAGCGTGAGGATTCGCCGCCTTCACGCGCTCAACGGTCTCTAAAATTTCATCAGCCTGCGTGCCGCTTCCCATATAACCAGAAATGATCGCTTTCACGTCGCGGGTCACATCAATACTGATTAATCCATTAATCAGCTCCGTGATGCAGCCCAATGGCATCACCTGGCCTGTCCAGCCCTGCGCGTATTGGGTGTGGTTGGAAAATTGAACCGTATGAATCGGCCAGACGATATGCCCTAAGCGTTGCAAAGGAAACACCGCCGAACTGTTACCGGCGCAGCCATAGACCACATGAGATTGGATAGAAAGAATACCTTGCATCATCGCCTCAAAAAGAGCACATCGCTCCTAATATAAATACATCAACATCACAATATACGTACTGACAACAGTGGCGATAAAGTCATTATTCATTGTGTTACTTAAATCTATGCCTTGTATTTATAGCACCGTCGTCACCGAAGGATGCACCGCACGATAAAGCGCATAATCTATCGATTTAAGGTTGCTATAAAAAGCTAAATTTTCACATAACAGGTACGTTTCGAGCGAAATATCCATATAAAACGCCTCACTGTAAGCTTCACTGGCACGCTCGGTATCGCCTTGTAATTCAGCAAGCTTACCCAATAACACATTACCAAACACCGATTCACGAACACTGAGCGCTTGTTGCAAATACGCATCGGCCCGCAGTGGATTGTCGCGGATAATTTCATGCAATGCTAAAGCTTCAAAAATACGTGGTTGCGACAAAGGGTGGCCCTGATCGACAGCAAGTAGTAACTGTTGGGTTAATTGATTAGCACGGTCAACACTCAGTGATTGTCTAGGGTCGAGGGCCGTTTGTACGTAATAGGCAACCAATAATTCCGCTTGTAAATAGTGATTGATTGGCTCCATTTGCAACGCCTCTTCGAGTAGTCGGATCCCCTCTTTAAAAGACGAAGGTTGAGAAACGTTCAAATAATGATGAGCACGAACAAGCTTCAGTAATGCTTGCTGGTTCTCAGGCATCGCCGCCATCAATAACGATGCTTTATTCTCTGCATCGGGTACGGCCAAAGCCTGCATTAATTCCGATGAGGCTTTCTCAATCACCTGCCTGATTTGCGGTAAGACCAATGGATATTGACGACTAAAAAGCGTAGTCCCTGAAGCATTATTTCGATACTCCACATCCAGATAAGTATGCCCCGCCTGATCCTGAATCTTCACCGTGACGGTCTTACCCGGTAAAACGCCCGCCACAAAACGAGCCTTACTCAGTCGCACTCGATAATGACTCACCTGGGCGATATCAGCCGCGAGTTTTTGGACTAAACCATCCGATAACTCGATATGGTCTTGATCCTGAATCAACGTCTCTTGGAAAGTAAACTCAATTAAGTGAGTATCCATTGCTTGAGTGATGTTGGTTTCGGATTGGTAGTAGGTAAATACCCCAAAAGCGATAATTAAGGCGCTGATCCAAAGTACATCAAAAGCTATTGATTTCCAGCGACGAATCTCAATTTTATCTCGCCGAGTGGCGGGCTTGCGGCTGTTTAATGCTCGAGTTAATGGCCCTGCTGGAAAGATCATATCCGTAGACCCAATATCCAACTCTTGATGCTGATGCGGTTCGACATCACGCTCTGAGTCATCATCTACAAGGGTATGATTGTCGTCAACGCTCGGCTCTGGGGCGATTTCAGTGACGCTGGCAACCAGTTTATAACCACGTTTGGGAACCGTGATCAAATAGTGAATACTTTCTTCTCGACCATCACGTAATAGCTTTCTTAACTCAAAAATAGATTGCGTGACCACCTGATCGGTGACAATCGCACCGCCCCAGACATGCTCTATTAACTGCTCACGACAAAAGACTTCCCCTGGATTTTTTGCAAGAAAATACAGAAGGTTAATTAATCTTGGCTCGACCGAAACTTCCCTATCTTGGCGATACAATTTATTTTCATCAACGTTTAATCTCCAATCGTTGATTTGAAAATGCATTCCAACCATGTGTGTACCATGAAGTATCAGTATCCCCCGTGGCTGTGGCGTTGGCTACGTTCACTCACTTGCCGCTGACCTGCTACATTCAGTCATTGGGGGATAGGCAATGATTAAGTGACATTTATGTCATTTAATCAAGAAGGGCGGGATTATATAAAGATTTAGATCAACCGACTAATTATCCGACAAACTAAAAATGCAAACTAAGGTTGGTTATTCCAACGCCGCTAAAATGGAACAGTGACTGGCATCATCATCGGTGTCACCACAGCAGGCATCATTGATCTTTTTTAATGCGATGCGAATACGCGTTAACTCAGCAATTTTCTCATCAATTAACGTCAGTTTCGCGCTGGTGATCGATTTCACTTCAGCGCAGCTGTGTTCGGTCGCTTCAAGCTTAATTTCCAGTAATTCTTTAATTTCGTCCAAACTCAAGCCCAGTGCTTTGGCTTTTAAAATAAAGCTCACTTGGCGCTGATTCGCCTCACTGTACAAGCGATAACCCGATTCGCTACGCCCCGCAGGCTTGATTAAACCGTTTTTCTCATAAAAACGTAGGGTATCGCTCGATACGCCACAACGCTTAGCTAACTCGCCGATCTGAAACATTGATTTTCCTCCGTAAAGCCAATGGATTTTTTACTTGAAAAAATGACTTTTAACGATTATTTTCCTCATGCCAAACGATTGCGCAAGACCTTTAACCAGAATTTGGCTAGAATATGCGCCATCTTCACACAAGAACAACGCTCATCATCGGCGCATGACATTACCGTGCTTGGGATGAGAAGGCGCTTTGTGGTAAAACATTTTGATTATACCCAAGTCATCCGTGATTGCTTGGGCAAATACACTCCATCAATGAAAGGAAAGTGGAAGCATGAACAACGCTCGCCCTATTCGCCGCGCTCTGATCAGCGTCTCTGATAAAACGGGTATTCTTGAATTCGCTCAAGCACTTGCAGAACGTGACGTAGAACTTCTCTCAACGGGCGGCACCGCTCGCCTTTTAGCCGAGCATGGCCTCACTGTGACAGAAGTGTCTGATTATACTGGCTTTCCAGAAATGATGGATGGACGCGTAAAAACGTTACACCCGAAAGTGCATGGCGGAATCTTAGGCCGTCGTGGTCAAGATGACGCCATCATGGCAGAACATGGCATTCAACCAATCGATATGGTGGTGGTAAACCTGTATCCCTTTGCTGATACCATTGCGAAAGCTGGTTGCACATTAGCCGATGCGGTTGAGAACATCGACATTGGCGGGCCAACCATGGTGCGTTCTGCGGCGAAAAACCATCAAGACGTAACGATCGTGGTCAATGCCCACGACTACTCACGTGTGATTGCAGAAATGGATGCTAACGACAATGCTCTAACTCTAGATACCCGTTTCGATCTCGCCATTGCTGCTTTTGAACATACCGCCGCTTACGATGGCATGATCGCCAACTACTTCGGCACGCGGGTTCCCTCTTATGGCGACAATCAAGAAGGGGATGAGGACTCCAAGTTCCCAAGAACTTTTAATGCGCAGTTCATCAAAAAACAAGACATGCGCTACGGCGAAAACAGCCATCAAGCGGCAGCGTTTTATGTAGAAGCTCACCCACAAGAAGCCTCAGTCGCGACCGCGCGTCAAATTCAAGGCAAAGCATTGTCGTACAACAATATTGCCGATACCGACGCTGCGCTTGAATGTGTGAAAGAGTTCGCTGAACCCGCGTGTGTGATCGTCAAACACGCGAATCCATGCGGCGTCGCCTTAGGCAGCGATATTCTTCAAGCCTACCAGCGCGCTTATCAAACCGATCCAACCTCAGCCTTTGGTGGCATTATTGCTTTTAACCGCGAGCTCGATGCGGACACAGCAACGGCAATTATTGAACGCCAATTTGTCGAAGTGATCATCGCTCCAAGCGTTTCTGAGCAAGCGGCTGAGATTATCGCGGCGAAAAAGAATGTTCGCTTACTGGCGTGCGGTGAATGGTCGAGTAAAACGACTGGTTTCGATCTCAAACGAGTTAACGGTGGCTTGTTGGTACAAGATCGCGACCAAGGTATGGTTACTGTTGATGATCTTAATGTTGTTACCACTCGTCAACCGACGGAAGAAGAGCTTAAAGATGCACTGTTCTGTTGGAAAGTCGCGAAATACGTTAAATCGAACGCGATTGTTTACGCCAAAGGAGATATGACCATCGGTGTCGGCGCAGGACAAATGAGCCGGGTGTATTCGGCTAAAATCGCCGGTATTAAAGCTGCTGACGAAGGTTTGCAAGTCGAAGGCTGCGTAATGGCTTCTGATGCTTTCTTCCCTTTCCGTGACGGAATCGATGCAGCAGCCCAAGCGGGAATCAAGTGTGTCATTCAACCCGGTGGTTCCATGCGCGATGATGAAGTGATTGCTGCCGCCAATGAACACGGAATGGCAATGATCTTTACCGGAATGCGTCATTTCCGTCATTGATTTAGGTTCTAGGCTCTAGGTCCTAGAGCCTTTAAAATTTAAGGAAGTCATTATGCAAGTTCTCGTTATTGGTTCTGGTGGCCGTGAGCACGCTCTGGGTTGGAAAGTCGCACAGAATCCTCAAGTTGAAACCGTCTTTGTCGCTCCGGGTAATGCGGGGACCGCGCTTGAACCTAAGCTAGAAAACGTCAATATTGCCGTAGAAGATATTGCCGGTTTAGTCGCCTTTGCTCAGCAAAAAAACATTGCCCTCACCATTGTTGGCCCTGAAATCCCTCTCGTGCTTGGCGTGGTTGATGCATTCCGTGACGCGGGACTAGCGATTTTCGGCCCCACTCAAGCGGCGGCGCAATTAGAAGGTTCAAAAGCCTTTACCAAAGATTTTCTCGCTCGCCATAATATTCCGACCGCCGCTTACGCTAACTTTACCGAGATTGAGCCAGCGCTGGCTTATGTACGTGAACAAGGCGCACCGATCGTCGTCAAAGCCGATGGTCTGGCGGCGGGTAAAGGGGTCATTGTTGCGATGACGCTACAAGAAGCTGAAGACGCCATTCAAGATATGTTGGCGGATAATAGCTTTGGCGAAGCGGGCAGCCGCGTCGTCATTGAAGAGTTTCTTGATGGCGAAGAAGCGAGTTTTATCGTTATGGTCGATGGTGAAAATGTGCTGCCGATGGCGACTAGCCAAGATCATAAACGCGTGGGTGATGCCGATACTGGCCCTAACACTGGTGGTATGGGCGCTTACTCCCCCGCTCCGGTCGTCACTCAAGACGTACACGATCGTGTGATGCGTGAAGTGATTTATCCCACTGTGCGCGGCATGGCGGCGGAAGGTAACCCTTATACCGGTTTTCTCTACGCCGGATTGATGATTGATGCCCAAGGCACCCCGAAAGTGATTGAATACAATTGCCGCTTTGGTGATCCTGAAACCCAACCGATTATGATGCGTCTGCAATCAGATTTGGTTGAGCTGTGTTTAGCGGCGCTGGATGGCAAACTTGATCAAGTAGAATCGAAATGGGATCCACGTGCATCAATTGGTATTGTGCTTGCCGCGGGTGGTTACCCAGCCGATTATCGTAAAGGGGATGTGATTTCTGGTTTGCCGACGGAAGAAGTCGCTGGAGAGAAAGTCTTCCACGCTGGTACCAGTGATCAATCAGGTGCAGTCGTGACCAACGGGGGACGAGTATTATGCGCCACGGCATTAGGAGAAAACGTCTTCCAAGCTCAGCAGCGCGCTTATCAGCTCGCTAAGCAAATAGAGTGGCAAGGCATGTTCTATCGCCATGACATTGGCTACCGAGCGATTGCTCGTGAGCAAGCAAAATAGACGTTGCGACCATTACTGATGACCAAGCCATAATCAAAAAGCCGGATCACCGGCTTTTTGATTTTCTGATTCTTGTCTCAATCAAGCATCTCTAACCGATGGTCTTTTTATCTAAGTATTTAATCGGCATCAATCAATGCTGGTTGAGTCATACAAGCTCTGTCAGGTTCTGCCACTGATAACACGCTGTCGACTTGCAACTGAGCACTGCTCACTCGACCCAACAAGGCAACATAATGAGGAGTTTTCAAACGTTCCATGACATGCTCTGGCGTAGTCAACGGCCAGATCACTTGCGAAAAACGACGTCCGGTACAGCTGGTTAAGCTTTGTCCGTCCCACACACCTTGATATAAAGACCAACCTTGACGAGCTTGCTGCTTGCTCATTGCTACCAGTTGCTGCGCTTGCTGCAAATACTCACTACGCTGCTCTAAGTTTAATGGCAACACTTTACCATCAACACGAAATTGCTGATAAACCGCTTCCCCTTGTTGGTTAAAGCGCACATGCACGCGGTAAGGGACCAATTGCGCGCCTCTTAGCTGCATGCCTTCACGCACCACTTCACGCACAGAACCAGACTCCCAGCGATAATTGGTTTGATACCAGCCATAGTCGCCCATTAGTACCTGATCAGCACCATGAGCCGGACGATTTTGATATTCGGTATACCAATAGAAATGCGTCGCATCGCCCATCGTTTGACCACCGACATAGTCACTACGTTGATCAAGATTGGCATGAGGAACCGAAGAAGCACAGCCGATAAGAAGCAGGGTAAGAAGAAGTGAGAGGAATTTTTTCATGATAGAGACGCCGAGATAGAATATCTCGGCGTAGTATAAATTACTTCAATGAATCTTTCAGTGCTTTCCCGGCAACAAATGCTGGAACATTAGCGGCTGAAATTTGGATCTCTTCACCGGTTTTTGGATTACGGCCAGTACGCGCCGCACGGTGATTAACTTTAAATGTACCAAAACCAATTAGTTGAACTTGGTCGCCCTCTTTAAGTGCACCTTCAACCGCACCAAGAGTCGCTTCAAGAGCAGCTTTAGCCTGTACTTTAGAAAGATCTGCTTTCTCTGCAATAAAGTCGATTAATTGGGTCTTGTTCATTAGGTTTCCCTTCTTATAGGTTATCAAATCGAACCCACTCTAAAACATAAATGCCCTATCTGGCAAAGGTTTGTCGTATCCGTTGTGCTTCTCTGACGTACTTTTAACCATAATATGAGTATTCACTCACAATTTACTGTATTTTCAAGCCTCGCCTGACCTTGTTTTAACCCACCAGCGCCTTTATTTATAGACAAAGACGATCAAACTCTCTACTGATTGGATACCCATAACTTGGAATAGTCAGCCAGTAGCAATGAACGAGAATCTTGACCTTGAAGTGAACAAGTATAGCGATATAGAGTAGCTATACTGTGTCAATAATCCGGAAAATGAACCTATTATTAAGGCTGTTATGCTGCTATTAAGCTTATACGTGACTATCGCGATTGGCGTTTCTTTTATTTGCTCCGTATTAGAGGCTGTACTGCTCAGTATCACTCCAAGCTACCTAGCTCAATTACGACAGCAAGATCACCCAAGTGCTGAAAAACTCTCGCTGATAAAAGCAGATATTGATCGCCCGTTAGCTTCAATCCTCACTTTAAATACCATCGCCCACACCGTCGGGGCAGCAAGTGCTGGTGCTCAGGCAAGCCTTGTTTTTGGTAACCAGTGGCTGGGATTATTTTCGGCATTGCTAACCTTAGCTATCTTAGTCTTATCTGAGATTATCCCCAAAACCTTGGGTGCCACCTATTGGCGTCAATTAGCACCTATCTCTGCCAATGTATTGCATTGGATGATTTGGGCTTTAAGCCCCTTCATTTGGTTTTCACAACAGATCACGAAACGTTTAGCCCCTCAACAACCATCGATAAAATTGCGTGATGAACTCTCCGCGATGGCATTAATGGCTAATGAAAGTGGCGAGTTAGCCGAAGGAGAGTCGAAAATACTCAACAATCTGCTCTCCATTAGCGATGTTCCCGTCACTCAAGTCATGACACCGCGAACGGTACTTTTCAGAGTCAGTGCCGATATGAGCATTGATGAGTTTTTGAATGAACACAGTGACACGCCATTTTCACGACCACTGATTTATAGCGGAGAGACGGATAATGTGATTGGTTTTGTGCATAGGCTAGAGCTATTCAAATGGCAACAAAACCATCAAGGCGCTCAGAAGCTCGGTAATGTGATGCGCCCGTTGCATGTTGTGCTTAACACACAAACCTTACCGAAAGCATTTGATCAGATGATGAAAAAACGTCAGCAGCTCGCGTTAGTCGTCGATGAATATGGCAGCGTGCAAGGCTTGCTAACCCTAGAAGATGTGTTTGAACACCTTGTCGGTGAAGAGATCCTTGACGAAGCAGACAAAGTCACCGACATGCAGCAACTAGCCACTGAACGCTGGGAGCAATGGAAAGAGGCACATGGCGTTATTGAAAGCCGAGACGAGGATGAGTCAGATCGTCGATAATGTCTCATCCTCTGACGGCTAAGCTCGATGATGTGATCTTGGCCTTAGGATGCTTTTTGCCATTGGCGGAAATCGTTGCCTGTCGGAGCTTGGGATACGCGCAGACCAAATTCGGGTAAGACCGCATAAAGGTGATCAAAAATATCCGACTGAATGCGCTCATACTCAACCCAAACGGTCGTGGCAGTGAAACAGTACAGCTCTAAGGCAATGCCTTCATGGGTCGGTGCAAGCTGACGGACCATCAAGGTCATATGCTGATGAATCTCTGGATGAGCCCGTAAGTAACGCTCTAAGTAAGCGCGAAAACTGCCTAAGTTCGTTAATCTTCGGCCATTAATAGGGCTACTTTCATCGACGTGATGCTCACGATTATAAACGGTAATTTCTTGTACTTTTTGCTTAATATACGGTTCTAATAACTGGGCATGAGTTAAGCGCTCAATAGCCTGTTCCGTTAAAAACTGAACACTCGTCGCATCCACTAAAACACTGCGCTTAATGCGTCGACCACCAGCCTCACGCATCCCCTTCCAGTTCTTAAAAGAGTCGGAGATCAGCGCATAAGTTGGAATAGTGGTGATGGTACGATCCCAGTTTTGCACTTTGACCGTGGTTAAGCTGATGTCAATCACATCGCCATCTGCGCCATATTTAGGCATCTCTAACCAATCACCGACACTGAGCATTTTATTGGCTGATAACTGCACCCCCGCCACTAAGCCCAAGATCGGATCTTTAAACACCAACATGATCACCGCGGTCATGGCACCGACACCACTGAGAAGCAGTACCGGCGACTTACCGATTAATATCGAAGTGACTAATAACGTGGCAATAATAAATAAAATGATTTTGAGGCTTTGGTTTAACCCTCGTAATGGCATCGTGCGGCCAACGGCGGTTCTCGATAGCAAGATTTCCAACACATTAAGCAACGAGTAAAAGGCTAACAGCCCATATACCACCACCCATAACGCCACCAAGGTCAGTATCACCTCACGTAAAGCACTGTCTTGTGATAACCACAGTTGGGTTTGAACACCGATGACCGCACCTTGGATCAATAAAGCAATGCGACTGAATAAATTGCCAGCAAACAGCACATGTCGCCAAGAGGCTTGAGAGTCATCGGCATGTTGTTTTAACCATCTCACCACGCCCCGATGAAGGAAAACATGAATCGCAACAGCAATCAGTACAATCAATCCCAAAGCCTCAGCAATAGGGATAATTCTTGATAATTCAATATCATACTGACTCAGCCATTGAGCCATTGATTCCAGCATGGGGCACTCCTTAAAATTGAGGTTGGATGATGAATATCGCTCGCAATACTCAAACGACGTAGCGCCGTAAATAAACAGAGTATCGGGGGTAACTAGCCTAACGTTAAGCCAATATTGCTCATACAGTCATCACGTAGTTCATGGCGCAGGTCTTTAATCAACTCAATATCTCGCTCGGTAACTTCACGCAAGGGTCTAAAAATCGCCCATTGCACATCCCATTCAGCGCACACCGCTTCATTGCTCTTTTGGTTGTCATTGGTGATCACTTCACCGGTTTGCGCCTCTTCTAACTGAGCCACCGTACGCACCGAAATTTGACTGACTTTTTGCATCGATTCATAAAGGTCATCTCGGTCAAGCAAACCATGCAATAACGTCGCCAGTGCTTCACAAGCGTCAATCGCCGGATAGACTAAATACAGCTCAAACGCTTCCGTCGTTGGGATCAATTCTTCGAGCTTCTCTAGCTGACGATCAAAGTCAATCTTGGCATTTTTAACGGTCATTAATTCCCAAACGCTATCCAAAATATCACGATAACGACGCGCATCCGCAAATTCTGTTTGCTGACAAAATAGAGCGTAATTAGGGTACATGCGCTCACAAAGGCAAGCCATAAAGGTAATCTGTTGCCAAGGTTCAAACTTCTCAAGACGAAGCTGCAAAGGGTTCTGTAACATAGTCACTCTAATGATTGAGGAAAAAAGACCTTGAAAGTGTACTGGATAACGAGAGAGGAAAGCAACAAAGCACCTAGGATGGCAGAAAAAACCGAGAGCGGGAATCAACAAAGGTCACTGGTACTAACTACACCTCTTTAGTTGCCGCAAAGAAGCCTAGGTCATATCAAACCTAGGCTTAGTCGACTCACAACTTAAAGCGGTTAATCTCGCTTTGTAGTTCTTTAGATAACTTCGATAGCAGCGACGCTTGATGCGATGCTTCTTTGGCTTCATTGGCGAGACCATCAGACACATCACGAATGGCTTGTGTATTACGAGTAATTTCTTCGGTGACAGAGGCTTGCTCTTCTGCCGCAGTGGCTATCTGAGTCGCCATATCGCTGATCGTACCAACAGAAGCACTGATTTGCGCCAAACTTTGCGCAGCAACATTGGCATCTTCAACACTACTTTCTGATAGCTTACTGCTGTCATTCATGATGCCCACTGCTTGGGCTGTTGTTTTCTGTAATGTCTCAATAGTTTTCTGGATTTCTTGGGTTGAGTCATGGGTTCTTTGGCTCAGAACTCGAACTTCATCAGCCACCACCGCAAAGCCACGGCCTTGCTCACCCGCCCTTGCCGCTTCAATTGCCGCATTCAGTGCCAACAAATTGGTTTGCTCCGCAATCCCTTGAATCGCCGATAATATGGCATTAATGTTTTGTGCATGTTGATTGAGGTTTTCAATGACACCTTTCGCCACCAAGACTTCTTTAGAAAGATTGCCAATCGATGCTTGCGTATGCTCAACTTGCTCTGCACCATGCTGAGATATTTTCACCGTATCCAATGCGGTAGCGGCAGTATTATCCGCATTACTGGCGATTTCTTGAGTGGCTGCCGCCATTTCATTAATCGCTGTCGCAACCATGTTAATCTCGTCTTGTTGTACGGTGATCCGTAAGCTTCGCTCATGAGCTTGTTCTGCCGTACTCTCCGCTTGTAAATTTAAGCCACGCGATACCTCTTGTAATCGGGTGATCATGCTATGCATGTTATTAACAAATTTATTAAAGTTATTGGCTAATGCACCAACTTCATCCTGATAACGAGGCTCAATACGCTGAGTTAAATCCGCATCCCCTTCAGCGATTTCGGCCAACGCACTTGATACCCGGTTAAGATCTCGAAACAGAAAACCGACTAACCATGCAACGAGGATGGCCACCAAACCGGTAATAATAACGGCCGTGATGATCAATTGACGCATTAAGCTACTCATCGTGGCCAGTTCAACGGACTTATCAAGTTCAATGCCCAATAACCACTCGGTACCCGGTACTTTGGCGAAAAAGAAAAACTTATCAACGCCGCCGACTTTCACTTCTTGAACCTGATTATCCTTAATGGATTGGTTAATCACAGCCATGGTTAGGTTCGAGCTGTAAGTATTGAGCGGTTTTAAAATCAAATCAGCATTACGATGAGCAATAATATTGCCTGTATTACCATTGACCAATAACGCCGACGATTTTGCACCCGCATCGATAGCAATCACATCTTTAACCAGTTGATCAATCAATACATCGGCACCAATTACCCCAAATAGGCGTCCATTACGAGAAATAGGTTCGGCAATTGTCACCATTAATTGACGAGTGATCGCATCAGCATAAACGTGAGTCAGTATCTGTCGATTCTGCGCTTTCGCATCGCGATACCAGCCGCGAGTACGAGGATCATAACTGGTATCAGAAGCCCCACGCTCAGGAATCGAGCGATGCATACTGCCTTGCTCAGTACCAAAATAGAGTAAATCAAATCCGCCCGCCTGCTGGCCTTGCTGTAAGAAAGGTAAGGTATTTTCCTGCGCGGTATGCGGAATCACCGAGGTAACAATACTGCCACGAATGCTTAACCATTGGTTAATTGCGCTGGTAGCGGATTTGGTGATGCCATTGACTCGAGCCTGCAAGCTAACAGCCGTTTCATGCTTTAGTTGATTGACAGCAAGCATAGTTAGTACGACGGCCATAAAAGCAACCGCGAGAACGCTAGTGCCAATCAGTTTACTTTTTAACGACAGACTCACAATTCACCTCCTTGGTGAACAAACGAATTTCGAAATGTGGGATAACAACGATGACGGTATTTATGTGGTTCTTATAAACGTAGGCTATTTTTTTAAAATCACCTGAGGTTTTTTACTTCTTAGGACTAACAATTTAGTCTAATTCTCAAATTGTTTTTCTTTTTGCAGTCTGATATTCAAGAAAATTGGCAGCAAGTGAATGGACATACTCAAACAACTTGGAGTTGCAGGTAGGCGGCAAGTGAGTGAATCCCCATGAGCGTAGGCAAGCTCTATGATTGGGGTGAACGAACGTAGCCAACACAGCTACAGCTTCAAATAGGAAGAGTATAGAGGTGTTTATTTTGGGTAACATAGAGATAGTATTTGCTAAAAAAGGGCAATCAGATGATTACCCTTTTTCTTACCGATTAGCTGATTGAAGACGACTTAGGAAGTAAAAAAAGTCCACTGGCATTAATGCTGAGATAAGCATGATGAATCAACTGCTCGTTAAACTGCGCTGAGTTTAATTGCAACAGTAACTCCTCTCCATGCCAGTTAACCGTCACTTCATACATAGACCCCATATAAACCACTTTTTTCACATCGCATAACTGGCTCATTTCGCCGTGGTCTTGCAATAAAATCGCTTCTGGACGCACCCCAATTTGATATTCACCGGGCTCTTTATTAGCCGTCACCACTTTGTCTGCTGTGATGGCATAACCATGAATCGAGATGTTTTCACCATCAAAATGCCCTTGGAAGATATTCGCCTCGCCCATGAAGTTTGCCATGAACATTGAGGTCGGTGCTTTATATAGCTCTTGAGGCGCTCCAATTTGCATAATATCACCGTCTTTCATAACGATAACCGTATCTGAAACCGCAAATGCCTCAGCTTGGTCATGGGTTACATACAATGAGGTAATATCAAAACGTTGCTGCAGTTCACGAATGGTTTCACGCATGCTACGACGCAAGTTAGCATCTAAATTACTCAATGGTTCATCAAACAATAACACTTTAGGCTTTAATACTAACGCACGCGCCAAAGCCACTCGTTGTTGTTGCCCTCCTGATATTTGGTCAACATAACGATCGCCCATCGCTTCTAAGCCAACAATTTTTAACGCCTCTTCAACGCGTTGACGAATCTCACTACTCGGCAACTTAAGCATTTTTAAGCCATAAGCGACATTGTCATATAACGACATATGAGGAAACAGTGCGTAAGACTGAAATACCATACAAATATCGCGTTGTTGAATCGAACGCTCAGTAACGTCCTCTCCATCGATAAAAATTTGCCCAGAAGTCGGCTTTTCTAAACCGGCCACGAGTCGCAAAACCGTCGTTTTACCACACCCGGAAGGACCCAATAAGGTGACAAGGGTGCCTTTTTTAATCGCCAGATCGAGATTACCAATGACCGTATTATCGCCAAAGCGTTTGCAGACATTTTTGAGTACAACAAAATTTTCTTTTTCCATGGTCACTCTCCACTAGGATTCTTGGTTATTCGAGCGTGAGCGAGCGACACGCGCCTCACCAACCCAAAAGTCAAACAGTAAGATAATTGCCAACATCACAACGATCAGAACAGAGCCATACGCAATCGCTATCCCATATTCACCATCTTCGACACGGTTTAAAATATACGATGTCGCGACCCGAGTTTCTGGTGTCACCAAAAAGATAATCGCGCTCACCGTGGTCATTGCACGGACAAAGCTATACACCAATGTCGATAAAATCGCAGGCCTTAATAGCGGTAAAATAATATATCGAATAGTCTGCCAAGAACTCGCACGTAAACTTAACGAGGCCTCATCTAACGATTTATCGAGCTGTCCTAAACCTGCGATACCTGAACGAATGCCCACAGGCACATTGCGCATTACCATAGATATAACAACTATCGCTGCCGTACCGGTTAAATAGATGGGAGCATTATTGAACGCCAAGATATAAGAAACACCAGCGACCGTTCCCGGAACAGCAAAACAGAGCATGGTGGAAAATTCGATCACTTTCTTACCATAAAACTGCTGACGAACCACAACATAAGCAATCAACAAACCAAATAAGGCGGTCATCGGTGCCGCAATACCCGCGTAGATCATCGTGGTGATTAAAGAAGGCCACGCACCATCCGACATCCCATTACCGAATAAATTAATATAATTATTAAGAGTCAATGTGTAATCGACGCCCCAATTAACGGTAAAGCTGCCAAAGAAAATGCTGCCATACAGTAAAATATTAAAGAACATCCATCCATACAACACTACCGTGACAAACCATTTCAATGAGGTAGGGATCGCCTGCACATCACCACGATAAGACTTACCCGAAATCGTCACGTATGAACGCTGACCAATCCATAAATACTGAATAACAAAAATACCCAAAGAAAAAACTAAAAGTATCGAACCGAGTGTACTTGCTGAAGCGTAATCAAGCTGGGCACCAACAATATAGAAATAGATTTGGGTCGCGAGGACATCAAAACTTCCCCCTAGCACTAACGGGTTACTAAAGTCAGCCAACGATTGCACAAAAATAATCAGAAATGAGTTTGCCAAAGCCGGTTTTAGTAATGGCAAAATGACTTGAAAAAACGTTTGATAGCGGTTGGCACGCAAACTATAGGAGGCTTCCTCTAAAGAAGGATGAAGTGACTTCATCGCGCCATCGAGAATCATAAACGACATGGGAGCAAAAGCCAGAACTTGAGCTAACCATATTCCCGAAAAACCATATAGCCAGTTGGTTTGCTGTAATCCAAACCAATCCACCATCCATTCTGTCACGTAGCCGGAGCGACCTAACATTAATGTTACCCCTAAGCCAACAATAAAAGGTGGGGTCACAATGGGTAAGATAGAAAAAATCCGGGCAATGAATGCAGAGCGTTTAGCTATACGTGTCGTGTAAATAGCAAACAACAAACCAAAAAAGGTAGCGCCGACGCCAACGGCAATCCCAAGTAAAATTGAGTTACGAATAATATTTAAAATATGAGATTGCGAGAGAATATCCCAAAACTGCCAAGCCACCCACTGTCCACTGCTGTTTTGAAACATAGGAATAAAAATCGCTATGCTTGGGAAAATAATAAAAGCTGAGATCAACAGAACAATGGTAATTAATGCGCTGATCACAAAATAATCGCCGCCTAAATATTCTAATCGAGCAAAAGCTAACGTCATCACAGCAATAAATACGATAAAAAGTGGGATAGTGGCATAACCTAATCCTTGATAAGTTAACCAAGAAGAAAGCAAGATAACCCCCATACTGGCTAAACTGTAGCCGATATCGACATAGTGACGAATGACTTGACTGCGCTTAGGTACCCCCCACCTCCTAACTAATAGCCCAAGTGGTAAAACAAACCATAACCAAGCGATGCTTGGCTGACTCCATCCCATCGCTTCGTAAAACTCATCTGAGGTTGAATCAAACAAACCATAATCAAGGGCAAAAGAAGGGAGCAATATAAATGCCGCGATGGCTAAACCGATCCAATAAAAAACAGGATCAGTGTTATGAATAGCACCCGTATTTTGCTTCATGGACGTAATATTCTCAGTCATAACTCTACTCCGAGAAAAAAAATGATCGACCACCTAGTATTTAGGCAGCACAACATTAACCGGCACTGGATGACGGTAAAATAAATCGATTGATAGAATTAGGCAGCTCGGATTCAATCACCGAGCTGCGAGGGGAGATTAATTACCCATTTTGACATCACTGACCCATTTCGTGATCAGTCGCTTACGCTCATCTGCCGAACCATAGGTTTCCATATCATAGTCAATTAAGGTCAATGCCTTCGGATCGAGCGCTGCAGGAGACTGTTCTGCTAAGGTATTGGTTAAAATTTGGTAAGACTGCCCTTCTTTCCAAGCCAATTCCTGACCTTCTTTTGATAGTACCCAGTCAACAAAGCGCTTAGCATTGTCAAGATTACGTGCGCCTTTAATAATACTCACACCGCCAATCTCATAGCCTGTACCTTCACACGGTGCAATCAGTTCTAATGGAGCACCTTTATCTTTCTCTAGTGAATAATCATGTAAAAAGCCAATACCAATCGCTATTTCCCCACGAGCAGCATTACGAGATGGAGCAATACCAGACTTAGTATATTGCGATACGTTTTTATCCAACGCAGTGAGGTAATTAAACGCCTTATCTTCATCCCATAATTGAATAAAGGTCGCTAACGCGGTGTAGGCGGTCCCCGAGCTTTGTGGATCGGCCATTTGAATTTCGCCTTTATATTCAGGTTTGGTCAGATCAGACCAACATCGAGGGATGTCTAACCCTTTTTGTTGTAAACGCTCCGTGTTGACACCAAAGCCTAAAATTCCCATATACACAGCAGAGGAATAATTCCCTTTACGTTTAGCCGGATCTCGAAATTGCTCCATAATATTAACCAGCTCTGGTGACTGATAAGGAGTGAGGAGATCCATCTCTCCCGCCTGAGATTGAGGATCAAGCGTTCCACCGTACCAAACATCAGCACGAGGGTTGTTTTTTTCCGCTTCAATTTTAGCAAAGGTACTTCCCGAGCCGTTGCGAACCACGGAAGTGCGTACATTGTATTTTTCAGAAAACGCTTTGGTTTCAGCCTCACACATTGCATTAGTAGCGCTACAATACACCACCAAACGACCCGCCGCACTCGCCTGTAAAGGGGAAAGTAAAGCGCCCGCTACGCACAATCCAAGCAAGCTACGTTTTATATCAACTTTCATCGTCCATTCCTTATTATTATCTTCCGTTAAGTATCCTCAACGGTAGGTTTCACGTTATCGTCAAGGTCATAATTCATCCTGACGAGGATGCTCTGAAGCAGTTCGACAAACAGATAACCGATGATTTGGATGAGCTCATCAAACTGGTAAGAGTCACTTTTATTCCATTTGCTGTGCTTTAATAAAAGGCAGTAAATGTAAGCTGATTAACGCAGCGCACACCGTGAGTAGACAAAAGAAGCCTTCCCACCCCCACGCTTCAATCAGCAATGATAATGGGTAACCCGTTAAAGCCGCACCAAGATAACTAAACAGGCCAATAAAACCCGTTGCTGTTCCTGCTAAATCTTTACGTGAACATTCAGCCGCAGCCATACCTATCATCATTTGAGGGCCAAAAACAAAAAAACCAATCGAAAAAAAACAACCTGATAAAAACCAAACATGATTAATAGGCGTTAACCATAGTGCTGTTACTGAAATAAAAATTCCCAAAGCAAACAACAAATTCATTGGCGCTCGATTACCACGAAAATATTTATCTGAACCCCAACCACCAAATAATGAACCGAGAAAACCGCCGACTTCAAATAAAGAGACAGAAAGGTTGGCAGTTAAAATATTATATCCATGTCGTTCAACTAAATAGAGAGGCCCCCAATCATTGATTGCCATACGAACCATATAAACCAACAAATAAGATCCGCATAACAGCCATAAGTATCGATTGAATAATACATAACGCATCACTGCGGTTTTAAATTTTAAAGCTTGTCCTTCTTTCTCATGAGCAAGCTCTAACTTATCTTGTCGCCATTGTCCGACGGAAGGAAGCCCTAATTCCATCGGTTTAGGTTGAATACGGTAACAAAGCCAAACCCCAACACAGACAGCAATACAGCCTGGAATAATAAAACCATAACGCCAACCAAAAGCGAGACTAATAGAACCAATGGCTATCGGAATCAACGCCCCACTTAAATTATGACAAGTATTCCAGATTGACCACCAAAAACCACGCTCACTTCTTGAATACCATGTGGTTAAAATTTTTGCACAGGCAGGCCAACCCCATCCTTGAAAAAAAGCATTACTCATCCACAACACAGAAAACAATAACAACGATGAGCTAAAACCAAATAAAATATTGATGATACCTGTTGCGATTAACCCTAACCCCATAAAATATCGAGAGCCTGAGTGATCGCTTAATAATCCTGATAAAAACTTTGAAATACCATAAGTCAGATAAAATAACGTGCCCAGAAAACCAATATCAGAATAGCGTAGGCCTAAATCATTGAGCATTTCTGGCATCGCAAAGTTCAGACTCTTGCGAGTGAGATAAAATACACCATAACCTAAATACATCGACACCATTAAATGCCAGCGCCAATAACGGTAACGTATTGCTACCTCACTATCATGAGTCTGCGCTGTACTTATCATCTGGTCGCCCATCCTCGCGCTTGACCTTGCCTCATCCTAGACAATGAAACGACAAAAAACATGAGACCTCACTTTAATTGACTAGGAATAATTCCTATTTTTGGATAACCAATGACTATTTTGTGGGCAAGTTAACAACAATATGCATGCCTTGACCGCTTCGTTGACTGGTTAACACAGAAAAATCGCCACCTAGTGCACTCACACGTTCGCGAATACCAATCAAACCATGCCCTCTTATGGACCAGTCATCAGGCAAGCCAATACCGTTATCTTTGACTTCTAAAGTCAAATCACTACCAGGAAAAAGGGTAATTTGCACTTCGCTTGCTTGAGCATGCTTAGCAATGTTGTTGAGTAATTCTTGCAGCATTCGAAACAGCGTCACTGACGTCATATCATCGAGTTTATGGCTGTCTAAGCCAATATTGAGCAACACGTTAATTCCATGTTCGGCAAAACGCATATCTTGAATAAGCTGTCGTATCGCAGATTCAAGTCCTAGCTCATCTAATAGATGAGGCCTTAACCGTTTTAGTAATTGGCGGGTGGCTTGATGGATATTCATTGCAATGTGATGAATTTGGCTAGCGCTTTGCCGTACTGGGTCTGTCGACGCCAAACGTTCGGTTAACCTTGCTTGGATCTGAATTGCGGTAATATTTTGTCCAATATCATCATGCAGTTCACGAGCAACCGATTTACGAACCTCTTCCTCGATAGTGATCAACTGCCTCGCGAGACGCTGCTTATCCATTAGCTGAGTCGCTAAACGCTGATTGGCTTGCTGTAACGCCTTCGCCAAACTATGCTGACGGCTGATAGCGATCCCTAATCCCAATCCCACTAAGGATTGAGAGGCCATAAAGATCAAAAGCTCCTGCTCAGACGAAAATGAGCCACTCACCTGTCTCGCTGCAGCCAGTAAAATGGAATTCATGACACTAGCCAGTACCCCTCCCTGCCAACCATACCGATACGCCAAGAAAATATTTGGCAAAATAATGATCAGTAGAGCTAATGGTTTCATCTGCTCCAGCAAAACCAGCTCAGCCAATAACCCCAAGCTAAAAAAGAACAGACTCCACACTAAGACCCAAGGACTTAAGCGAACGTCTTGGTGAATGAGACTTGGAGTGAGAGGTAGCCAAATTTGATGTTTTAAATAATCAGATAATAAATAAAGAAATGGCGTTACCACTACAGCGCCGGTTAAGGTCACCACAGAGGCGTTGATCATATCAATGAAAGAAAGTGCTAATGGTTTGGATAACAAAAAAAAGACGATACCAACGAAGAGGGCATGGCTAATCATCAATCCCATCAGTAGTAAAAGTTTCTGCCAGTAATGAAGTAAAGCCGCTTTATATAAACCGCATATAGCCGCAAGGCTAAAACTCAAGATTGGAAAAATAAACATAAAATAGGTCACTGGCGTGGCAGATAATAACCATAAAATCACCCCAGCGAGTAACAAATCTGTCCCTAAGCAAACCCAACGCACGAAGTTAGGGGCTAATAATCCTACTGCAAGCCTCAAACCAGACGGAAAGAGTAAATATGCCATCAAATGATCCGTCGTTAGATAACGACTGATATTCCATAAACAAAACTGACTTATCCCATAAAAAAGAAAAGCAAACATGCCATGAAATAAATAATGACTATTTTTCATTACGAATCTTGAGCAAGTAAACGATGTTGTATCGCGAAACGAATCAAATCGACAATATTACTTAAACCAAGTTTGTTCAAAATATTGGCTCGATGAACATGGACAGTTTTATAACTCAGAAATAGCACTTGTCCAATTTCCTTAGCATCTTTGCCTTGGATCAATAAGAAAAAAATCTCACGCTCTCGTTTGGTTAACTCCATCAGCACATTTTTTTCTTGAGGATTACTCAAATTAAACAACGCATCAGCACACAAATAACGGTGTCCACGTGCCACCATACGAATCGCATCGACTAATTCACTAGGACCACATCGCTTCGATAAATAACCACTCGCTCCACTATCGATCGCTTTACTCACAAAAGAAGCTGAGTCATAAATACTTAAAATAATCGCTTTGAAATGAGGGTGCAGCGTTTTCAGACGAGCCAAGAGACTTAAGCCACTTTCATCAGGCATCGAGATATCCATAATCACGACATCTACTGGTTTTTTTGAAAGCGCTAAAAATGCAGCTTGTGCATCACCGTATTCACCAACCACTTGAATATCATCTTCTACATTAAGCAATTGAGCAAAGCCAGAACGAACCACTGCATGGTCATCCACTAACGCAACCGTAATCATTACTGACCTCAACAGACCTCTTTTCCTGTGAGAGTTATCATTACAGTGATGCATGATAACTGCAAATAAAGTCGGTCAAGCTGTGATTTCGGTTAACTAAATACCCCTCTTATCACTTCCTCACCAAGCGTGACCTTATTCACGCTTTGTACAACACCTTGCCGTTTCTAAGACTTTTTCTTAGTTGATCTAAGACCCTCTCTCATGCTCAACCAGCCAACAAGCCATACACTTTGCGACAACGCTTAAATACCCCTTTTATTTATACGGCAAAGAGAACGTATTATGTTGAAATTTCTAGAGCAGGTCAGAAAACCGACGTTAGATCTTCCACTCGAAGTCAGACGGAAAATGTGGTTTAAACCCTTTATCCAATCTTATTTGGTGGTCTTTATTGGCTATATGGCAATGTATTTGGTGCGTAAAAACTTCAATATTGCCCAAAATGATTTGATTTCGACTTACGGTTTATCAATGACGGAGCTGGGCTTAATTGGCCTTGGTTTCTCAATTACTTACGGCATCGGTAAAACGGTGGTGTCTTACTATGCCGATGGCAAAAATACCAAACAATTTCTGCCTTTTATGCTGATCCTCTCCGGTATCGCCATGCTGGGCTTCAGTTTCAGTATGGGCGGCGGTAGCGTCAGTCTATTTTTGATGATCGCCTTTTACTCTTTAAGCGGCCTATTCCAAAGTACTGGGGGACCATCGAGTTATTCAACCATCACCAAATGGACCCCGCGTAATAAACGCGGCTCTTATTTAGGTTTGTGGAATATGTCACACAACGTGGGAGGCGCTGGCGCAGCTGGGGTCGCTTTGTTTGGCGCTAACTACTTGTTTGATGGCCATGTGATCGGCATGTTCGTTTTCCCTTCGCTACTGGCGATTGTCATCGGTTTTATTGGCCTACGCTACGGTAGTGATTCGCCAGAAGCCTATGGTTTAGGTAAAGTAGAAGAACTGTTTAATGAGGTCATCAGCGAAGAAGATACCGCCGCCGAAGAGAACCAGATGACGCAGCGACAAATCTTTGTTGAATATATACTAAAAAACAAAGTGATTTGGTTGCTCTGTTTTGCCAATATCTTTCTCTACGTGGTACGTATTGGTATCGACCAATGGTCCACGGTTTATGCCTTCCAAGAGCTAGGACTATCAAAAGAAGTCGCGATTTCCGGCTTTACCATGTTTGAAGTCGGTGCGCTGGTCGGAACCTTAATGTGGGGATACTTATCCGATTTAGCGAATGGTCGCCGAGCCTTAGTTGCCTGCGTATCGCTTGCGTTGATCATCATGACCTTAGAGTTTTATCAACACGCCACCAGCGAATTGATGTACCTTTCTTCACTCTTTGCCTTAGGCTTTTTAGTGTTTGGCCCTCAGTTGTTGATCGGTGTTGCTGCGGTCGGTTTCGTGCCGAAAAAAGCCATCTCGGTGGCCGATGGCGTCAAAGGCACCTTTGCTTATCTGATTGGTGATAGCTTTGCGAAATTAGGCTTAGGTATGATCGCCGATGGCACGCCGATTTTTGGATTAACCGGCTGGAAGGGCACTTTTGCCGCGCTCGATACCTCAGCTTTCCTCTGCATTGGTCTACTGGCATTTGTCGCGATTGCCGAAGAGAAGAAAATCCGTAAAGAGAAAAAACGCTTATTATCTCTTTCTAGCTCACAAGCTTAATCTCCTCATCAATCTCCCGATCACATCCATTCACGGTGTGATGGGGAGAAGCTCAATAACTACCGATTGCCAGCGCGTCTATTTAGCGTTAATTTACCCTCTTGGTTACAGACTGATTCAATTTTATGCACAACGTGGTACTCGTCGATGATCATGTCATCGTCCGCTCAGGCTTTGCCCAGCTGCTCAATTTAGACCCAGATATTCAAGTTGTCGGCTCTTTTGGTTCCCTTGATGAAGCTCGGCGAGGCCTACCAAGCTGCCATGCCGATGTGGTGATATTGGATATTTCGATGGCCAATGAAAGTGGCTTTAGTTTATTGGCGGATCTGCCCTCTGGGTTGGCAGCGATTATGCTCAGTGTTCACGATTCTCCCGCCATGGTGGAAAAAGCGTTAGAGCTCGGTGCTAAAGGTTACCTGAGTAAACGCTGTAGCCCTGATGAATTAATCCAAGCGGTAAAGACCTGCGCGAGTGGAGGCTGTTATTTAACGGCTGATATTGCCAGCCGTTTAGTAACACCGAAACATCCGATTTCACCGCTGGCATCACTGACCCCACGCGAGCGAGAAGTGTGTCAATTGCTCGCCGATGGTATCGACGTTAAAACGATCGCCCAACAATTAGGACTGAGCCCAAAAACTGTCCATGTCCATCGAGCGAACGGTATGGAAAAGCTCGGCGTGAGTAACACCGTTGCTTTGGCGAACCTCATTCATCACAACTTAACCTAATGCGCTTACATCCTTTTACCGCCGTATGTAGCTTTTGCCTCATCGCTTGCACTTGGTTTTGCTTATGGGTGATTGGTTTTTACTTTGTCAACGATCCTGAATTAGCGATCCTGTTTTTCCCTTTTGCTTTGCGATTAGGAATTGCGCTCCATTGTTCCCATCGCTATTGGCCGATTCTGTATTTCACCGAGTGGGCGCTGACCATCAGTTTAGCGCTGCTCTTGGCACAACCGCAGTGGCTAACAATTTTGATTGCCAGTGGATTGAGTATCCCGATCACCGCTTTTGCTCAGCGCTATTATCATGGCGAACAATGGCGACGCTTAACGGTGATCTGTCTGACCATTGCGCTATGCGCCACCCTCAATACCGCTTCGGTAAGTTTCCATGTCCCTTCAATCTACCTCACTTGGTTAGTCAGTTTAACTGGTGGATTAATGCTTGTGCCAACCTGCTACTTACTCTGGAATTATCTGTTTCAAACACGTTGGTTACCACTTTCCGTACAACTGATCCGTCGAAAACCCAGCTTTAATGTCAAAGCGGTTTTGCTATGTAGTCTCTTATTTACCGTTAGTATTATCCTACAAACCAGCTTACCAGAAGAGCTACGCCGCTTTGCCCCTTTTTGTCTTGCTATCCCGATCATCGTATTGGCTTTTCGCTACGGTTGGCAAGGCGCGTTATTAGCAACTCTGCTCAATAGTGTTGCTTTAATAGCAACGCGAAATGATGTCTCTAACTTAGCCATCACTGATTTACTGCTGTCGATTTCCGCACAAAGCCTGACTGGTATTTTCCTTGGCGTCGCCGTACAGAGGCTACAAGATCTCAATCGCCAACTGAGTAAAGAGTTATGTCGCAATCAGTCGCTCTCTCAGCAATTGGTCAGAGCTGAAGAATCGGTCAGAAAAGAAGTCGCGCGTGAATTACACGATGAAATTGGCCAAAGCATCACCGCCATTCGCACTCAAGCGAGCATTATCAAACGTACCGAACAAGCCCAGATGCGTGAAGACAGTGCCAATACTATCGAGTCTTTATCACTTAACGTTTACGACACCACTAAGCGACTGCTGAGTAAACTTAGGCCGCAATCGTTGGATGATTTACAGCTATTAGAAGCGATTGAGCAATTAATTCGTGAAATGGAGTTTGCGCATAATGGCATTGAGGTTCGTTTAACTAGCCAAGGGCCAACGGAGCAACTGAGCGATACTTTGCAAGTCACTGTATTTCGACTCTGCCAAGAAGCGCTCAATAATGCCCGCAAATATGCTCATGCGCATCATATTGAAATTGACTTAACCATCGACAAACAGGTGTCTTTGACGATTAAAGATGATGGTGTCGGGATCAGTAAAATCGACCCACTCAAGGGGATGGGAATTAAAGGCATGCAAGAGCGTGTACAAGCGCTCGGCGGACACTTTAAGCTACAATCACAATCCGTCCTCCCCAGCGGAACCCATTTGCACATTCAATTGCCTAGGGTATGACATCGCTTATGTTTCGTTTTCTTTATCAATCAACAACGCCACCAGCGCTGACCAATCCGCATACCATCAAAGCTACGTACGATCATTGGCGATTGCATATCATGATCGGCATGTATTTGGGCTACGCTGGCTTTTATTTTACTCGGCGTACACTCAATTACGCTGCGCCGAGTTTACTGACTGATTTAGGATTGGATAAAGGCGATTTAGGACTGCTCGGTACGCTTTTTTATATCACCTATGGCTGCTCAAAGTTTCTGTCTGGCACCATCTCAGATCGGGCCAATCCTCGCTACTTTATGGGGCTTGGCTTAATCGCCACCGGATTGATTAATATCGCTTTTGGTTTTTCCAGTTCGATCAGCGCGTTTATTTTGCTCTGGGTCTTGAACGCTTGGTTTCAAGGCTGGGGTTGGCCTGCTTGCTCAAAGCTGTTAACCACCTGGTATTCACGATCTGAACGAGGCTGGTATTGGGCCATTTGGAATACGGCGCATAATGTTGGCGGCGCATTGATCCCTATTTTAGTCGGATTTTTAACCCTGCATTTTGGCTGGCGACACGGCTTTATTTGGCCGGGAGTGATTGGCGTGCTGATCGGCATCGTACTGTGCTGGCGACTTAGAGATAAACCCGTTTCATTAGGCTTACCAAGCATCGGGCGCTGGCGTAAAGATACCCTTGAACTTGCACAAGAAAATGAAGGTAAGGGACTGAGCTATCGAGAGATTTTAGCGCAATATGTCTTTAGTAATCCCTACATCTGGTTACTTGCTGCGAGTTACATCTTGGTGTATATCGTGCGCACCGCTATCAATGATTGGGGCAATTTGTATTTAACCGAGCAGCATCATTACAGCCTGATTAATGCCAATGCCGCGTTATCACTATTTGAAGTGGGTGGGTTTATTGGCTCTCTTGTCGCAGGCTGGGGATCGGACAAACTCTTTGCTGGCAATCGTGGACCAATGAATTTATTGTTCGCCAGCGGTATTTTCCTTTCTGTTGCCGCATTATGGTTGATGCCAATGACCCATTTTATCTTTCAATCCGCCGCACTATTTTGTATTGGCTTTTTTGTATTTGGCCCGCAAATGTTGATTGGTATGGCCGCCGCAGAGTGTTCACATAAAGATTCAGCAGGCGCTGCAACCGGATTTGTCGGCTTATTTGCCTACATGGGCGCAGCTCTCGCCGGTTATCCATTAGCGATGATTTTAGAAACCTATCATTGGAACGGTTTTTTCATCACCATTGCTCTTTGTGCCAGCGTAATTGGTTTATTGTTACTGCCCTTTTTATTAGCGCAGTTACCGAAGGCTGAGTGAAACATTGAGATTAAATACAAACAGAAAATCGAAGTCCTGATCAATAAAGAAGATTAAAATGGTATCACAATGCCGAGAGTAAGATTCAATATTGTTGCTTGTTGATAATCCAGTTGATCACTTTGAACACCAAAAGTAAACCATCGCCATTGACCTTCTACTCCAATGGCCCTAGTTTGCCAATTATAACTAAAACGGGAACGGAGATTGTCTCGCCATTGAGTTGACCATTCCAAGTCAGTTAACCAGAGTCTATCGACATAAACGTTTTTGATACTGTAAGCATGTTGTCCAGAAAGATAACCGAATCGAGCATGATACTTAACGGGGAGACGCTGAGTATAATCGCGAAATCCTTCAACCCCATTAACTAAAGGTTTAATAGAAACAAAACCATTTTCATCGGTCTCCGCCGTTGCCGTATTAGCGGTAGCAACCGTATAAGGCATATCACGCCAATAAATACTGCTGTAGAAATCTTGCGCTAGCAAGGAGATGAATGCTCGCTCATGGAACTGCCAATGAATGCCGATATCACTGGTATAACCAAAGTAACTGGATGGCGCTTGTACCTCGCGTTTTAATAACACATCTTCACTGTAGACATAATCTAGCTCGAGTAGACCATCATAATCACTCTTTCCCGTTTGTCCTACTTGCCCATGTAAGCGGCCACTCATCATCTCTTGAGCTTGTAAATAACTTGCAGAAACATGCCAGATAAAGGGCTGAGAGGGATCCGATGTCCACGCCAGTTTAATGCCTTGGCTGATTAAATGCTCAACACGTAAATCAACATCATAACGTTTACTCGCTTGCATATCTTGCCGGTTGACCGATTCACCATACAGCAACATGGTATCGGGGCTAAAGCGCAAGTACCATTCATAACGAGCGAGTAAAGAAAAAGAAAACTGTTGATAACGGACACCCATTTCCGCTTGGTTTAAAGTAAACGCATGTTTGGCCGGTGTATAGGCAATTTTATCCCCCTTCACTAACGGATAAATACCATTCTCTTGTGAATAACCAAAAGCCTGAGTCTGGCTAAATAGCTGCCAAGACTGATTTGTCTCAGGTAATGAAAAAAAACTTAAACTCGGTAATAATAAAAAAGCACTCGACATAATCAAATCTCAAACGTTCAAGAGCCCTGTATAGGGCTCTTGAGTATCGCCACACCTAGTTAGAATAATGATTCAAACTGGCCATTGATATAACGGACCACACTGACAGAATTACGTGGTGCATCAATACTAGCCACTTGTTTATTGCCAACTTTTATCGTTCCTACCACTTGTCCCTTATCATCTTCACGTAAATGAGCAATTGCTTGACCATTAGAGAGTTCAACGTTTAATGGCTCATCTTTCTCAGTATTGATTTGAGTTTTTAACGTCAATGATTGCTGGTTATAAACAATGGTGCCATTCAGATTCAGCAAATCAAACGCTGGGCGAGAGGCTTGTAAGCTAACTTTCGCGAGTTGTGGGTTATCTGGATTAACTTTACTCTCTAAGCTCACTAATAGAGAACCACGCAGGAACTGCGTTGCCGTCTCTGACTTAATGTCATCCAAGCTTGAACCCGGTAGCGCAAGATCACTTCCTTTGCTAACCTCATAGTTATAACCCTCACCCCATTGCCATGCTTCACGCATACTGGTGAAATAAACCACACCGTTGGGATTATCGAGAGCAATACTTAAAGAAGTATCTAATGTTTGGTCTTGATAGTCTAAACGAACCCCTAAGTTAAAATCGAGGCTACGCGCGCTGAAGGTTTCTTCATCAAAGTTCTCCGACTGGCCTTGCTGTTCCGTCGATGTGTGTGAAGAAGAGTGCTTACCTTTTATTTCAGGTTGGTTAGCGGTAAATGCAATACGCCCCGTTAATAACAAAGGATTTTCTTCTTTATCCTTAGCTTTAAGGCTGATTTCATTCAACGCAAAATGCAATTTTTCAGCTTTAAGCATCCATGTTTCGCTAAAGTCATGATCGCCCTCTGAAGCTTCGTGCTCCCAACTCTCTTGCGAGACAAACGACACCACCTCAGCTTTACCACTGGCAGCTTCCAGTTCAACCGAGCCCTGTTTTATCCACAATTCAGAAATAGTCAGATTAATAGCAGCACTGTCATTAATCGAACCGCCTTGTTCGGTTTCTTGCTCATCCAAAACAAGGCTGGCTGAACCAGAAACGACCAGCTTCACCGTCTCTGTATTAATCGTATAGGTATCGCCTTGCTGAGTGACCTGCCAATCACCCGCCTCTTCAACCAATTGATCATCGATTTTATGGGCGATAGACATGAGCGCAGAAGTCAATGTTTCAAAAGTGGCTGTCACATCATCTTGTAATAAATCAGGGATCGGATCTAGGCTGTCACCTAAACGAATAAATCCTTCTCGCAGTGCCCCCTCCTCTTGAGTGGCGTCGTACACAGTGCGAACTTGCTTAACTAACGCTTTAGCCGTAGTAATCTCATCCGTTGCAGTCGGCGGGGTAATCTTTGGTGGGGAGCCTTTAGCATCGTCAATTTTTTGTACGACATCTTCTAACTTAAGATCCACATTTTCATCTTTAGAAAGTTCAGTAACCACAGTATTAATGACTGAAGAAGCACCGGTTAGTAAAGCTTTACGCTCCTCTTCCCAAGTATTGGTCTCTTCACCATCCACTGAGCTAATTAGATTATCAGCCAGCGTAAATAAATTATCTAAATTCGGTTTTGTATCTGCAAATGCTGCAGACAGCGCAGCAACTTTGAGAGACTCAACATCACCAGCATCCGCTGCAGCTTGTATCGCCGCCGCGTCCGTTAAATCGACAGCACCTAACGACATCACTTTTTGTGCATCAAGCCCGAATAATTGAGCCATCACACTGCGGCTACTATTTATCACGTCAAGGTTGACTTCTTCACTGCCGCGTGAGGCACGAATAGTATGTTTAGCGATCGCATCAGTGATACTGGTCATGTGGGCGGTTATTGAGTCTGCATCAGAGGCGAGAATCGAGATGAGTTTAAAATCATTATCAACATCCATCCACTCACCGAGGGTTTTACCCTCATCAAGACAAGCCTGATAGTCACACTTCATTTGCGTGATAATGTCAGGATCATCATGTGAGGTCAGCACAAACAGTAGCGCTCTATTTTGAGGCAAGCCACTGAAAGTATATTGACCACGCTCATCGGTTTTAGTGCTACCTAGCACATCGTCATTCGGACATTGCTGTTCAGTAACATTGGCGGCACTAGCCACACAAACTTTCACTAAACCATCGCGAACTAAACCTTTATTCACCACACCAGAGACTTTTGATTGACTCTCAGGAGTCACTTTGGAACTGCTACTTCCACCACCACAGCCAACCAAGGCAATGGAAGTAAGAATAGCCGTTGCTAATAACGTTCTGTTCATTCCATGTATTCCTATATTATGAGGTTATCCATAGAACAGACCACCCGCCTGCTCAGTCACAAACCCTTACCATTAGTTACAGGTATGCTCAATGTTAAATTATAGGCCACATGAATAAATCAGAACAATTTAATTGTGAATTTAGTATGAAATGAAAGTTGAAACGAAACATAAAGGACCGAAGGATCTAGGTTCTATGATAAACGAAAACCTAGAACCAATAATGAAGATCATTACATAGACTCAAAAAATCAGCGGCCAAGATCTGAATACCGTATACAACAGAATAGTAAACGAAATTTACGGCCCCTAGGATCCGGAAGCTTGTGTACCCCACACTCCAATGTTATATCTAAATTCTAACCTCTCCCCTATAACCGATAATTTCCAACGCTTTAGCAAAACCTTGCTTAGCTGAACGTTCACCGTGAATCAAATGTATTTCCTGTGGTGGTTGGTCGATGCCTTTAATAAACGCGAGTAATTCAGATTGATCCGCGTGGGCGGAGTACCCCGATATGACATGAATACTGGCTTTCACATCAATCTCTTCTCCATCAATACAAATCGATTTTTCGCCTTCGGCAATGGCTCGACCTAGGGTTCCCTGCGCTTGAAACCCTGCAAAAATCACATCGGTACGCTCATCCCCAAGCAAGGCTTTTAAATATTCAACGATTCGTCCGCCTTGGCACATCCCCGATGCGGTAACCACAATCGCGGGCGCACCGGTTGAGGCGAGACGATTGACTAGCGCCTGATGAGTACGATAATCACTAATTTGTATGCACTGATCGAAAACCAGCGGATGACGATGCATCTCTAAACGCTGCTTGGCCTCTTCTCCCCATAGTGTTTTGAAGCGGCGATACGATTGGGTGACTTGTTGAGCCATCGGTGAATCAAGAATAATCGGCAGATCGGCATCAATTTTGTGCTCAAAAATCAAGCGTTCAATATCAAACAATAGCTCTTGGGTACGGCCAACACTGAAGGCGGGAATCAAAATCGTGCCGCCATTTTCTAATGAGCGTTGGATGATTTCGCGTAACTTCTCAGCGCGACCAGCCACATCGTCATGATTACGGTTACCATACGTTGTCTCAATGACAAGATAATCGGCGTGCTGTGGTGATTGGGGATCAGGTAATAACGGAGTATTGCTTGGCCCTAAATCGCCTGAAAACACTACCACTTCACCGTTAGCTAAACGAAGCTCAACATAAGCGGAACCTAAAATATGCCCAGCAGGTTGAAAACGAAGTTCAAGAGTAGCGGACTCCGGACGACGGCACTCGATCGTTAACCAATCGCCATAACAAAGAGGACGTAACCGTTGTTTTATGGTTTGCAAAACTTGCTGAATTTGCCCGCGATTCAGGCCCAATTGCAATTTAAGCCCATCTTCTAACATTAATGGGATCAATTCTGCACTGGCTGGCGTACAATAAATCGGCCCGGTAAAACCGGCAGCAAGCAACCACGGTATACGGCCAATATGATCAATATGAGCATGAGTCACAATCAGTGCATCGATATGCTCCACCGGAAAATCCAACTCAATGTCTGTCGCATCTTTACCTTGAAACAGCCCACAATCGATCAGTACCGCTACACCATCGACGCGCAACTCGTGACAAGAACCGGTGACAGTATGTTTACCGCCATGATGAAGTATTTGCATATCCTTTGCCTTATTCACAAACCCAATAAGCAAACACTAGCATAATGAATAAAAAAACAAGATGGGGAGAAAAAGAAAATTCGAGGCAGTTGGCAGGAAAAGATAGTAACAGAGTGGGATTTTCTAAAAACTAATTTAGCCTTCATTATTTTTGATAATAAATAAAACTCAAATGTAAAGGCATAAAAACAAAAAGCAAACGATAACTCTCTCAAAAAACAAACATCGTTAAAAATAATTACAATTAATGTTTAATTAGTGATCATCCATATATATAAACTGATTAACCATTTTTAAATATTATAAGTCCAACACTAATCACAATGATAATTTTAGTATCGTTTAAAATATTGATATAAATTGCAGCTTATAGATATGAGTTTATGATGAATAAAGTAAATATAGTCGCACTTGCAATAATGTGCGCATTACCAGCCCATAGCCAAATAATCATTTCAGAAACAACTGAAGGTTCAGGAAACAACAAAGCGATAGAACTCACTAATATTAGTCAAGAAAATATCAATCTTGAACAATACACGCTAAGAATTGCCCATAATGGTGCACAGGACTGGAGCAGTAGTACACTCAGTCTTCCTATTACCGTTATGCAGCCTTCACAAACCTATGTAATTGCTCATTCTCAAGCAGATCCAGAATTATTAGCACTGGCCGATCTACAAGATACTCGCGTAACAACCTTTAATGGCGACGATATTGTTGGCTTATTTCATCAACAGCAACTGATTGATATTGTTGGAACACTCGGTATTCGTGAAGACTTTAATAAAGATACATCATTACGAAGAATTAACGTTCAATCCTCGACCACCTTTAAACCTGAACATTGGCACAGTACAGGAATCATCAACGATTGGAGTCATATCGGCACTCCACCGAAACTGGATAATCAAGAGATACCACCAACGATCCCACCAATCACCGCTATAGATACAACTATCATGGATCTACAAGGGGACGGTTGGGCCTCACCTTATACGGATCCAGCTAATGGTAAACTTGAATCTGATGAAGTTTTTCGAGTTAATGGCGTGATTACCCATATTCAAACTAATAGCGACCTTGGAAAGGATCTACCAATTGGATTTTTTATACAAGATGAATTTGGTGACAATAACCCGCTGACTTCTGACGCTATTTTCGTTCAGGGCCTCGTACAAGGCTATTCGATTGGCGATAAAGTGACTGTTACAGGAAAAGTGATTGAGCAATTTGGTTCAACCCAGTTAGTCCCTACTGGTAATATCACAAAAATATCGTCCGGCCATAATATCGAACCGACAACCGTGACCAGATTACTATCTGATCGCTATTACGCCGAAACCCTTGAGCGCCACGAAGGGATGTTGGTGCGCTTTACCGATGATTCAAATATGTACGTTTCACGTAGCTTTGCTTTCGATACCGGCCCTCAGCGCTATAATATGGTGCTAGCTTATCAACAACCTAACATTCATCCTCATCAAAATCATTTACCCGGCAGTAATGAAGCGATCCGTCAAGCCGATTGTAACCTAGACCAACGATTGGTTGTCGAAGCAACCCAAACAGGAAGCAAACATCAACCGATAGTTTGGTATCCCGATTTTGCAAAAAACACTAACGGTATTGAGCAGAATTTGATCTCAATTGGCGATCGAGCCTCGAACATTGAGGGGATCATTGGTTACTCTCATTCTGATTATCGTTTATATGTCACTAAACAAGCCAATTCAGAGTCATTCACTCGACAGATAAATAGCTCTGATCCCGTCATTAATGAAGGTAATATAAAAATTGTCACCTTCAATACCGAAGGATTGTTTATTTCCCACCTTCACGGTAATAACAATCCAGCGGTCGATAATCATAGTCAAACTGGATTTGTGACTGGTGGAGCTAAAGATCAAGCCGATCTTGACTTACAAATTAAAAAATTAACGGCTGCCATTCACACTATGAATTCCGATCTAATTGCACTCTTACAAGTCGAAAATAACGGTTTTGAACAGGGCTCCGCTATTGATTATTTACTAACGAAAATCAATAAAGGCCAAGAGAACAAACAGCATTATCAAGTCGCTAAATGGAACGCCAGCAATCAAGATCACTACGTAGGGAATAATCCAACCGCAAGTTATATTCTTTATCGGCCCTCTGTTTTCAAGTTAAATGATCTTGAATTATTAACAATGCCAAGCGATGACAAGCAAAGCATCTCCATGAACGAGACTGTTATCGCAACATTAAACATTCACTCTAAAGAAAACCCCATAGAGCTAGTTGTGGCCGCTGTTGACCTAGTCAATCGCGATCAAAACTGTCATGGTGACACGACTCAACAAACGACTCCTTGTGACCAATTACGCCAACAAGCCAGCCAAGCAATTATTGAAGCGATGAGTAAGAAAACTGACCACCAGTTAATTCTGGGTAGCCTACACGCTTATCCAAAAGAAAAAGCAGCTCTCGTTTTTAGCCCAACGGAGCTAAATTCATACGTCGATGCTGTTGCGATCCGAGATAGAAACTCTGAACGGTATTCTATTGAACGCAACGCTGAATCAGGTCGAGTGGACTATATTTTCATGTCAACTTCGCTGAGAGATAAATTCGTCGATTCTGCACCTTGGTCAATTAACTCAGCTCAATCTGCACTGTTAAATTATCAATCTGGGATGACATTTGACGAAACCAATTGGTACCGCTCATCTTCCCACGATCCGATCCTTTTGACGCTAAACCTAGCGCTTAGCTCAAACAATGATCTTGGTGATGATTCAGAGACAGGTACACAACCTGATGCTGCTGAAAATAGTAGCAGTGGGGGTGGCCTTGGTTTGTTCAGTTTTTTACTGTTATTGCCATTGTTACGCCGCATACGCAATCAACAAGCCTAATGCCGTTTAAACTCCATCAGAATCAGAATAAGAGATACAAATAATGAAAAAGCTATTGTGCATCGCCTTAATGGTTAGCTTTAATGCCAGTGCCAAGTATATTGAAGCTCATCACCCTCATGTGATGCAGCCATTTTCTTCGACTTGCATCATCAATGCTAAACCGACGCCTCCTGAAAATTCGGATATTTTTAATCCTAATGGCTACTATAATGCGGCCTTGGAAAAAACGGGCGATGAATTAAAGCACGCCTTGAATACAATCGTCTCCGCCGGTCATATTCGTCTGCAATATACGGATAATAGTAATCTTCAAACACCAGATGTTTGGCGAGCATTAATGATCACCGATGAAGACCCATATAACTCAGACAACGTGATTTTACTGTATACAGGACGATCACAACTAAAAACCCAACGCACAGGACAAGGCGATTTAGGGCGAAATAATTGGAACCGAGAACACGTCTGGCCAAGAGCACAAGGAAGATGGAGCAGCAGCTCACACGCTGAGACCGATATTCATCACATTCGCCCCGCAGATGAGGGAATGAACAATGAACGAGGTAATTTTGAGTTTTATGAAGGTGGCGTCGCGACCAATGAATCACCAAGTGTCGGTAATAAAAAAGATACCGGTAAACAAACCTTTGAGCCTCGTGATGAGGTGAAAGGTGATATTGCACGGATGATGTTTTATATGGCGACACGTTATCAAGGTAACGATAATGATGACCTAAAGTTAGACCTCCTCCCTGGATACAATACACCTACGACTAAACTTGGTGATTTATGCACGCTACTCAGATGGCATCAGCAAGATCCCGTTGATAAATTTGAACGTGACCGTAACGAGAAAATTTATGACATACAAAATAACCGTAACCCGTTTATCGACAACCCAAGCTGGGTCGATGAGATATTCTATCATTCAGACTGTCGTTAGAAATTTTCCAGCGGTTATTTGGTCTGATCTGAACATAACTTAAAACTTGGTTATGGAGTACAGAGACAACAACATAAGTCCCTGTATTCCATAATCGATAATCAGAACTAAAAAGCACGATGATATCCCCTTCCTAGGATCTTAGTTTAAAACCTACTCCGTTAGGCTGTGGACATCAAACAGCAAGCTGCACATTATGATTAATGCTATCAATGACTAACGTTTTAAATAATGTTTGTAAGAGTAAGTCTTCGGCTTACTGACGATCTCAGTGTATTCAAACAGCTGACCGTCCGTTAATTTTCCTACTGAAATTAACTTCAATAATGGTGTTTGTTCACTAACCGTTAAACATTGAGCCATATGTTCATTGGGTAAAATGGCTTCAAAATCTTGAATCGCACCATCAATCTTCAACCCTAAGATCTGTTCTAGATAGTAGTACTTAGAGCCTCTCAAATGATTCAGGCTAAGATCTGGAAATAAGCGCACTGGCATATAAGAATCTTCGTAAATCGACAACACCTCATTAATGTACATAAAGCGTCGAATAAAAAAGACTTTTTCATTGCGATCGATCATTAAAGCCTGAGCGACATGATCGGGTGGCGTTATCAAGGAAAACTGATCAACTTCATAACTCAGTTTTCCTCCCGACTCAGCAAGGTATTCTCGATTACTACGCAGATTAGACATAGAACCTGTCATACTTTGACCAATTACCGTTGTTCCAGCCCCTTGGCGTTTTTCGACCATCGCCATTTTCACTAATTCATCTATGGCCTTACGCACGGTAATTCGGCTAACAGCGTACTCTTCAACCAATTTGCTTTCGGTCGGTAAATTATCACCAATTTGAAACTCACCTGAATCAATACGCTGCTTTAGCGCCAACATGACTTTTTTATATAACATTATCTCTCTCCAGCGAGAAAACATCATACACCAAAAAGTAACAAATTAAATACCTATCAACTCGTAGATTTTACTTTTAGCTCGAACTCATGCACAGCAACTACTAATACATTATATATTTATATCTAAATCACAACTTGTAATGATCACTTTGTTTTTTTATTACCAGGATCACAATAAATACATCCTATATTTGTACTATATATATCATATCGGTACATTAACTCTGTCTTAAGGCAATTTACCATTATCTCCCAAGAAGTTGGGGACACATAAATCAATACACTAGAGGGATTTTCCAATGTTAAGTGCAATACAACGCTTAGGTGGGGCAATGTTTACCCCCGTACTGCTCTTTCCTTTTGTTGGGATTATGGTTGGCCTGACGATCGTACTCAAAAACCCAATTTTTGTCGGAGATTTAGCGAATCCAGACGGACTGTATTATCAGATACTGTTTATTATTGAAGAAGGAGCTTGGACACTTTTCCGCAATATGCCACTGCTATTTGCGGTTGGTCTGCCGATAGGATTAGCAAAAACGGCTCATGCTCGTGCTGTGTTGGTGGTCATGGTCTCCTACCTTACCTTTAACTATTTCGTTCATGCCATGGGCTTACAGTGGGGGGCTTATTTCGATGTAGACTTTTCACAATCGATTGGTGGGGTATCCGGACTGACTGATATCGCCGGAATAAAAACCTTAGATACCGGTATCTTCGGAGCGATCATTATTTCAGCCATCGTCACTGGGTTGCACAACCGTTTTTTTGATAAACCCTTACCGGCATATTTAGGCATTTTCCAAGGTACTGCTTTTGTAGCAATCATTGCTTTCTGCATGATGCTACCTGCCGCATGGTTAACCTTATACATCTGGCCTTCTATTCAACACAGTATCTTAGATTTACAAGGTTTTCTTGTAAATTCAGGGGCATTTGGAGTTTGGCTATATACTTTCCTAGAACGAATTTTAATTCCGACTGGCCTACATCACTTTATTTATGCGCCTTTTGTCTTCGGTAATATTGCAACCCCTAATGGAATTTATGTCGACTGGTTTGCTGGCTTAGAAACCTTTAATCAATCTAGCCAAGCGATTAAAGACCTTTTCCCTGCTGGCGGTTTCGCCTTACATGGTAACTCTAAAGTCTTCGGTTGCAGCGGTATAGCTCTTGCCATGTACCATACCGCTAAACCAGAAAATCGTAAAAAAGTAGCCGCGCTACTGATCCCTGCCACCTTAACCGCGGTGTTTGTTGGCATTACCGAGCCCTTAGAATTCACCTTCTTATTTATCGCTCCTTGGCTATTCGCTGTTCATGCGTTATTGGCTGGAACCATGGCGATGGTGATGTATATGTTCGGTGTCGTTGGCAATATGGGAGGCGGACTGATCGAAATCGTCACTGGCAATTGGATTCCACTGCTTGGCAGCCATACTTATATGATGGTGACCCAAACCGCTATCGGACTGAGCTTTACCGTTATTTATTACTTAACTTTCAAATACTTAATCATTAAATTTAATGTACTGTTACCTGGCAGAGATGGCGCTGAACTCAAACTGCGCACCAAACAAGACTTCAACCAAAAACACGGTATTGTCGACAACGGCTCTTCATCAGCCACACCACTACAAGTCCAAGCCATGCAAACCATTGAAGGGCTTGGAGGCATAGACAATATCACTGACTTAAGTAATTGCGCGACTCGCCTGCGTGTGACAGTCAAAGATCCACAACAAGTTGCTAACGCCACCTATTTTATGGAAAACGGTGCTGTGAACCTAGTCAAAAACGGCTGCGCCATTCAAGTGATTATTGGCTTACACGTTCCGCAACTCAGGGAGGCTTGTGAACGAATTATGCAGCAAAGACAAGAAATCACAGATTCAGTCATCATTGCCGCAAGTTAGCTCAAAAGAGCAACAGTGAATACACCCATATACGACATAACCGATGAATAACATGATTTAAAGGAGCGCCGCTATGTGGCGATGCTCAACACAAACACAGACTAATTTAAAAGTGAGGTTTAACATGAAAAAGCAATTCTCTATCGTTATTGCAGGTGGCGGCTCAACATTTACCCCAGGCATCGTGATGATGCTATTAGAAAACCAAGAACGTTTCCCTATTCGTCAATTAAAGTTCTATGATAACTTCGCCGAGCGTCAAGAAGTAGTGGCTAAAGCTTGTCAAATCTTGCTCAAAGAACGGGCTCCGCACATTGAGTTTTCTTACACCACGGATCCAAAAGAAGCCTTTACCGATGTTGATTTTTGTATGGCGCACATTCGTGCTGGCTTGTATGCCATGCGTGAACAAGATGAAAAGATCCCTCTCAAGCATGGTTGTGTAGGACAAGAAACTTGTGGTGCAGGTGGTATCGCTTATGGCCTACGCTCTATTCCAGCGGTCATTGAATTAATTGACTATATGGAAAAATATTCACCGAACGCTTGGATGCTGAATTACTCTAATCCAGCAGCGATTGTCGCTGAAGCTTGTCGAGTCATGCGTCCAAACTCAAAAGTATTGAATATTTGTGATATGCCAATTGGTATCGAAACCCGTATCGCGGAAATTCTTGGTTATCAAGACCGTAAACAGTTTGATGTCATGTATTACGGCTTAAACCACTTTGGTTGGTGGAAAGAGTTTAAAGATGGCAAAACAGGGGAAGATTTACTACCACGCATTAAACAATACATTAAAGAGCACGGCTATTTACCGCCAAGTGCCCTCAATGGTGCTCAACATACGGATGAATCTTGGAAAGAGACGTTTATTAAAGTACGTGATGTTTACGCCCTAGATCCTGAGACGATTCCAAACACCTATTTAAAATACTATTTATTCCCAGACTACGTGGTGGAACATTCAAATAAAGAATACACCCGAGCTAATGAAGTGATGGATGGAAGAGAAAAAGAAGTGTTCACCGAATGCCGCCGAATTATTGCACATGGTACCGCGATTGATACCACTATCGAAGTAGAAGAGCATGCTTCTTACATCGTCGACCTTGCGACAGCCATCGCCTTCAATACTAAAGAGCGCATGTTACTGATTGTTCCCAATAATGGTGCGATCAGCAACTTTGATCCAACGGCTATGGTAGAAATACCTTGTATTGTCGACAGTACTGGGGCAAAACCGCTGCAAATTGGCGCTATTCCCGAGTTCCAGAAAGGTATGATGAATCAACAAGTTTCAGTAGAAAAACTGGCCGTACAAGCTCATGTTGAAGGCTCTTACCAAAAACTATGGCAAGCACTAACACTGTCAGCCACCATTCCTAGTGCTTCAGTGGCTAAAGCCATTTTGGATGATTTATTGGAAGCAAATAAGGACTATTGGACTGAATTAAAATAATCCGTGGTAGGTAATGATTGCTCCTCACTTCCGTGAGGGGCAAGTTAAGTGAAATTCATTAAGTGATTGATTAAACGCTCCCACTCACGTTCTTCATCCCCGCGCAGGCGGGGATCCATTCCGCCGAAAACGCCAAGTGACGAGCGCAGGTGCGAGACTAACCCTTAGCGCCATATAAATTTTCATAACAGTAATTGGTCGCTTCAATGTAGCCCTCAACACTGCCGCAATCAAAACGCTGGCCCTTAAACGTATAGGCCAATACACAACCGGATTTGGCTTGCTTTAACAGCGCATCAGTAATTTGAATCTCGCCACCTTTACCCGGCTCAGTTTGCTCGATCAGCTCAAAAATATCCGGCGTTAAAATATAGCGGCCAATAATCGCTAGGTTACTTGGCGCCGTGCCTGGCTCAGGTTTCTCAACCATGGTATCAACTCGATAAATATCGTCTTTGATCATTTCACCAGCAATCACGCCATACTTATGAGTTTCATCTTCAGGTACTTCTTGCACGGCAATGATTGAGCAACGAAACTGGTTATATAAAGCCACCATTTGCGCTAATACCCCTTGCTCAGGATTAACACATAAATCATCCGCTAACACCACCGCAAAAGGATTATCACCAATCAAAGGCTGGCCGGTTAAAATTGCATGACCTAAACCTTTCATTTCACGTTGGCGGATATAAGTAAAGTTGGCCGCATCAATCAGTGAGCGAATACCGGTTAATAGATTCTCTTTGTTAGTGCCACTGATCTGGTGCTCTAACTCATAGTTTTTATCAAAGTGGTCCATTAAGACATTTTTTCCACGCCCAGTGACCACACACATGTCGGTCATCCCCGCCTGAATGGCCTCATCAACGCCGTATTCAATTAAGGGCTTGTTGACAACCGGCATCATTTCTTTAGGCATTGATTTGGTGGCAGGTAAAAAGCGGGTGCCGTAGCCAGCGGCAGGAAATAAGCATTTTTTAATCATAATAATAACTTACTGGGTAATGGTTAATGGGTAATGGTTAATGGTTAATGGTTAATGGTTAATGATGATAAAGTTTATAGGTCCTAGATCCTAAGAAAAACACCACTCACCATTGTCATCCCCACTCACGTTCGTCATCCCCGCGCAGGCGGGGGATCCAAGTTTTAGTTTTTATCTAGGACCTGCTTTTCCCTAGGACCTAGGACCTGCTTTTAACCTAGGACCTCATAGTTTATAAAACTCGCGATACCAATTAATAAACTCCGCCACACCCTCTTTGACACCAATACGTGGGCGATAACCTGTAGCAGTAAATAAATCTTCGGTATCGGCGTAAGTTTGATACACATCCCCTGGTTGCATACCACGGAAGTTTTTCTTGGCTTCAATCCCCAGTTGGTCTTCAATCGCTTTGACAAATTCCATCAAATTAATTGGCGAGCCATGACCGATATTATAAATCGCGTAAGGGGCTGAGCTGGTCGCTGGCGTGCCAGATTCTACCGTCCAAGCCGCATTGCGAGCCGGAAGCACATCCGTAATGCGTACTACGCCCTCAACAATATCGTCAACATGGGTAAAATCACGCCACATATCACCATGGTTATTAATATCTATGGTTTCGCCCGCTAAAATCTTCTTGGTAAAGATAAATGGAGCCATATCAGGACGCCCCCAAGAACCATAGACAGTAAAAAAGCGCAACCCCGTGGTCGGAATATCGTAAAGGTGCGAATAACTGTGCGCCATTAGCTCATTAGATTTTTTAGTGGCCGCATACAAAGAAACCGGGTGATCGACCGAGTCAGAAGTCGCGAAAGGCACTTTAGCATTTAAGCCATACACAGAGCTGGACGAAGCGTAGACTAGATGGCCCACTTTATTTTGTCGGCAACCTTCAAGAATATTCAAATGACCGACTAGGTTTGAATCGGCGTACGCATGAGGATTTTCGAGTGAATAACGCACCCCTGCCTGCGCGGCAAGGTGAATCACGCGCTCAAACATCTCTTGATCGAAAAGCTGCGCCATGGCAGCGCGATCAGCGATATCTAGTTGGATAAAACGAAATAGCGGGTGCTCAATACGCGCCAGTCTGGCATGTTTTAGATTAACATCGTAATAGTCGTTAATGTTATCAATGCCAACCACATGATGGCCTTGTTCAGTTAATTTTTTAACGGTGGCGCTACCAATAAAGCCAGCGGCACCAGTAACTAGATATTTCATGTTTAAGTCTCGAAAATAATGGTGGAGTTAGGTTTTAGGTTTTAGATACTAGGTTTTAGATACTAGGTTTTAGGTCCTGGGTTCTAGGTTCTTGGATTTTGCTTTTCCCCTAGGACCTGCTCTTCCCTAGGACCTGCTTTCCCTAATCACTACCAAACAAATCACGGGTGTAAACCTTATCGACCACATCCGCCAACTCTTCCACCATACGGTTAGAGACAATCACATCCGCAGTTTGTTTAAACTCGTTTAAATCTTTAATCACCCGTGAATGGAAAAACTCCGGCTCATCGAGTACCGGCTCATAAACCACCACGTCAATACCCTTGGCTTTAATCCGTTTCATAATGCCTTGAATGCTCGATGCGCGGAAGTTATCTGAACCGGCTTTCATGATCAAACGGTAAATACCCACCACTTTTGGCTGGCGCTTGATGATTGAATCAGCCACAAAATCTTTACGGGTACGGTTCGCCTCGACAATCGCACCAATGATGTTATTGGGCACACTGCTGTAGTTGGCAAGTAACTGCTTGGTATCTTTCGGTAAACAATAACCACCATAACCGAATGACGGGTTATTATAGTGGCTGCCAATACGAGGGTCTAAGCCTACACCTTCGATGATCTGACGCGCATCTAAACCATTGGCCTCGGCATAAGAATCTAGCTCATTAAAGTAAGCCACACGCATGGCTAAATAAGTATTCGAAAACAGCTTCACCGCTTCAGCTTCGGTAGAATCGGTAAACAGTACAGCAACGTCTTTCTTTTCAGCCCCTTCAAGCAACAAATTGGCGAATACTTGTGCCCTTTCGCTGCGCTCACCGACAATAATTCGTGATGGGTGCAGGTTATCGTACAGCGCTTTGCCTTCACGTAAAAACTCAGGAGAGAAGAGGATATTATCGCAATTGAGCTCTTGTTTAATCCGTGCTGTGTAGCCCACAGGTACGGTCGATTTTATCACCATCACCGCCTGTGGATTAATCGCCATCACATCGCGGATCACCGCCTCAACCGAGCTGGTATTAAAGTAGTTAGTTTGCGGGTCATAATCGGTGGGTGTGGCAATAATCACAAACTCGGCATCTTGATAGGCTTGCTGCTTATCTAAGGTAGCAACAAAACTAAGCAGCTTATGAGCGAGAAAGTGTTCAATTTCTGCATCGACAATTGGCGATTGCTTTTGATTTAACATGGTGACTTTATGTTCAACGATATCAACCGCCACCACTTGATGATGCTGGGCTAATAACATGGCATTGGAAAGACCAACATAGCCAGTACCTGCTACTGCAATTTTCATTGTTTGTTCCTGGTTTGAAGATATAAAAGGTTATAGTGCCTAGAGAAAACCCACCCCGTCAAGCTGCGCCTGCCACCCCTCCCTAGAGGGGAATTTGATTTAGCGTTAAATGGCTAATTTTGCGATTAATTCATCGCTGACTTTGGCGGACTGATCCGTGATAACCACAGCATTAACTAACACTACGTATGGATTCCCGCCTACGCGGGGTGGGTGGTGCCGAAAATATACCGGAGATATAAACTTTACGGGGCAGAAACCACGGTGGTTTTCATTCCCCTCTTGAGGGTTGCCCGCAGGGCGGGGGGATGCAAACGAATTAGAGACTATAAGGTTTAAAGCTCTAAGATACCCACTCACGTTCGTCCTCCTCGCGCAGACGTATTGTGCAACAAACGCCATCTCTAAGGTACGGGTTATCGCCCCATACCGAATAGAACTGTTTTGACTGTCAATAAAAGGATCTTAATTTCCATTTTCCAGTTTTGATGCTTTATGTAGTAAATATCGTATTTATGCTTCCACATCGCATCTTCAAGTGAAGCACCATAAGGATATTTAACCTGAGCCAAGCCTGTCACTCCTGGTTTAACAGCATGACGAAAACGGTAATAAGGGATGGCTTTTTCAAGATCGGCAATGAAAACTTCACGCTCTGGTCTTGGGCCAACCATAGACATCTCGCCTTTTAACACATTGATTAATTGTGGTAACTCATCAATCCGAGTTTTTCGAATAAATTTGCCCACTCTTGTTACCCGTGCATCGTTTTGTGTTGCCCATTGCGCCCCGTTTTTCTCCGCATCATTGCGCATAGATCGGAACTTAATCACTTCAAATTCGCGGTTATATTGCCCCGTTCTCTTCTGTTTGAAGAACACTGGGCCTGGCGATTCAAGTTTAATGAGTAGCGCAGTGATCAAGCCCACGGGTATAGCCACCAAGGATAATGCAAACACAAAGAGTAAATCGATAAACCGCTTCTCCCAACCGTTTTTACGGTTAGTCAAAATAGAGAACGCCTTTTGATGTAAAAAATACCCACTATGCAGCAGTTCAAGTTCGGTAAAACCGAGCTTGCGGTCACAAAAGCTCACCAAAGGCTCAACCCAGCCGCCAAGCTCCGTTGCGGCAATCAAAAAGCTTTGTTGCTCTGGTTGCAATTCAGAGCTTTTAAAGTGGCATAAGGTTTTGTGTTTGAAATCACGAAGAGAGTAATCATTAATAATCATATGCAATGATGGATGACGTGCCGATAAATGCTCTATCTTGGCTACATCACTATCAGGACAATAGACATAAACGGTATTTTGAGGCATGGCTTGATCTGTTAATGAAAGTTCATCCAAAGCAGAATTTGCCGTATGAGGTTGAACATAATATTCGGTAGCCTGATACTTATGTATCAATATGGTTGTGTTGTTGTTCATGACGTTGTTTCTATAGTAAGTAATAGTAAATTATTTATAGTAGAGTCACTCAATTAGAGTGCTTATAGTAGATGAAAAATCAACCAAGAGCTAGTTAACTCTCTAGGAATAGTTATGCGCACATTTGTTACAGGCATTTATCGACAAAACTTATAAGCTACCTTCTTAACAAAAAGAGGAGATGAACGTAATATAAATTTAATCATGACGTTTTTAATAAATTCAAAATAAGAAAGAAAGCCTATTTCCTTTTGAAACTGAAGTAACTGATATTCATGTTTAAAATAATCTAGCCCCCGCCTTCCCATCATTTCATCACCTGACCGCATTTTTAATAGAACACTGGGTAAGTTTGCTAACTGAGCGCCATTGACGATTAGCAAGCTCCATAAAGCGTAATCTTGTGCTTTTCGTAAAGGAGGATACCCGCCAACTTCAACTACTGCAGCTTTTCTAAACATAGCGGCTGGGTGGTTCAACGGGCTGCGAGACTTGGCAAACTTTACAATATCATTATGCTCTTGTGGTAATTTTCGGCAACCTAACTGTTCTGTAAATGCCGAATCCCATTCTTCAATGACGCCACTACAAGCGATGACATTGGGGTTTTGCTGCATAAACTTGACTTGTTTTGCAAAACGTTCCGGCATAGCGATATCGTCTGTATCCATGCGGGCGACTAGTTCATATCGACAATGTGCTAAACCTGCATTAAGTGCAGCGCCTAGTCCAACATTCTTTGGCAGCGAAACCATCGTTAATGTTTCTTGAAGTTCGGATTGATAACGATCTAATACTTCTTCAAGCTGTGCTGGTAAAGAACCATCTTTTACAATCACTACCTGTGATGGCTTAAGCGTTTGATTATGATAAATACTTTCTATTGCCTGTTGTAAAAACAGTGAGGTTTCCGCCTTATAGACAGACAGCAGTACCGAAAAATCCACTATAGTAGCTCCATCCGATATAGCTTACGTTCACCCGTAAATACCGAATCAAAATAAACCGCTTTGCCGTCTGGTGTTAACCTTGGGTGCAAATCACAGCGGGTTTCTCCTGAAAATTGAAAACCGTGGAAAAATTCGCCAACGTGCTTAACTTCACCGGTTTTCCAGTTACATTGTAGAAGGTGTTGCATTCTTGCTTTGTCTGGGTAAGTGTCTGTGATAAACCAATCTCCAACGACATGAGGGTGACCATCACCATATTTCGATAAAACCTCATGAGCAAAAGGCGTAAACTCTCTAGTATCAACGTCTAATAGCCAGTACCCATCTTTCTCTTCTGGGCCACGCATATACCCAAGTACAGTATTATCATCTGCCCAGAAACAGTGACTCACCATACCGAAATTACTTAACAATTTCAGTGCCCCCGTTTTGGCATCAGCTAAGAACAAACGATCAAAACGCCTTTTACCTATTAAGTAGCGGTGCATAAATATAAATCTCTCGCCATTAGGAGAGATCATAACATGATTAAACTTATGTACTGCTGCATCGAACTCATCTCGTGGCTTCACGTTGCGTGCATCCGCGATTGAAATCAGCAGCTCTGACTTACCTGTTTCGAAATCGATACGCCATAATCCGTCTTTCTCGCATTCATTTAGCTCATCATTATTTAACGTTGGCAGATTACGGTAACCATAATCGGGTCTCAGTGTCATTAAACGTTGATAATTGAGAGATATAAAATAATCCGTTTTGTATGAGTCCTGAACAGGTTTATCGAAGCATGTCACTTCTTTATTTTCTTTAATTGAGAAAACGCGTGCTACATAGTTATGATTTTTTTCATCAAAATCATTGTAAATAAAAAGATCATCTGTTAACCAATGAGCACGACAGCCTTGTTGCCAATTGTGAGCTTTTACAGGCAGCTTAAAAATAATCTGATTTTCATTACCAAAAATATGTAAATTAACATTTTGATTGGTAGCAGGTAATTCACTCGTAGACTGTTTAGAAGAAAGAGCCAAGATCAACCCTTGTTTATTTTCAGGACATTTATCATAATAACCGAAAAAACTATCGTGCATTTTATTACAATAAGAAATGGGCTCAAAGGTTGTACGATAACGGTAATTTTTCTTATTTTTACTATAAATAATCCGTGAATAACAAAATTTCACAAATTGTTTAATGGCAGGGAACTTTGCAAGAACTCTAGCAATGTGACGCTCTAAGCCGCTATAAGTACTCATTTACCCTCCAATAGAGTTTTATAAAAATCTTGATATTTTTGAGACATGCTCTTTGCTGAAAAGACTTCATTAGCAATTCTTTTTGCCTCTATAACAGAATGTTCATCAAACAGCTCATTAACTTGCCCCATGAGTTTTGCTAAAGAAGCCTCACCATAATTCAGAGTAAACGTTTTACAAGCAGACGATGACTCACAAGCAATCTCTAAGTGTGACTCAATATTGGAAAGGATGACGGGTAAACCTGCCGACAATGCTTCAAGTACAGTGTTCGGCAGTCCTTCAGACAAAGAAGATGAAAGGAAATAATCTGCTCCTGCGAGATAGTCAGGTACATTATTTACATTTCCAAGGAGATGAACACCATTAACATTTTTTGCTTTCAAACTATCCATTAAAGGACCATCTCCTAATATTACCAAACTACCTCGGGTATCGTTTGGCAATTTAGAGAATACTGAAATCAGTAGTTCCATATTTTTCCTTGGAATTAAGCTACCTACTGAAACGAAAATTGGACGCGATAAATTCGAATATAGATCAACATCTAGTTTGTTAACTTCTAGAGAGCTTACTCCATTTTGAATTGCGAAACATTTCAAGCCATGGTCATTTAGTTTTTTTTGAATTGTTTTTGAACATGCAACCAAATTTTCACAGCGTTCCATTGCTAAAAGATGTTGTTTTACCATAATACTACCTTTTAGTTTTCCAAACTTTGTTGGATAATCATCTACAGGATAGTTTCTAGAAGTCATTAGCCAAGGAATATTTAATGAAAATGAAGATAAAAGACTGTCAGCTCGAATACCTTGCGTATGGATTATATCAGGCTTAATCTCATCTATTATATTTCTAAGTTTTGGTTTAGCAAATAAAATACCACCTAGACGAGATAAATTTAATGAATAGAGATTTATCCCTAGTTTCTCATAATCATTCCACCGACTATCTTCCGGTTCAGGAGACAGTGTAGCAACCGAAGGCTCAAAAACTGACCTATCAAGATTTTTAATAAGATTAAAAAGTTGGTTTGTAGGGCCTGAGCGTTTTAACGTACTAACTATGTAAAGTATTTTTTTCATAAAATTACACTATTGAAATCTCATAGGGAAAGCGACCTTCTTTGAAGTATAGATTCAAATACAATGTCAGAAAAGCATACAGCAGAATAAAGATAGTCATGATGAACTTTTGCCTGAATGCATAAATTAAAGCTGGGATTAAAAGCACTTCAACGATACTAAAAAATGTTGCGACTCGAGCTGCAAATATACCAAAGTCACTGAAGGCAATCCGCCAAGTAACGGCAAGGAAATAAAACAACAACATGGTATCAAAGTAAATAACTTTATCTTTAATTCGTGATCTTAGCGCTACAGACAATAATAAAATAAAACTGTTTTTTATATTGGTTATATCTAATAGCGATACCGTTTCAGCATAACCTGAATTAGCATAACCTGTAAGCTTAGTGGTAACATGACCTAAGTTAGGTAAAACACTAAGTAATAACGAACTTACGCCTAAAAGACCCAAGGTTATTGAAATAACATATCCAACAAATAACCTTTTATTAGTGAGCTTTAAAAATGAAATAAAATACACTAAAAAATATGATAGCGAAGCCATATGAAATGCCCCTGCCAAGAATATCGTACATATTATTTTAAAATGTTGCCTGTGATAAATTTGTGGTATTAAAAAAAGACCAATAGCAGCGGCTATAGCCGCACGAATTTGATTAATATCACGATATAAATATGTGTGAACAAAAAACAAAACTAAAACCAAGAATACATATTTTGAAAAACTGTAATAATTATAAGATGCAATACCTACTGAAAATAGCGAAACGACTAAAAATAGATATGTATAGTTTGATGTAAACAAACGAATAATTGCCCCTAAAGCAATATAAGCAGGCTCCATCCAAGTCTCGGAAAAAGAGTATGTAAACTCTCCAGTGAACCAATAACTTATATCTGGCACCTCCAAGAACTTTATAATATAGTTCCAATCATCAGCACCAACTCCAGCCCCTCTAAATCCTGCAAAAAAAATTAATAGTAAGGAAGATAATATAAAAAAAAATGGTTTTAGATAAGAAAATTGCTTTGTATTTTGAGCAACTGAACAAAAAGCAAGCCAACCAAAAACAACCAAGTATGGTGTCATACTTTAACCTTTAATAAAATATATAACATATGTGTTATCTAGTTGACATTGTCATTTTTATTTCGCTGGATCACCATGCCAAAGGTTTCCCATCCAAAGATCAAACATTTTGTGCATAAAAATAGCACCACCGCTAGTTTTTGCAAAAGTCAACTCACCAAAATAAATATTTCCAGAAACATTATAAAAATCAACTCGAACATGAGTAAATTCATCTGCTAATTGTTTTGCTTTCTCTAACATTATTTCATAATTAACTGGTCTTTTTATTTTAGTAATAATATTAGGATATTCAATGGTTAAAGGCAACCAATTCAGTTCTTCATCAAAATAGCTAATTGTGTGATTATAACCTTGACCAAAATGAACCTCTAATAATATTTTAAAAGTCCCATCTTCTTGCTTAAACATATGGAATTTATAATCTTTTAAATCCTTTTCACCTTCCTCTGGGTAGATGCGTTTTTCGACTAAAATCTGAGGTTTGATCTCGCTATACCAAGGTTCATTTTGATATTTACCAAAATCGATAGTTAGCTGGTGGTTAACATCATCACATGCCGCTTTAAGCTCAGTTTGACTCATATCCGTTGTTAATAAATACACAGGCCCAGAGTTATGGTTCGCTTTGAGTAGGCAATCACCATGTTCAGTTAGCAAAGCTTGTATTTGCTCTAGTGTGATACTGCTGCCTGTATATAAATTAGGAATAATATACTGTTCACCTATTTTCTCAGCCACATACTCTTTGGCGGCTATTTTATCAGCACAGACACTAAATAATGGATGATTAGCATTTCTCTTACGGTAATTAACTTTTTCATTGTATGTTTTTGGCTGTTTAAAGTTAGGAATATACTTGTTGTTATAAACAAATCGAAGCCAAAAGTAGAGGTTACGGATAAATCCGATCTCCTTTAATATTTTTTTCATTTTTCACTTCCGATATAAAACTTAAAGACTAAGAAAAAAATACCAAGTCACTTTTCATTTATATTTCTAAAATCTTCAAATTGTGTACGTCTAGGATGCCTACGATTAAATTTCATATTTATCCTGTCAGCCACTCGAGATAATTCATAAACCCAGCGGTTAAACTTGAACTCGCATGCTGGCATTTCAATATTTTTCAACGAATCCATTGACTTTTGACAGCTTTCATTGGTAAACGGATCAATACAGTCAAGATGTTTTTCTTTTAAGCGTTTTCTGTCAACATTGGACATGCGGATGTATTCACATATGATATCTTCAACATTAAAAAGCGGCAGCTCTAATCCTTTCAAGTTATACTCATGCTGGTATATATCACAAAAATACCCATATGTTTTTGGTTCTATCATATTCTCTACACCAGTAATACACGGTACTCCTAATGATGAGGCTTGAATAATTGCCGTACCACTACCAATAAATAAATCATAGTGCGATACAGTTGAGTCAAAACTTGAATAGTCTAAGGTTCCTTTTAAAAAAAAGTTGTCTTGCAAGTTGAATTTATTTATTTTTTCTTGAATTTCCTGCTTTAAAGGACCGTCTCCATAGACATCAAACTTAACATCAATTCCTCTCTCAATTAGATTTTTGATAACATTTACCATATAAAAATTATAGGTTTTAAATTCAACCAATCGTCCAATAGCTACAATTTTCAGTGGCGCTATTAAATTACCTATAAGCGTTACCTCCTTTTTGTCGATAACACCTAGCCTAAATGTATTAGATCTATCAAATGATTTTTTTTTATGCTTTCTGTAGAGATTACGATTACCTTCAGAGAAGAAAAATAACGACTCATCGGGTAGATAGTTAAATATAAAACTTCTATTTACTTTTTCATGCCAAGCTACTCTATCCCCGCCCCATAAATATTTTATATAGTGATAAAAACCAATTGTGATGGGAGTGTTTCTGTCTAGTTCTTTTGCGATTCGATAGCCAAGCATAGCGTGCATACCATCAAAAACGTGGATTTGGTCAACATCTTTTAATTTTTCTAAGGTTATTTTACGCTTTAATGGAGAAAGAAGTGGAAATCGACGAGAAAACAAAGAAGGACCATAGAAAACATCCTCAGGAAAAATCACATTTGCGTATTTTTTTATTTCTGAAATCAACTCATCATTACTCTGCTCTGGTTTAGACAATAATAAAATGGAAGTGGGTAATTTTTTTTTAAATCGCTCTTTTGCCATTCTTACGAAAAAAGTTTCAATACCACCGACTGGTAATGCACCATATATAAACAACATATTATAAACCTTTGATAACTTTCTTCATTTCTAGTGTGATTTTCTTAAATCTGCCACCATAACAAATCACCACTAATAAAAACAATAAAAACCAAGCCATTATCAAATAGTCAAGGCGTGCCTTATTGATAACCATAAAAATTGTTAATGTCATATAGCAAATAGCAATTAGATAAAGTTTAAATCTAGGAAAACTCCACCATAGCTTTGCCGTTGCTTCTGTTCTTACAACGAAATAAGTAAAAAAGGCTAGTAGAGTAGCAATTGCTGCACCAGATGCGCCCAGATCAGGTATTAAGATATAATTTAATGTTGCATTAATCAAAAATGCCAATATTGAAGCTAGCATAGAGAAAGCAGAGCGGCGAGTTATACCAACACCCACACCAGTCGTTTCCGATAGCATTTTAAATAAAGGCATAGCAATACAGGCAACGATTAAGTATTCTATTGCTGAATATTCTGGTGGTAAAAAGTAGACCAAAACAAAAGAGAGCATTCCAACCAAAGACCAAATTAAGCAGACTGCAAGCAGCATGCATTCGATTACGTTTAATACTTTTGCTTTATCAACGCCGTTTTTTACCCACTTGTAGAGAATCGGATGCCAAAGATTTGAAAATATTGTTGAGATAACTGATACTGCTCCAGCAAGTGATACCGACAAAGCATAGACTCCTAACTCCTCAAAACCTGAAAAACTACGTAAAAAGAACCTGTCCATAGTTGTCAAACCCCAGTAAGCAATACCGCCAGCAACAAGTGGTAAGCTAAAGGTTAACATTCGGTATAAGAGTTCACGATCAAGCGGTTTTAGTATAGCGGGTAACCACGTTGATCTGGTCCACCATGCAAAAATAGTTACCGAACTTCCGACGGCCAGTACATTCATTAGCATCAGTGTTTGAAATTCAGCCCTTAAATTAAGAAAGAATATAAAGCCAATAAAAATCAGTAATAGCAGTTTAGGGAGGATTTGGGTTGCTGAAAAAACCAACCCACGCTCTTCCATACGTACAACATGAGCGAAAAAATTAATAAAGTAACTGCAATAGATACCAAAAATTAGTAACCAAGTCAGTAAAGTGGAATCAATATCAAATAATAATTTAGAAATTGACCATGGTGAAAGCAGTATGATTAATAAGAACAGAGTTAAAACAACTAAGCCAGGTAAAACTGCATGTTTAAATAATGCAGCTTTATCATCCTCTTCATGATACTCACGTACATAAGCTTGATGCATGGCTAGGCTAAACAATGACACACTTAAAGCTAATGTTACTTGCAGCATGGTTAAACGGCCAACATCTTCAACACTAAAAAACCACGCTACAAAAGGTAACGTGATTAGACTTAATGCGGCAGCTCCGATAGGACCTATCGAGAATTGTATAACTTTTTTAACGTTCAAAATATTAAACTCTTTATATACTTTTGATTAATAAAACCGTTCATTTTTAAAGAGTTTTAACAAAGTTTAAAATTACACTACAAATATAATCAACCTGTTCAACCGTTAACTCATAAAACAAAGGTAGCCTAACCAGGGCGTCTGTAAATCGGTCAGAGTTTGGCAAATTACTTCCACTATATTTAGCTTGATAATATTCACTTTGATGTAATGACAAATAATGGAAAACGGCATATATACCATTATCTTTCAAAAATTGAATTAACGCGCTACGTTGCTCAAGGCTTTCACACACCAAATAAAACATATGAGCATTATTGGTCGAATAATCTGCAACTGACGGTAACTCAATGCCTGAACCAGTTAACACGTTACTCAAATTATCATAATACCGTTGCCAAATCGCTTTACGCCTTGCTTGAATATCATCAATATTCTCAAGCTGAGCATAGAGATACGCGGAAATAATATCGGATGGTAAAAATGATGAACCGATATCTACCCAACCATATTTGGCTACTTCACCACGGAAGAAAGACGAACGGTTAGTCCCTTTTTCACGGATTATCTCAGCACGCTGAATGTATTTTTCATCATTAATCGCGAGAAGACCACCTTCTCCTGCAATAATGTTTTTAGTTTCGTGGAATGAAAATGTACCAAAGGTGCCAATACTACCAAGCGGACGACCTTTGTAATATCCATCTATCGCTTGCGCTGCATCTTCTACTACGGGAATGTTATATTGGCTAGCTAATGCCATAATGGTATCCATATCACAAGCAACACCAGCATAATGAACAACAACAATCGCTTTTGTTTTTGGTGTAATCAGCTTCTCGATATGCTGAGGATCAATGTTAGGATGATCTGCATAGCTATCAGCAAAAACTATTTTTGCACCGCGTAAGGCAAAGGCATTGACGGTAGAAACAAAAGTGTAAGATGGAGCAATTACCTCATCATCAGGCTGAATATCTAGCAAAATAGCTGCCATTTCTAAGGCATCAGTACACGATGTAGTCATTAATGCTTTTTTGAAATGATAACGTTGCTCAAAAAATTCATGACATTTTTTAGTAAACTCACCGTCACCTGAGATTTTGCCCAATCTAATCACTTGAGCTATATTTATAAGCTCTTGACCATGTAAATATGGTTTGTTGAACGGAATCATATTATTTAAACCTTGTTCTCATTTTGGTTATTTTTATTTTATCCCCACGGCTATTTTCAATTTCATCGAGCCTTAGAAGGCCTCTTCCGCAGACAACTACAGGCTTCCCATCAGCAAAGAAAATAATTTTCCCTGGTGTTCTATTTTCTACAACAATATCATTTACCAGTGTACTTCTTTTAACTCTAACTAATTCATTATTTACAAAGCTTGAGGCACCTAGATATGGGTACCCCAAGGTATTAATTTTCAAATATATTTCTTCAGAAGTTGATGACCAATCAATTAAATAATCTTCTTCATCTCGCCATAAACTATAAGTGGCTTTATTCTCATCCTGAGGAACACCCTTTAATTTATTTTCAACAAATAATTCATAAATTATTTTTGCAACATCATAGTAAGCACAAGCAATATTGCTAATCGCATCTTCGATAAAAATTGGATATGAGATAGGGATTTTAACTTGATATACTACATTACCACAATCATAGCTTTCAGCAGCAGTTAAAGCTGTAAGTCCTATATAATCATCCTTATTTAATAATGCCGTAACTAAAGGATTAAAACCTCTATATTTAGGCAACAATGAATCATGGAAAACAATTAATGAGTCAGATGGTATATCATAGATCATTTTCTGCCAGCCTGCTGCTATCGCAAGCCCAAAATCCAAATCATTGTCTAATGAATCATATGTATACTGAATGTTGTTTATTTTGCAAAAATCTAAAATCTCTTCTGAATAATCATTTAAAACATTTCTATCTCTGCCAATAACAACTATAATTTTTTCTGTTTTCTCTTTAATTCCGTGTACGGTTTTTAAACCTTTGAGTCCAGTTGCAAAAATTTTAATTACGTTTGAATTAGCTATATACATATTATTTCTATTCTATATTATTTTTATTAATGATTGTAAATACTGCCCATACCCATTTTTAGCCATCAACTCTGCACGCGCTGACACTTGTTCTGTAGACAACCACTGTTGGCTATAAGCGATTTCTTCTAGACAAGCCACTTTATAGCCTTGGCGTTTTTCAATCGTTTCCACAAACTGCGCGGCTTCTAATAGACTTTCATGAGTGCCGGTATCCAGCCAAGCGTAGCCACGACCGAGTAATTCAACATTAAGTTGATTACGCTTTAAGTACATCTCATTAAGACAAGTAATTTCTAGCTCACCACGCGCTGAAGGCTGAACCTCTTTGGCCAGTTTTACGACCTGATTATCGTAAAAATACAGCCCAGTGACAGCAAAATTACTTTTTGGTTGGCTTGGCTTTTCTTCAATGGAAATGGCGCGTTTATTATCATCAAATTCGACCACACCAAAACGCTCAGGATCTTTAACTTGATAGCCAAACACGGTTGCCCCTTGGCCGTTATTGGCATTAGCAACCGCTTGTTGCAACTTAGGTCGAAAGCCTTGCCCCCAAAAAATATTATCGCCCAATACTAAACAAACTGAGGAATCGCCAATAAATTCTTCACCAATAATAAAGGCCTGTGCCAGGCCATCAGGTGACTCTTGCACCGCGTATTCAAGGGCAATACCAAACTGGCTGCCATCACCCAATAAGCGTTGAAAACTGGCTTGATCTTCTGGGGTGGTAATGATCAAAATCTCACGAATGCCCGCCAGCATTAATACCGACAGCGGATAGTAAATCATCGGTTTGTCGTAAACCGGTAGCAGCTGCTTGGAGACTCCCATGGTGATGGGATAAAGGCGAGTGCCTGAGCCGCCGGCCAAAATAATACCTTTGGTATTATTTTGAGTGTTGAATGTTGATTGTTGAATGTTTAATTCCATGATTAATGCTTAATAATTTTTAATGTTAATTGGTAAATGTTAAATGGAATGAAATAGCTTGGTTTACTTCTTCTGAGTTTGCTGGGCGGTTTTCACAATGCTGGTAAGCATTTTTATCAGCTCTTCACTCTGAGTAAGTAAGGTTGCAACATGTCCATCTTTCTGATTTAAGTAGTCGGTTTCACACAATAGCTTTAGCCAATAATGCGATTCTCTGGCTTCTTTACTGGCAATCGACATTTTTGCAATAAAGTCTGCATGACTTTGTGCGGCTTGCGCTTCATTGATATTGGCACCAATTGATGTACCCGATCGTAAGAGTTGTTTAGTCAGCACATATTCTTTATGTGTTTTAACTAAATGTTGGTTTAGCTTGACGATTCGAATCGCAAATTGAAACGCTTTGTCCAACACCAGATTCGAACTCATCCACTCCCCCCAACATTCAGCATTTTCAACTAGCCATTAACCATTTCCAATTAAACATTCACGATTAATAATTAACAACTACCTAATCGTTCACGTTGGTAGCTACCATCCTGCACATTTTGGCACCATTGTTGGTTGTCCAAATACCACTCAACCGTTTTGCAAATCCCAGATTCAAAGGTTTCTTCTGGCCTCCAACCTAATTCACGCTCAATCTTACTGGCATCAATCGCATAGCGTCTATCGTGCCCAGGGCGGTCTTTAACGTGAGTGATTAATGATGAATGTTGCGTGTTGATTGGGTAGCCACGCTGCTCCATCGGTACTAGTTGATCCATAATCGCACAAATAGTTTTTACCACTTCAATGTTCTGCTTCTCATTATGGCCGCCGATATTGTAGGTCTCACCCACTTTGCCTTCTGTTACCACTTTGTACAGTGCACGGGCATGGTCTTCGACATACAGCCAATCACGAATTTGATTACCCTGACCATAAACCGGTAATGGCTTACCTTCTAAGGCATTTAAGATCACCAGCGGAATCAGCTTCTCAGGGAAATGGTACGGGCCATAGTTATTTGAGCAGTTGGTGACTATGGTAGGTAAACCATAAGTACGAAGCCACGCGCGCACCAAATGATCAGAGGAAGCTTTAGAGGCTGAATACGGGCTTGATGGCGCATAAGCGGTGGTTTCAGTAAACAAGGGTAAATGGTTAATGCTTAATGTTGAATTTTTAATGTTTAATTCATCATTCACCATTACACATTCATCATTATTCTCAACCTCATCAGGGTGTGGCAGGTCACCATATACTTCATCGGTCGAGATGTGGTGGAAGCGGAACGATAGTTTCGCTTTATCATCGAGCTTGTTCCAATATTGACGAGTCGCTTCCAACAAAGTGTAAGTACCAACAATATTGGTTTCAATAAACGCAGCAGGGCCATCGATAGAGCGATCAACATGGGACTCAGCAGCAAGGTGCATGACTGCATCCGGTTGATGCAAAGCAAAAACGCGATCCAGTTCAGTGCGGTTACAAATGTCCACTTGCTCAAAGGCATAACGTTCACTATCTGCAACCAAGGTTAACGATTCTAAATTACCTGCGTAAGTCAGCTTATCCAAGTTAACTACGCTATCTGTCGTACATTGAATAATATGGCGAATAACGGCAGAGCCAATAAAGCCAGCACCACCGGTGACAAGAATTTTCATGATTTATCCTATAAGAATAAGAGCGGGCTGCGCCCTGCTAGAGCGTCGCTGCGCGACTGCGAGAAGCTAGATTCTATAAAAGCGTAAAGGCAGTTATAGATTCTAGAAGGCCGTTAGGCCGCTCTAGTTGCTCGATTCAACTTCTTCTTCCCTTCTAAACGCAAAGCGCACCAAAACAATCGCTATGCCAAGCATACCGCCGAGTAAGGTGCCTAATACGCAAATTAGTGCGCGTTTCGGGCCATCTTTTAGCTCTGGCACTACCGCGGGGTCAATAAGCTTAAACACAAATTCATCTTGCGCTTCAGCCAACATTAGGGTTTTGGTTTGCTCTTCAATCAGGGAATAAAAGGTGGCTTGCATAGCAGCAATGGAGGTGCGTTGTAGCTGCTCTTGTAGATAAGCGAGGTTTCGAGTGGCCTCAGTAATGGTACGCTCACGCATCACTTGGTTAATATCATCCACCAATAAACTTACCCATTGCTGGGCAATATAAGGGGAAAGATGAGTAATACTCACCGTGTATAAACCGCTATCACGACTGGAATTGACGCTAAAAATCTCTTTAAAGGCTTGAATAGCTTCTTGAGCGGTAGGCTCTACGCCACGCAGCCCTTTAGGTTCACGCAACCAAGTTTGGGTTTGAGAGTCGTAAACCTCTTGATTAATCACTAACTGATTGTTATTTGCATCCCATTCTTGAGTCGCCATTAACGGGACCCAGAGATCATGCTTATCAATAAAGTATTCTAAAAACTGACGTGATTGCATGATTTGTGCTGCCAGTTCGGTTTGAGTCATTTTACCACTCCCCAAATTAACGCCACCTAACGCGGCTAAGCCGCCTAGTTGGCCTGCCATCCGCGAGAGGCCGCCCCCTTCTCCGCTGTCTGCCGGAGCCAATAAAGCATCGGCTTTGTAGGTATTAGGTTGGCTAAGAGCGTACAACACGGCACCGACAGCAAAGATGAAGGTAGTAGCGATGATGATCCATTTGCCTTTCCAGAGGGCGATGAAGAGTTCGCGTAAGTCGATTTCGTCATCGTGCCGCGGCAGCGGCGCGAATTGCGCATCTGGTTGGTATGGTGGGTTGTTTTGGGTCATTTGTGTGTTCATAGGTTCTTCGGGTTTAGGGTCTGGTGAAGAAAGAGCGGGCTGCGCCCTGCTAGAGCATCGCTGCGCGACTGCGAGAAGCTAGATTCTATAAAAACGTAAAAGCAGTTATATATTCTAGCAGGCCGTTAGGCCGCTCTAGTAAGTTGCGTTAGCAAAACGCTCTCGTTTCTAGACTAAGAGCGGGCTGCGCCCTGCTAGAGCGTCGCTACGCGACTGCGAGAAGCTAGATTCTATAAAAGCGTAAAGGCAATTATAGATTCTAGCAGGCCGTTAGGCCGCTCTAGTAAGTTGCGTTAGCAACGCTCTCGTCTCTAGCTGTTCTCGTCCTTACATCTTTCTTTGCTTTTGTTTAATCATTGCGCCCAAAATTTTGGCTAATTCTTTTGCTTCTTGAACCATACCTAATGCCGGTTCTTTATCTAAGTAGCCAATCTCGATACCGATATAAAGTTGAGTAACTAACTCACCAAGTGAGCCTTTGGCATAGTACAAAAAACGAATTTGATCTTTTAGGGTTTCGCGCTCTTCACCCTCTGCAATATTAGAAGGAACTGAAAGTCCAGAACGAGTGATTTGGTCTTTAAATCCCCAATTACTGACTGACTCTGTCATTTGATATATTTGACATGAGAGTCGTGATGCTCTTTTCCAAACATCCAGTTGTTCAAAGCGCATGGGTGATCCTTATCAGATATAGAGCCCTGCTAGAGCGTCGCTGCACGACTGCGAGAAACTAGATTCTATAAAAGCATAAAAGCAGTTATAGATTCTAGCAGGCCGTTAGGCCGCTCTAGCAAGTTGCGCTAGCAACGCTCTCGTTTCTACTATTTCAACGCATTTACCGCTACACCGGTTTGATACAAGATTTGCGTTGCGGCGGTCCAGACATTAAGCGCGTCGCGGTAATCGGTATCGACTGGAACAACAATCGTATCACCTGGGTTTAACGTTTCATTGCGGCGGCCAAACCAGAAACTGGTGTTGGGGGTAAAGACAGAGCCATCAGCACGGACCACGAAAATACGCCCTTCATCCGCTTGCTTCTTAATACCACCCGCGCGGTTGATATAATCTTTCACTGTTAGACTTGGGTCGAGTAAGTAGGTGATTCCCACTTGTACTTCACCCATGATCGAAATGGTATTACGGAACTTAGGCACGTATAAAAAGTCACCATCTTCGAGCATAAAGTTGGCACTTGGCTGACCGGCAATCACTTCATCCAGTTGTACTACCATACGCCCTAGCGCACGACTTTTGGTCGCCTCTTCAATAAAGGCTAAGGTTTTATCTGGATTAGTGATCACACTTGAAACACGGCTATCGGCATTAAAGCTTTTTTTCGCCACTTCACGGCGCATATCCGCAGCGTATTGAGTAAGCAATTTTTGCTCTTGCAAGCGCAAGGCTTCACGAGTGAACACCGCTCCTTGTGGATGAGCAAAATCGGTCAAACCACCCGCACGTTCAATCACTTGAGCTAAAGTATCACCAGGAAGAACGGTATAATTGCCAGGGAAGCGGACTTCACCTTGCAAAGTGATGGTATTTTGCTGGCGGACATCTGGTCGTTCAAACACGCTTAGCCTATCTCGTGGCTTGACGACCACTTGATAATCACCATTAAGCACTGCCGTTAAGTTAACTTGCTCAATATTGGCTCGGTTATCCGCTTGGTTAATCGCTGCGCGGGTTAGCTCGGCTCGGTTACTGTAAGCATTGGCGGTTAGGCCACCAGCAGCAGTAAGTAATTGATTTAAATCATGCTGTTGAGTTATCGGATAACGACCTGGATAACGTAGTTCACCCACTAGCTCAACAATTGGTGCTGGCTCTCCGTAGCGTGCTTGTTGTTGTAAGCGAAACAGTACAGGGGCTAATAACGCACGACGTGAATTGGTGGCTTGGTTGCTATCTATAATTAACTGGGCACTGATCTCTTGTTTATCTTGACGAGCTTGACGCTGAGCTTGATCTAAAGATTGAATGGTTTCTTCTGTGGTGCCGTTATCGCGATCAACACCATTACGGCTAAAAATAATCAGTTGATCGCCATTATTAAGCGAGAGATTATTTGTCCCTTCAGGATTGAGTAACGCATCCGCTAGGCTAAATTGTAAGACTTTAATATCACGTTGATGGTTAATTTCTCTAATCACTAGAGCATAATCTAAATCAGCAGTTGGATTAAAAGCGCTGTCTTGAGATTGAAAGACGTCGCTAATAGTCATGCCATCACGCCACTCGAGCAATCCTGGATGACTCACATCACCCGTCACTTGTATTACATTGGTTAAAGGATTAGTGCGGGTGGCAACCGTAAGAATATCACCGCGACGAGCAGGTTGATTGAGCACACGGATATCGGTCAAATTGAGATCAATCAGTTCGACACTTTCTCCTGACAACAAACGTTTAACTTGACTACGCTCAGCAAAGGCATTGATACGCAATCCGCCTGCCATGGCGATTAAATCTTGATAGGTTTCTCCCGACTTGATCTCATATATAGCAGGACGTTGCACTTGTCCTTCAATGGTTACCACATCGGCCACCGGAGCAATCCAAACCACATCGCCCGGCAGTAGACGGACATCACTACTGGTATCACCTTTTAACAGCAAGTCGTACATATCTAAGATTTGTACGACTTGACCATCACGTTTAAGCTGAACATTACGTAATGCGCCACTGCTGTTAAAACCACCACTGTGGTAAATCGCTTGTGATAGGGTAGTCAAAGCACTCACTGTGTAAGCACCTGGTTTGTGAGCTTCACCCATCACAAAAATCTGCATACTACGTAATTGGCCTAAAGTGATATCGCTACGCACACCGATCATTTGCTCTTGAACGCGTTGCGTAATACTAGCTCTCACATCACTAAAAGCTAACCCTGCCACAGAGATAGGGCCTAAAGTAGGAAAATTGATCACCCCTTCTCGGTTAACCAACAACCGATGAGTAACATTCACTTTACCAAACAGTTGCACGACAATTTCATCCCCAGGGCCGACAGGATAATCACTGGGTACAGGGGAGTCATTAGTCGGAGCAAAAGTGGAAGGCGAGGAAGCAAATAAACCCAAGCCAAAGCGCTTTAAACCATTCGCTTTACCATTATTTTCTTTGTTTTTATTCAGCTCATCATCTTCTGAGTCTCTTGGCTCTTGCGTTGCGGCTTCTTCTAGCTGACTGGGCGACTCGCTGTTTGTCGCTTGTGCTTGTGCCTGTGATAAATCAACACCAAATTGATCCGCTAGCGCTTGTTGCTGACTGGCTGGAAGATTTTGAAACATGTTGATCTGTGCTGGCGTTGGACCTTGAGCAATAGCTTGGCTAGCTAATAAACAAAGTAATAGCGGCGCAAAAAGGGTAAAGCGTCCTTTAAACATGGTAGTTTCCGATGGTTGGGTTTTTAAGTTCCTAGGTTCTAGGATCCTAGGTTCTAGGTTTTTTGGTTCTTTAAGTTCTGGGGTTTTAGGTTTTGGTTCTCCCTAGGACCTGCTCTTTCCTAGGCCCTGGTTTTTCCTAGGACCTTGCTTTCGCTTTTACCTAGAATCTTTTCAATCAAAATTTAAATTGAATACCCAGCTGAAGTGCGCTTAAACGAACATCATCACCATGCAAATAGTTAATCCACTCACTGGTGATGGCACTGGTTGAGCTCAACGCATAGTGAACCCCCAAACCAAAACTTATGCTGTCGTCATAATGCGATTGATTGCGATAATCAGCACTCACATAGCTGTAACCGCCAAGGGCATAAACTGAAGTGCGAGGAGTTACGGGGATATTGGCTTTGATAAAAGCACTTGAGAGGCTATCAATGGCCAAACCTGCATCACGCTTAACACTCGCAGCGTGGCGTGCTTCAATAGCAAGATAATCATTGAAAAAATAACCCATTTGCGCTTGTGCTAAAAGGGGAGAAGCTTCTTGCCAAGTTTGGCTACGAAACTCACTACTACTATAGAGGCCGTTAAAACCGAAGTAAGTATCAGCATGAGCAGATGCACCAACAAAACAGGTCACAAGTGCTAAAAGAGGGGAAATGCATCGGCCTGACGTTAGGGCGCTAATGCCTGAAATATAGGTGTTTGCCATGATATTTAAATAACTCTTATTGGTAAATGAACCGTGTGGTTCTATACTTTATTATTGCTTGGCTTTGATTGCCAAGTCTGAGTTAGCAACAAAAGATGACTGAACATCACATTGCTTCATTTTTAGGCATGCTACCGCCCTACGCTGTCACACGCATTCCGGGCAATCATTGTAATTAGTTTGAAAACCTTGTTGCCAACCTTAAACAGAAAATGAAAGCCAGATTTACTGCTGCTAATTAAAGCATTGGGTTGGAACAATTAATTCAGCGCAGGATTACATCACAAACTGGCGTTGATAAGCAAACACTTCCCAACCAACAAAACGTGACAACCATCACACTAAAAGCAATCATCAAGCTCATGAATGGTTATTTAATCAACTAAATTATCATTAACAGGTATTGTGTTTACAAATGCTTTTTTTTGTACTTACAATGGGCGCGGAATGCCTGTCATTTCATAACATCGATGTTATTTTAACCCTTAAAGATCCATGGAGAAACTTATGAAAAAAACAGCAATGGTTTTGCTGGCAACATTCGCAATGGCACAAGGTGCAATTGCTGCTGAAACAGTGGGAGCCGTAGGTGGCACAACAGGGACAACCACAACAGCAACTGCTGGCGCTGCTGGCGCTGCTGGCGCTGGCGCAGCGGCTGGCGGCGTGGCAGCAAGCACCGCAGCTGCAGTAATGGCAGCAGCAGTAGCAGTAACAGCGGTAGCCGCTAGTGACAATGGTACACCTGGCACAAACGCTTCAAACGCTAGTGCGCAAAAGTAAAAATAATGACTGATCGCACCTAATACAGAAAGCCGCTCTATTGCGGTTTTCTTTTTCTAACGGTATCTATTTTAATAGGTTATGTATACACGATTTCATCACCCCTTTGATAGTATTGATTAACTCACCACATTACCGTTATTCTCTGTCGACTTGCCTGCATTAAGGATTGTGATATGCGCTTAGCCCATCACGGCTTGCTTATTGTTACGCTTGCGCTTAGCGGTTGTGCGCCGCAAACGCAACATATTTCAGAAACACTCTCAGTGGCACTGTTTGGGGTCAGTGATGAACGCGCCACCGTGGATTACGCCCAAACGCTGCCTTATGCGTCTTTATTTGCTAGCTTAGATAACGCGCCTCATGCTCTGTTAGTGTTAGCTTGGGATGAGCCAGGTCAACATAACGCGCTGGCTTTAAAATGGATTTCGGCTCAGCAAGAGTTAATCGTTACTGAGGCTGGGCGTATCACCAAAACGGTTAATTTGGTGGTCGGCAACCTTCAACATCTCTATGCCAGCGAACCCGACCCGCTAAGTCAAAATCTGTTGCTCGATAGCACACCGAAAACTTGGCGTTATCAATTAAGTTGGCAAGATACTCAGCGTCATCAGCAACCCGCGGTTTCGACGTTTATTATTCATCCGCAACAAGAGAAAGCCTTGCCTAATGGCACTCAATCACTGATTTGGGTCGAGGAGCAAGTTTCATTGCCACTGATCAAGCAACGCTATACCAATCACTATTGGCTAAATCCAACGAGCGGCAAAGTGATTGCCAGTGAACAGCGTTTGGGACCAAACGGGTCTCAACTGGCCTTATCCATTGCTAAACCTTTTGCAGGAGAATAAACCATGCGCTTTGCGTTATTGTTCATGCCATTCTGGCTTCTGGTTAGTCAATCTAGTTTGGCAAGCACACCGGTTTCTCATCCTATTGCAAGCTCTCGTAGCAATGATTCAACCTTTAGCGCACAAGTGGCGATTTCAACCGCTTCACCGATGCTTAATTTGGTTGCCGAAGGCCCAGTACGTTTAGAGGCGATGATGATGGAGGCACTGCACGCCCAACAACCTACCTTAAGTACCTTACAGGTCGATTGGCAGCGCGCCGCTTTGTTTATGCTCAATGCTCCTTTTGCTCATCAAGCGCAAGTATTAAAACAATTGGCCCTGCAACAAGACAATATCTCTGCGGATCAAGCCCGAGCTTGGGAGCAGTTACGTAACCAATTGCGACGCAGTGAATTTGCTCAGCGTGAGTTTATCCCTCTTGATCCGGATGTGATTCGTGTTGTTGATCGGCACAACCCGTTATTGAAGGGCCATTTTGCCCTTCATTTACCGCTGCTCAGCGACCAAACGAATGTTTCGGTATGGGGCGCAGTTAACGAGCCAACCCGCTTTGAGTGGCAAGCCAATTTCAGTGCCAAAGATTATGCCCAGCAAGCACAGTGGATAAACCCGAGATTAAGTGCCGTGATGGTGATTCAGCCGAACGGCGACGTGCAATCTCACCCGGTTGGCTATTGGCAATCGCAGCCTCTACCCGTTCAGCCCGGTGCCATTATCTACGTACCTTTTACGCGCAGCCTGCTCGCTTCTCTGTCACGCTCTGAGTTAGATCAAACCAATCAGCAAGTGGTTGAATTGCTTCGCCACCTTTTGCCCACTGAGTAACCATGATGATGTTAACTAACGGTTTCTTTAAATATTTAAGCTACACTGGTGTCTTATTGTTGACCCTCCCCGCCACCGCACATACGTACACACAATCGAATTTTGGTGGTACTGGATTAATGCAAATGCCCAGCGCACGCATGCAGCCGGAAGGGGAATTTAGCGTCGGTTTTAATCATAACGATGCCTATGATTTCTATACCGTTTCTGTCCAGCTTTTTCCATGGTTAGAAACCACCGCTCGTTACGCCCAAGCACACGATCTATTGTATAGCAACGATCCTTCTTTTAGCGGTAATACTAAATACACCGACAAGTCGTTTGATATCAAAATGCGTTTATTGGAAGAGAGCTACTGGCTACCTCAAATTTCCGTTGGCTTTCAAGACTTTGCAGGTACAGGGCTGTTTGATGGGGAATACCTAGCGGCCAGTAAACGCTGGGGACCACTTGATGTTACCCTCGGCATTGGCTGGGGATATGTCGGTAACCGAGCTAATCTACGCGGCGATAAATCGTTATCTGCTGACTGTGGTCGAGACACCAACTATAAAGCGAATGGGGGCAGTTTTGATGTAGAACGCATGTTTACCGGCTGCATGGCTCTGTTTGGTGGCATTGAATATCAGACTCCTTATCAGCCGTTGACCTTAAAAATCGAATACGATGGTAATGATTATCGCAGTGATTTTCCGGTCGAAAGGGGTAAAAACTCAATGACCCAATCAACGCCATGGAATTTTGGGCTTAATTATGCGATGACCGATTGGGCCAGTGTACGCCTTAGTTATGAACGAGGTAATACGGTTAATCTAGGAGTTAGGCTGCACAGCAATTTCTCTTATATTAAACCATTGTGGCTTGATGAACCCAAACCCGCTTATCAACCCAATGAACCTCGCACCCAGCTCAGCAACGAAGAATGGCAAGCCTTGACCGAAGAAGTAGCTCAAGTCGCGGGTTATCAATCGGTTCGACTCTACCAAAGTGATGACGCAGTGACAGTGACAGGTGAACAAAAACGCTATCGAGATCGCCAAGAAGCCCATGAACGAGTCGCACGCGTTGTGCTTAATAGTGGCATTGATACCGATGAAGTGCGGATCATTGAAACGCGTAATCAACAGCCATTAACTGAAGTCGTTATTAACCGCGAACAAGCCCATCAAGTGCTGAACCAAGCCTATATTGGTAGCCATATTCGTGATGCAACCACATTACAAGAGCCGTCGCCGATTATCGGTGAACAACACACGCATCAAGATAAAGCGTGGGATTTTGGGTTAGCTCCATTACTACAACAATCGTTTGGCGGGGCAGAAAGTTTCTATCTTTTTTCGATTGGTGTACGTGCGGATGCCAGTTGGCGCTTAAATGATCACTGGCTACTGTCTGGCAGCTTATATGGCAATATTTACGATAACTACGATAAATTTAACTACATCGTGCCACCCGATGGTACCGATTTAAAACGCGTTCGTACACTCGGTCGAGAGTATTTAGAAGATACGATACGAGTTAACCATGCTCAGTTAACTTACTTTGATCACTTAGGTCACGGTGTCTATAACCAGTTCTATGGCGGTTATTTAGAAAACATGTTTGCCGGGGTCGGAACCGAATGGCTTTATCGACCACTTAATGACAACTGGGCATTTGGGGTTGATATTAACTACGTCGCGCAGCGTGAAGCGGGATCAGTCTTTGGGATTTATCATGACGAAGTTCAACGGGATCACCAAGATACTTATCGAGTGCAAACCGGTACTGCCACTGGCCATGCCACGTTATATTGGCAGCCGCAATTTTGGTCATTACTGGATAACAGCTTATTAAAAGTCAGTGCTGGACGTTATTTGGCGGAAGATATTGGCGTGACTGTCGAGTTTTCTAAGCAGTTTGCCAGTGGCGTGATTGTCGGCGCTTTCGCGGCGAAAACCGACCTCTCTGCTGATGAATTTGGCGAAGGAAGCTTTACTAAAGGCTTTTATATTTCAGTCCCACTAGAGATGATGACGGCGAAACATAATACCAACCGCGCGGCGATCAGTTGGATGCCGATTCAACGTGATGGTGGGCAAATGCTCGGTCGTCAACATAGTTTATTTGGTATGACGGACGCAAGAAGCCCATGGTATGAAAAACCGGTGAGTCGATAGAAGGTTCTAGGTTCTAGGTTCTAGGTTCTAGGTTCTAGGTTCTAGGTTCTAGGTTCTAGGGCTTACTTTTCCTAGGACCTGCTTTTCCTAGGGCCTAGAGCCTATGCCCTAAGATCTTTTTATGGTCCGATTTTTGCTTTGTTTTTATCAATAGCATTCAGCAACATTAATCGGCGACATTCAGGGACTTCATACTATGCAAAAACAAATTATAACCAGCGTTATCGCCCTTACCCTATTCGGTTGTGGCGGTGGAGAAAGCGGCAACTCTGGTAACCCAGCGCCACCGGTAAAAAACTATACGATTAATTTTTTAGGGACTGGTTTACAAGCTACTGTTGGTAACTGCCAAGTTTTTGGGTATGGTCCTGAAAAAGAAAATGGATCACGCGATAAAATTATCGCCTATCGCACCCAGCCAATAAATACTCCTACAAGGCAATATGAAGTATTTATTCATAATGCGGATGGCAGTGTACGGCAGCATTTTAGGGGAAGCGGTCTCAATACCAATCAACTCCAATTTGCACAACGTGAAATCCCTAATGATGGTTATTTGAGTTTTGTCATCTTTGAAAACTTCGGAACTAATGTAACGACTTTCGCAAAATCTTTATTACCTGACGCATTTTCTGTCTATACCGAGGGGAATATAACCTCGTGTTTAACGCCTAATAGCGCAAATCCACGGGAATTTGAAGTAAAAGGGCGGATTCAAAGGGTGTCTGGTGAACCACTGTCCGGTTTTAATACCGCCTATCAAAACTTAGACGATATTACAAAGTTTTATCTACTAAATAATCCAGATATCGAACCAATAACGTTTCTCTCACAAGATCGTCCTTTGCTAGCAATAAATTATGAAACCGACAGTGAAAGCAAAGCAATTAAATCCCTCCTTGGATTTAAATTTACCCCTTTTACGCAAACGGGTACTTCAGGAAATCCAATAAAACTTGATCTATTAGTTCACCGAAATGCTCCATGGGAGTCACCTACGGATATTAATGTTGAAAATGCATTTCTATTTGTGAATGGGAAAAAACAACTACCCAGTGCCAATTATGCTTATTTATGGCAGCCATTTATTCAAAACGGTGAAGTAATTCATGATAAGTTTAGTTATACCGATAGCATTGGTGATAATAATTACTATCTCTATTTACAGGGTCAGCAAAACGTCAATGGTCACCCATACTACTGGGGTATACAGCATGTAGCCCAAGGTACAACAAACGCAGGTGCAAGCCTAAGTGCTGACCAAGTTCTGGATCCTCTTCCACAAGCTGAAACGCCAATACTAGAGGCTTGTACTTTGAATGAGTCGCGTCAATGTTTAATCGTTAATACTGGTGAGTTATCAGCTAACGATGGTATCCAACGAACAGTATTAGATGCAAAACTACGTGCAAGCTCATCCGTAAGCCTAAGACAAGTATTCTATACTCCGATTCAAGCTACGCTACCTATATTATCGTTTAACAAACCAAACCTCGATCAAGGGTTGGCAGAAAATACCGCAACGACTTCAGTATCGTTGTTGATCAGCAACTCTGTAGAAGTACGTGAAGCATTTTTATATCAGCATCAGAATTTACAAGGCGGAAGCGAAAATCTTTTTGACCCCAAAGTAGATATCATCCCACTCCTAAAAAATATCGCTGCCCAGCAAGATCAACAAGACTTGCTGAAGCGCCAACCTTATACGTGGGTATGGTTAGAAGAATAAAAGAAATAGAGATCTAGAATCTAGAATCTAGGATCTAGGGCCTATGAACCTAGGTCCTAGATTCCTAAACCTTCCCCACCTCCCCCTTTCCTGCTACTATTTTGTGAGACTTTTTAGCATAAGGTAGAACAGGTTATGATCATCGTCACTGGCGGTGCTGGCATGATTGGCAGCAATATTATCAAGGCCCTGAATGAACGCGGCATTAGCGATATTTTAGTGGTAGACCATTTAAAAAATGGCCGTAAGTTCAAAAATTTAGTCGACTTAAACATTGCCGACTATATGGATCGTGATGATTTTCTGACCCAGATTATGGCCGGGGATGATTTTGGCCCAATTGATGCCGTATTTCATGAAGGCGCGTGCTCTGCGACGACCGAGTGGGATGGCAAATATGTGATGCTCAATAACTACGAATATTCTAAAGAGCTACTGCATTACTGCCTCGACCGTGAAATCCCATTCCTTTATGCTTCCTCGGCGGCAACCTATGGCGATACCGATACCTTTATTGAAGAGCCACAATATGAAGGTGCATTAAACGTTTACGGTTATTCCAAGCAGCAATTTGATAACTATGTCCGCCGCCTATGGCAAGACGCTGCCGAGCATAAAGAGAAGCTATCGCAAATTACTGGCTTTCGTTACTTTAACGTCTACGGCCCACGAGAGCAGCACAAAGGCTCTATGGCCTCGGTCGCTTTCCACTTAAATAATCAAATGAACGCCGGGGAAAATCCAAAGCTGTTTGCGGGTAGCGAACACTTTAAACGCGATTTTGTTTATGTTGGCGATGTCGCAGCGGTCAACTTATGGTTTATGGACAGTGGCGTATCGGGTATTTTTAACTGCGGTACTGGTAATGCAGAATCGTTTAATGAAGTCGCCAATGCCGTCATTAAGCATCACGGTAAAGGGCAAGTAGAAACGATTCCCTTCCCTGAACATCTAAAAGGCGCTTACCAAGAATATACGCAAGCGGATTTAACCAAATTGCGCGCCGCGGGTTGTGACGTGACGTTCAAAACCGTTGCTGAAGGCGTCGCTGAGTATATGGCGATCATCAACCATTAATTTTATTGAGAGAGGATGATACTGTGAAAATAGCCGTTGCAGGAACAGGCTACGTGGGCTTATCAAACGCCATGTTGCTCGCTCAGCACAATCAGGTGGTTGCTGTCGATATTATTGAAGAAAAAGTCGCGATGCTCAACCAGAAGCAATCGCCCATTGTTGACCACGAAATTGAGGATTTTCTGCGTAACAAAAATCTTAATTTTGTTGCCACTCTTGATAAAGTCCAAGCTTATCAAGACGCTGATTTTGTGATTATTGCCACGCCAACAGATTATGACCCAACGACCAACTACTTCAATACCGCCTCTGTTGAAGCGGTTATTCGTGATGTGATGGCAATCAATCCTAATGCGGTGATGGTCATCAAATCTACCGTTCCGGTTGGTTATACAGAACAGGCTAAACAGCAGTTCCAGTGTGAGAATATTCTCTTTTCACCTGAATTTTTGCGTGAAGGAAAAGCGTTATACGATAATTTGTATCCTTCTCGTATTATTGTCGGTGAACAGAGTGAGCGGGCGCAAGTGTTTGCCAATCTATTATTGGCGGGAGCGATCAAAGATCAGGTTCCCGTACTGTTGACTAACTCCACCGAAGCCGAAGCGGTAAAATTGTTCTCCAATACCTATCTGGCGATGCGTGTGGCTTATTTTAATGAACTCGATACTTATGCTGAAGTGCATGGCTTAGATAGCCGACAAATTATTGAAGGTGTAGGGTTGGATCCGCGAATTGGTAACCACTACAACAACCCTTCATTTGGCTATGGCGGTTATTGTCTCCCCAAAGATACCAAACAACTGCTAGCAAACTATCAAGCGGTACCGAATAATATTATTGGCGCGATTGTCGATGCCAACCGTACTCGTAAAGATTTTATTGCCGATTCAATACTAAAACGTAATCCCAAGGTGGTTGGTATCTATCGGCTGATCATGAAAACGGGATCGGATAATTTCCGCGCTTCAAGTATTCAAGGGATCATGAAACGCTTAAAAGCCAAAGGAATTGAAGTGATTGTCTATGAGCCGGTACTCAAAGAGAGTCACTTCTTCCATTCACAAGTGATCAACGATTTAAATGCGTTTAAGCAAGCGGCTGATGTGATTGTCTCTAACCGTATGACCGATGATCTCAAAGATTGTGCTAGTAAAGTGTATACCCGTGATTTGTTTGGTAGTGATTAGTCTTTAATACGATTTAACCTTACTCCTACTCTTGCATAGTCGTGGTGCAACAATTGCGCCGCGACCATCACGGCGCCTTTTATATCGTAACGTTATAGAGAGCATTGCCTATCATTTTGTCAGATTGTTTCTGTTCCGTACTGTAGGGAGCTGCTATACTTTTCTGATAATTCAAACAATATTCTCGTTTTTATACTGGGTAGTTTATGTCTTTACCGCGCAATGACTTTGATCAATACGCCTATAATCCTAAGTTTCAATGGCGTTTTTTTCACCCTCGTTACTGGGGAACATGGCTAGCGATCCTCATCGCTTGTCTGATCAGTTTTCTACCTACCAGCTTTAAACGTACCATCGCCCACGGACTTGCTCGTTTGGCCGTTAACGTGAAAAGTAAAGCCAATAACCGCGCCAGAGTGAATTTGGCGATGTGCTTTCCAGATAAAACGGAGTCTGAACGTGAAGCTATTCTGAGCAAAATGTACGTCACTTCAACGATGTTTTTGATGAGTTTTGCTTCGACAACACTCAGAAGTAAACAGTGGCTAGAAAAACAAACGACCGTGCGTGGTTTGGAGCATGTTGAACAGGTACTAGCAAAGGGTGAGAACGTGATTCTTCTCGTCCCCCACACTTGGTCAATTGATATTCCGGCCATTTTGCTTGCTTCACGTGGATTACCAGTTTCAGCAATGGCAAAAAGCCAGAGCAATCTACTCTCCGATTGGTTGATGCATAAACAGCGTGTGCAATACGGTGGGCGAGTTTACGATCGTAGCGTCGGCATTAAGCCATTTATAAAGTCGGTTCGTAAAGACGGTTATTTAGGCTACTACTTACCCGATGAAGATTTAGGCCGTGAGCACAGTGTGTTTGTCGATTTTTTTGCCACTCAAAAAGCGACCATTGCTGGGCTGGGCCGCATATCAAGCCTTAGTAAAGCGAAAATTGTTCCTCTTTTCGCGATGTTTAACACTGACACCGGGAGTTATGAACTGGATTTTTATCCCCCCCTGCCATTCCCAACAGGTGATGAACAACAAGACGCACGAATGATGAATGAGTGTATTGAAGCGTATGTCACCGAACGTCCAGAGCAATATATGTGGATTTTACGTTTGTTAAAAACACGCCCTGAGAGTGACATTAACCCATATAGTAAAGTATAATTATGTCTTCGAGATTAAAAAAAATAACAGACCTACTGGTACTTCTACCTTTTATTTATATATTTTCTATCATATCGATTACAGAAAGTTCAAGTAAGATACTAGTAACCACAGTCATTATTTCATTTATTTTTTATATATCTAAAGATATCGCAAGTTTAAAAAATCAGTTTTTAGAAAACATAAAGTCTCCTTTTTTCTGGGTTATAATTTCATTTACACTTTATATTGTTATATTGTATAAAAATCATGATGTAAGCAATCGTGAAATAAGAACCTTACTCTGCCTATCCTTTCTTGTTTTTTATTTCCCCTTTCACTTAATAAATAGGAAAATATTTACAGTTCTTTGCATTGTTGGGTCATCGATAATTTTCATTAATAGTATTTACTATCTCTTTCAATCAGGCTACATTCGCTGGGCCGGAGCACTAAACCCTATCCCTTACGCGACAATATGTGCAACATTTTTGTTACTAAACACTTATTTGCTTATTAATGAAAAAAATAAATTATTAAAATATATTTTATCACTTTCTATTTTATTTAGCCTTACTTCAATCCTTCTCACACAATCAAGAGGAGTATGGATTGCTATTATTTTTTCAATATTAGTATTATTAAAAGATGAAATACCTAAAGTATCAAAGAGGGCTTTGCTTATTATCTTAGGTATTATCATTCTTCTATTTTCAGCTAACGGTAATGTAATAAAAGAAAGAATGCAGCAAAGTGCTATAGAAATTGAAAGAATAAATAATGGCGATCTAAATTCATCTTTTGGCCTTAGAATACAAATGTGGAAAGCATCACCAAAATTAATCAAAGATAACATTTTTTTTGGATTGGGAAGACATCACTCAGAAAAAATGAGTGAATTGTATGAAAACAAAGAAATTTCTCAAACTCTATATAAATATAACACTGTACATTATCATAACCAGTTTATTGACATTATAGTTAGATATGGAATATTTGGATTTTTATTTATAATAGGGTTATTAGTTACTCCTATTGTTTTATCTAAGAGATATAAACCTATAGAGAAAAAAGCCATTTATTCTATTGTTTTATTATTTATTATATCAGGTTTAACTGACGTACCTTTTTTCCACAGTCAAAGTTTGTTAATTTATATTTCTTCAATTTTCTTCCTAGATAAAATCGGCAGAAGAGAAATTGGACACTAGAAAATGACAAACACTATTATTTGACATTTTAAAAAGTAAATAAAAATATAATTATTAAACCCACTTTTAGATAAAACTGGATAATCGTTCATGATAAGAAAACTTAAAAATATAAACAGGGCATTTAGAAACCTTAGAAAAAAAATAACCCTAAACTATTACTGTCTACAATATGATAAATTACCAAACCCAGTGATAAACCTAAAAGATGCTCGTTCTATTGCTTTACTTCGTTGGGATAATAAACTTGGTGATGCTATCATGAGTGGAATATTCATTAACGCATTAAAAATGACTCGCCCTGATATCGAAGTCTCAGTTATTACCCCACAATTTTGCGGTAACTGGTATAAAAAATCGATGCAATGTCATGTGATCTCGTGCGAAAAAAGAAGTATTAAAACGGCTCGTTCCTTTCGAAAACTAAAAGGGAGGTTTGATGTTGTCATTGACTTAGGAACTAGTTTTGATTTTAAAGAGTTATTAGCTATTCATGAACTAGGAGCCCAATATAACATTGGATATAATAAAGAGTCTCATCCTATATATAATGTTTGCTTACCTAAAAATACTATTCATTTTAGGGATCGCTACCTCACGGCAGCAAAATTATTTGCCAATGAATTCGTAGAACCGTCAATACCATTAATCCCATTTTCTAAGAAAAATATTTTGATATCAAAAGATAGAGTCAATGTGGCACTCAATTTTTTTGGTTCAAGTAAGTACCGCCAATTTTCAAAAGTAGAAGCTATAAAATTCATTGCCCGCTGGCTAGAAGATTTCCCCAATGATGTTCTATATCTTATACCTGTACCTGATAAAATTTCGTTTTTACAGGACTTACTCAAAGAGTGTAATAGTGAACGAGTCATTCTTTTAACCGAATCAGCGTCACTCGAATTTTCATTACAACTACTCAGCCAAGTGGATCTTTGCGTGACTCCAGACACCTCTGTCGTTCATATGGCTAGTGCTCTGAATACACCAGTTTTAGCAATATACGCTGATAATCATCAAAACTTTCAAGAATGGCATCCACTATCAGAGCAATCTCAAGTGCTATTTAATCATCCGACTCATAACAAAAATGATCGAATATATGTCCACGAGTTCGACTGGTCTGACTTAAAAGCAAAACGAGAAGCAATGATCTTCAAATAAATAGAAACATCTTAAAAATCTAGATTAATCCTAAAATTAGGTTAATATTTATATGCTTAATAGCTTTTTCAAAAATGAAGTGTCGCATGAAAGTTCTCATAATAGGTCCATCATGGGTGGGCGACATGGTAATGTCACAATCCTTGTACATCACCATCAAACAACAACATCCGGATGCTTTAATCAGTGTGATGGCTCCGGCTTGGTGTAAACCCATTTTAGAGCGGATGCCAGAGGTACACCGCGCATTAACACTGCCTTTTGGACATGGTGAGTTTAACTTTTTTGCACGTCGAAAACTGGGACTCTCTTTACGTGGTCAATACGATCATGCCTATGTCTTGCCCAATTCAGCAAAGTCGGCTCTGATAGCTTGGTTTGCAGGTATCCCCGTCCGTACAGGTTGGAAAGGCGAAATGCGCTATGGTTTACTAAATGATTTGCGCTCTAATAAAAAAGCATTTCAGTATATGATTGAACGCTATGTAGCGTTAGCACACCCCAAGCTTAAGATGATAGGTTCAGAAGCATTGGGCGGAATCGAGCAATTACCTAAGCCCCAGTTAACCATCTCAACAGAGCAGCAACAAGCTACAGCAAAAAAGTTTTCTTTATTATTGACTGAAACGATTGGCCTGTGTCCAGGTGCTGAGTTTGGCCCTGCGAAACAGTGGCCGCCAACTCACTATGCTCAAGTAGCTATACATCTGCTGCAACAAGGTAAGCAAGTCTGGCTCTTTGGCTCAGTGAAAGATCAAGTGACAACCCAAGCGATTGTAGCGCAAATTCCAAAATCTCTAAGGGGAAGCATACGTGATTTAGCAGGTCAAACTAGCCTGATTGAGGCGGTAGACTTACTTTCTTGTTGTCAAACGGTGGTCAGTAATGATTCTGGATTAATGCATGTCGCAGCAGCCGCAGGTTGTCAGGTTGTCGGTATTTATGGCTCGACCTCTCCACACTATACCCCGCCGCTGGCAAAAAAAAGGGCTATTGTTCATACCGATATTGAATGCCGCCCCTGCTTTCAGCGTGAATGCCCTTACGGACACTTAAAATGTTTAACTGAGCTTACCCCTCAACAAATCATCAAAGCTATCGAGGCTTTTGACACAGGTTTAGAGCAATGCTGATTCGTAGCTTATATACTTTTTTTTTGCTAATCGCCGCTCCTTTTATGCTATATGGTTTGTATAAAAAACGGGCCGGAAAACCCGCCTTTGGCGCACGTTGGAAAGAGCATTTTGGTGTAACCCCTAAATTAGATGATTCAACAAGTAGGCCACTATGGATTCACGCCGTTTCTGTTGGTGAAGCTATTGCAGCTACCCCGATTATTCAAGCAATAAAAGAACGTCAACCTAATTTGCCGATTGTGGTCACCACTACAACCAGTACGGGTGCACAGCAGATCAAAAAGTTATCGAATTTGGTTGAGCATCGTTATATGCCACTGGATTTTCCTTTCTGCATTAATGGCTTTCTTAATGCGATTCAGCCTAGCCAGTTGCTGATTATGGAAACGGAACTGTGGCCAAATACGCTACATTGCGTTGCCAAGCGGAACATTCCCATCACCGTAATTAATGCCCGTTTATCGGAACGCTCTTGCCGCCGTTATCAGCGTTTTCAATCGGTCTTTCGTCTGCTTTCTTGTCATATTAGTCAGTTACTTTGCCAATATCAGAGTGATGCAGACCGCTTTCTCCGGTTAGGTATCGACCCTAACAAAATATCGGTCACGGGATCGATTAAATTTGATCTCACCGTTACCGATGAGATCCGTCAACAAGGACAAGCGTTACGTGAACAATTAGGTCAAAATCGTCCAATTTGGATCGCTGCTAGCACCCATCAAGGTGAAGATGAAATTTGCCTTGAGGCACATCGTCAATTGCTAAATCACTATCCTGATGCATTATTAATTTTGGTCCCTCGCCATCCAGAGCGTTTTAATCCAGTGGCTTTATTGTGCCAAGCACAGGGCTTTACGGTTAGCCGTCGAACTAAGGCGCCGATAGAGCGAACTCAGGTCTATCTTGGAGATACAATGGGTGAGATGCTAACGTTAATGAACGCTGCTGATGTTTGTTTTATGGGCGGAAGCCTACTGGGAGACAAAGTGGGTGGACATAATTTAGTTGAACCAGCAGCATTAGGAATGCCAATATTAACTGGCCATAGTTACTATAATTTCTATGATATAGTGCACTTATTAAGAAAAAATGATGCTATTCAGCTTTGTAACGATGAAAATGATATTTATAAACACTTAGAAAATCTTTTCTCTAGCGATATTCTATTAAAAAGAAAAGGAGACAATGCCTTGAAAGTCTTTAATGATAATAGAGGTGCTATCGAAAAGACTATATACATATTAAAAATAGAGTAAGTGAATACATTATGAACATAAAATTTTTAATTAGAGATTTAAAAATTGAAGGAGTACAAGTCGTTGTAATTAGACTCGCTAGAGTACTAAAAAGCCATGGTCATAATGTAGAAATTATAACTTTATACAATGAGAAAAATATAAATTCAATAGACGATTTAACGATTTTTTCGTTGGACATACCTAGTGACAATAAAAATTCAAACTCAATTTATAATACATTTAATTATTGGTATAAAGCTAATTATAATAATTTTGATGTTCTACTTGCTCCTCATAGTGAAAGTATAAATTTAATATCAAAATTTAACGATAGAAGACTCATCCCCTATATACACAATTCTGATGAAAACTCATACAACAACCGCAATTTAATTAGAAAAATAAAATACATATATAAATCAAGAAGAAAGCTAAGAGGGAAGCATGTTATTTGCGTTTCTGATGGGGTTAGGAAATTTGTAGAAAAAACGTGTGGAAATAAAATATTATCCTGTGATGTGGTATATAATCCTTTTGATATAAATGAAATCCAGCGTCTTTCTTTAGAAAAAAAAGAGAGCATAGAATTTGATTACCTATTATTCGTTGGACGATTAGAAAGTCAGAAAAGAATTGATAGACTATTAAAATCTTTTTATTTACTACAAAATAAAGAAATAAAACTTGTTATTTTAGGCGAAGGTAGCTTATTTGATGATATAAAAAACTTAATTCATCAACTCAACTTAACTGACAGAGTTATTATTAAAAACTTTGAAAGCAATCCATATCCAATTATGAAGAAAGCTAAATGTTTAATTTTAACTTCAGATTATGAAGGGTTTGGGAATGTTCTTGTTGAGGCATTATCCGTAGGAACTCCAGCAGTAAGTACGAATTGTCCATCAGGTCCTAGTGAAATTCTAACCGATAATTTATCTCACTATCTCATTGATTCTTACGATGAAAATGTTATCGCTCAACATATTGACAAAGTGTTAAACATGAAGAACCATCCTCACCTTTCCGAAGGATATCGTCGATTTGATCAAGATAATATTTATCAATCTTTTTTGGAAATAATTTCACAATTGAAAAATAGTAATCATTAATCTTTATCTTCATAGCCAGCAACTATATGCTGCCACTGTAACTCTTGCCAAAAAATACCACATCGCGGCTGCTCTTTGTGAAAAGAGCGCAGCAAACGCTGTAAATTCGCTTCTTTCCAATGTTCACCGGGTTGCTGATGGCATTTATCAAAATCGATGATCCATACCTTGTCTTGATCATCGATTAAAATATTGTGAATGTTGAGATCGGTATGATTAACTTGGGCGCGATGTAACTTGGCAATCTGTTGACCTATTAAAAAATAATGTCGCTCGTCGAGCGGGTTCTCCTGCAAAATCGCCACTAGATCACGGGCATTGGTGATTTTTTCACTCAATAAATCGGCTTGATAAACCAGTCCGCGTTTAACCGCTCGCGCGGCTATTGGGCGGGGTACATTCACACCTTGTTGACGTAAATGTGCCAACAGATGAAATTCAGCATAGCTGCGCGTTTTATGCCATCCTTGAAACCAATATTGATCGCTAACTACCTTGCCAAATAATCCACCACGACGGTAATGACGCAACGCCGCCTCTATATGCTGCATAGCAACAAACCACGTCGTTCCCCGTCCCTTAGCACTGCCAATGATTTTTTGTTCAGCTTGCCAATATTCGGTATCAAAAAGATGGTGAAGAGGCTCACTGACCCATTGGTCGTCATACCAAATCATTTGCTGCTTAAGCGAGCATTGTTTAATCATTACGACTGATCCTTAACACCTGTTATAGATAATGAACATAAAGTAATACACTCCAGATAAGCCCTGCGAGTAATAATGTCACCATTACCGCCGCAGAGCCGATATCTTTCGCACGTCCACTCAGCTCATGACGCTCAGAACCGACTCTATCCACCACCGCCTCAATCGCTGAGTTAAGCAATTCCACGATCAGCACTAATACCACGCTAGAGAACATCAATAATCGTTCCAATGCAGGCAAATCGAGCAAGCACAGAATCGCTCCAGCAATCACCAACAGTAGCAACTCTTGGCGAATAGCCACTTCATGTTGAAAAGCTGCTTTTAACCCTTGCCATGAATAACCGGCCGCGTTGATGACGCGGCGTAATCCTGTCGCGCCAGGTTTTCCGCTAAAGGGAGGTTGCATGATGAATATCTCTCATTTTATGGTGGATTCAAAAAGGCTTATTTTACATTTATCGGCAGACTCTGCATAATTTAGGCTCATTAATGAGTGAGCTTTTTCCATGCCCCTGTTTTCTTCACCACCTCAGTCTGTCTGTTTTTTACGCCTTTCGGCGATAGGTGATGTCTGTCATGCCGTCGCCGCCGTTCAAGCTCTGCAAAAACACTGGCCAGACACCAAAGTGACTTGGATCATTGGCAAAGTTGAAGCCCAGTTATTGCAAGGCTTAAACAATGTCGAGCTGATCATCTTCGATAAAAAAGCGGGCTTCGCCGGCATGAAAGCGGTTTGGCGACAGTTAAAAGGTCGACGATTTGATGCCCTTATCCATATGCAGCTTGCGCTGCGAGCCAGCTTACTGACGTTAGGGATTCACGCTCAATACAAAGTCGGCTTTCATCGCCAACGAGCGAAAGAAGGTCAGTGGTTATTTACGAACCGTAAAATTGCTGATAATCAATCTACTCACGTCTTAGACAGTTTTTTAGCCTTTGTTGAGTATCTCGGTGTACCTCGCACAGCCCCAACGTGGTCAATGCCGATTGGCGAGCCAGAACGAGCTTTTGCTCGTCAACAATTACACGATAAGCCAAGTGTGGTGATTTGTCCTGCTGCCAGTAAAGATGAACGAAATTGGTTAACCGAGCGTTATGCCCAATTTGCCGATTATGTCACCAATCAAGGTTATCAAGTGGTGCTATGCGGGTCGCCTGCACCACGAGAAGTTCAATTAGCAGCAACAATCTCAGAATTAATGACTCAGCCGGTCATCAACTTGGTAGGCAAAACCAACTTAAAACAATTAACTGCTGTACTGGGTGAAGCTAAGTTAGTACTTGCTCCTGATTCAGGGCCGGCTCATATTGCAACAACCCAAGGCACGCCTGTGTTAGGCTTGTATGCGCACAGTAACCCCAAACGCACAGGCCCTTATTTTAATATTGAGGATGTCGTCAGCGTCTATGAGGATAACGTGACCAAGCAACAGGCAAAACCTCTCAGTGAGCTGGCTTGGAGCACGCGGGCCAAAGGCACGGATTTGATGCAACAGATCACTGTATCTGTAGTGATTGAAAGATTTGAACATATGATGAAAGGTGTAGTACTTAATGACTAAATCCACTCCGACGTTGGCTGTCGCCTTAATCGTCAAAAATGAAGCAAAACATTTACAAGCTTGCCTCGAGACAGTCGCTGATTGGGTTGATGAGATTGTTATTCTTGATTCTGGTAGTGAGGACGCAACAGAATCGATTGCTCGTCGCTTTACTGACAAGTTCTTTGTGAACAAAGACTGGCAAGGCTTCGGACCTCAGCGCCGTTTAGCCCAATCCTACATAACTGCAGATTATGTACTATGGCTAGATGCCGATGAGCGAGTCACTCCAGAATTGAAAGCGAGTATTTTACAAGCCGTAAAACATGATAAACCCAACACTGTGTATCAGATCGATCGCTTAACTACGGCCTTTGGTAAACAAATTCATTATTCTGGCTGGTCACCTGATTGGGTTACTCGCCTTTATCGGACTCGTGAAACACAATATAACACGGCTTTAGTGCACGAAAGCGTTGAAATCCCCTCTCATCTAACACTCAAGTCTCTATCTGGTTATTTACAGCACTACACTTTTGAGTATCTACCACAATACACAGCAAAAACTCAGCATTATATGAAAGCGTGGGTTGATCAACGAGAAGGTAAAAAATCCGCAACCTTAACTGGTGCGGTATTACATGGTTTTTTCCGTTTTTTTAAAATGTATATTCTAAAACGTGGTTTTTTAGATGGGCGGCATGGACTATTACTGGCGATTTTAAGTGCTAACACCACATTTACTCGTTATGCAGACCTTTGGTTGCGTGATTATGTCCGCCAGCAAAAAAGAGAGCGCTCATGAAAATTTGTCATGTTAATCTCGCCTCTGGTTATCATGGTGGTGAGAATCAAACACTACTACTGATTCAACAGCAGATTAAGTTAGGTTACCAACTTACCGTTGTTGCTAACCCCAAAAGTCTTTTTTATTCACGAGTAAAAGAACTACCTTGTCGATTAATTGCTTGTAAACACTTTTTAACTCAGCACGGAAAAGCTATTACACAAGATTCAGATTTAATTCATGTACACGAAGGACGAGCGATTTATTGGGCTTGGTTACAATATCAGTTGTATAAAATACCCTATATCATCACTCGTCGAATTGATAATCCTCTCAGTGAACGATGGTTTGCAGCTCAAGCTTACTGCTCGGCTAGCGCATTAGTCGGGTTAAGTCAGGAAATTTGTCGACAAATTTTATTACGCTACCCGCTGAAAAAGGTGGTCACCATCCCAAGCTCACCAGTTCGTTATCCCATTAATCAGCAACAAGTCTCTCGGATTCGTGAACAATTTTCTCATCCATTCTTAGTTATTCATGCGGCGAATATGCTTCATCACAAAGGTTTTGATGTTACGCTTGCAGCCGCTCGCCTATTAATGGACTCAGAATCGGACATTCATTTCGCTTTGTTGGGAGATGGAAAAGAGCGTCCAGCATTAGAACAGCAAGCCAAAGGTTTAACAAATGTTCATTTCATGGGTAAGCAGAACAATATGGGTGATTGGTTTGCTGCTGCTGATATGCTTATCCATCCCTCTTACAGTGAAGGGTTAGGCTCTGTGATTTTAGAGGCAATGGGTAGTGGGTTACCTGTCGTGGGTAGTCGAGCCGGAGGGATCCCAGACATCATTGAAGACCGTGTTTCTGGCTTATTAATTACCCCCGGAGATGCCCAAGAATTAGCGCAGGCTATTTTGCAAGTTCGTCATGATCCAAATCTTGTTGACGTATTAACCATTGGACGAGAGAAAAAGTTACGCGATTTTCAGATTGAACAAACTGCACAGCGTTATCACACGCTCTACTCAGAAATAATGAAAAGCAATGCTTGCTGTTCATAAAAACTGAAAGTTAACGAAAATAAAGCGGACACCATAAAGGTAAGATATACATGAGAATTTTAATTTTTAGCTCTTACAAAGATGCATGGAATAGCGTTCGTCCAGAAGCTGAAATGTTCATTGAAATGGTTAAATTAGGCCATCAACTTACGATAATGACTCAAGGCAATGCACCGTATGTAGCCCGTTTTCGTGACAGCGGTATCAAGGTGATTGATGCTTATCCCAGTAAAAAAATCTGCTGGAAGACCATCAAAAGGCTGCGTACAGAGTTACACGCTCATCACTATGATATTGTCTATGCCATGAATTCAAAAACCATTCCCAATGCTGCCTTTGCTTGTATCGGCTTTAAACAGACCAAATTGGTGACGTATCGAGGAACGGTCGGTGGATTATATCGTCATGACCCCAGTGCCTATTTAACCCATTTACACCCCAGAGTTGATGGTATCAGCTGTGTGGCACAAGCCGTTACTGATGACGTAAAAAAACGAGTGTGGAAGCATCAAGACTGCGTGGTCACAATTTACAAAGGGCATGATATTGCTTGGTATCAAGCTCAGCCTGCTTCATTGAAAGAATTAGGATTACCTAACGATGCATTTTGCATCATTTGTATTGCCAATGCTCGGCCGAGTAAGGGGGTCCATATCTTGCTTGAAAGTGCAAAACAACTGGCTGATTTAGTGAATCTGCATATACTGCTTGTAGGACGTGACATGCAAACTGAACAACATTTAGCCTTAGCTGAGCAAAGTGGGATGTCTGAACGTATTCATTTTCTCGGCTACCGAAGCGATGTTCCTGAGCTGTTAGCTTCTAGCTCTGTACAAATTCAACCTTCGATTAGTGGTGAAGGGCTACCTAAAACTATTATTGAAGCTATGGCGATGGGTATTCCTTCCATTGTAACCACAACGGGCGGCGGTAAAGAATTATTGGTTGATGGTGAAAGTGGTTTTATTGTTCCAGTACAAAACCCAACCGCCATTGCAGATAAAGTTCGCGTTCTCTATCAAGCACCACAACAACGTCTACAAATGGGGATGCGCGCACAACAACGCATGATTAATGATTTCTCTTGCCAAGCCAGCGCTAAACAACATCTGGCTTTTTTTCATTCATTATTAGGCAGATAACTCCGCTTTCACAGATGAGAACACGACCGTGAGCCAAAAACGTATTTCTCGGGTTATTTATCCCGGCACTTTCGATCCTATCACCAATGGACACCTTGATATTGTTGAGCGTGCAGCCAGCATGTTCGATGAGGTGATCATTGCTGTCGCGGCAAGTCCAAGTAAAAATACCATGTTCACCCTTGATGAAAGAGTAACCTTTACTCAAGCAGTGACTCAGCACTTACCGAACGTAACCAGCAAAGGCTTTAGCGGCTTGATGGTCGATTTTGCTCGCGCAGAGCAAGCTAACGTGTTGATCCGCGGTCTACGAACCACAGTAGATTTTGAATACGAATTTGGCCTGACCAATATGTATCGTCGTTTAATGCCGGGATTAGAGAGCGTCTTTTTAACGCCATCTGAACAATACGCATTTATTTCATCGACTATCGTCCGTGAAGTTGCGATTCATGGTGGCAATGTGGATGAGTTTGTTCCAGCAGTGGTAGCAAATGCACTGTCTGGTAAAAAAGCAATCTAGAAACGATAAGCGGGTTACTCAAGTATAAAAGTCATCTATATCTCCAAATCGAGCTAAATAAGTATAGTATATAGCCATGTGAGATTTTAACTTTTCAATCAATATATTATAGGGATATGATGTCTTACAGAACTCTAAAAACTTAATGTTGCTTATCAGTAATTCAGTCTCGCTTTATGTATGGCAACACCTAGATTTATACCTTATTATGAATGGCTGATGTGGCTGATTGTCCTATATTGAAGATAAACCAGCAGACGAGATCGGATATAATGATTATAATATTCTGCATTATGAGGAATACGTATGAGATACTCTTTATCACATAACGATAACTAACGCTTATATAAATAAGTACGAAAAACCACCCAATAGAGAGCCTTTCAATTCGTTTCTTTCTGTACTTTACTATCGACAAAAACAACTTTGAGTCACTATGAAAGCATATTGTATTACTTTAAAAGGCTGTGAAGACAGACAAGAAATGACATTAAACACTCTGAAAAGAATCGGTTTAAATTGTGAAGTTTTCTTTGGTGTTGATGCTCGCAAAGATGCACACCCTTTACTCAAACACTTGGATCGCCGCCAGTTCGAATTCAATATGGGTCGCCCATGCATCATTGGTGAAGCTGGCTGTTATGCAAGCCATTATCTTCTCTGGGAAAAATGTGTTGAATTGAACGAACCTATCATTATTTTCGAGGATGACCTAAAAATTGAAGATGATATGTTCCTTAACACATTAAAAATTGTCGAAGAAAATATCAGAAAGTGTGGTTATATTCGTACAGAAAATACAAGTCGCCGCGGTTTGCTCTATAACGTCAAGCAGTATGGTGATCAACAGTTGGTTAAATACCTAAAAGTCCCCCAATGTACGACTTCCTATGCAATTAGCCCAAGTGCTGCCAAAGCGTTTATTGCAGCCAGTCAAACTTTTCAATTCCCAGTGGATGTATTCCTACGTAATACTTGGCTTCATAGACAAGCTATGTTTGGAGTTCAACAAGCGGGGCTCAGTGGTGGTAGTCAACCTTCAATTATTGGAAATAGAAAGCACCAAGGTAATAAAAACTGGCTTGTAGTGACAATCAAAAGCATTAACAAAGCCAAAAGTATGCTCTTAAACTTAGCAATGAATGGCTATCATCTGATAAAGCTAGGCCGAGAATACGGCCCAAAGAAGTTTAATAACTAAAGTACCTTACTTCTGACACTCCGCACACACAAAAGTATTTCTCTGCCCTATTTTAAGACTATCAAGGATCGTACCACAAATAGGACAAGGTTTACCGCCTTTGCCATACACTTGCAGCTCTTGGGCAAAATAGCCGGGCTTGCCATCGGCTTGCGAAAAATCTTTCAGCGTAGTGCCACCTTGTTTAATCGCTGTCGCCAGTACGGCTTTTATCTCGCTGACCAAACATTGCCACTCGGTGTCCGATAAACTTTGCGCCGATCTTAAAGGGTGAATTTTGGCTTTAAACAGCGATTCATTCGCGTAGATATTGCCTACCCCAACCACGTTTTTATTATCCATAATAAACGCTTTTATCGCTAAGCGTTTATTGTTCGCACGTTTAGCAATCGTCTCGGCATTAAACGCATCGGTCAGTGGCTCTGGCCCCATATGACTGAGTACCGAGTGATGTTCTCCTGGCGCGACATACAACCAAGCACCAAAACGGCGCGGATCGTGATAACGCAGTAACGTGCCATTCGCGAGTACCAGATCAACATGATCGTGCTTACCTGCTGGGAAGTCAGCGTCTAATACTCTCAAGGCTCCCGACATACCGAGATGAATAATCGCATTGCCCGCTTCGGTTTCGATGAATAGATATTTGGCGCGTCGTGAAATGGCCGTTATCTGCTGGCCTTCCAGCCGAGTTAATTCATGGGGGATCGGCCAGCGTAGTTTTTCACAGCGCCAAGTGATCGTGGCGATGGTTTGACCAATTAAATGCGGCGAAATGCCTAAGCGACTGACTTCGACTTCGGGTAACTCAGGCATCATAGCTCCAAGATGGTTGACGAATTAAGATCTTAACGACTGGATGAAGGGAAAAGATAATCGGCTTCCACTGAGATAGCAATCCACTTATCTTGCCAGTTTTTAAATAACCAAAACTGCGGTGATTGATAATAAGTGATCCGCTGTGGCTCTTCCTGATCGCGATACCAGACTTCAATGGTTTGCGGCCCGATCAAACTTGGCTGTAATGAACGTACGGTTTGTTCATCAACCTCGGTACCGACTAAAGCTTTCCAGCGCTGGGCTAATTGCGGCGCAGAAACCTCACCAGTCGGAGTCAACTGCCATTGATCTTGCTCTAACGTCAGCTCAAACGATCGTGTATACACCGCCTGTAATGGTGCATTGGGATTAAGTAAACTAGGGTAAGCATGCGCTGCGCTCTTATCTGAGGTCAGATAAGATTTGAGTAATGGCGGTAAGTTCAACACCCCAATAAACAGCAGTACTAAGATGATCAGAATATTGTTCCATCGCCGACGACGATGAGGGGCAATGCGCATGCAGCAATCCTTAGCTGATAGATAAGATTCGCTAAGAATAGCAAAGTAGCTAGCTAGGTTCTAGGTTCTAGGTTCTAGGTTCTAGGACCGATGTTTCCACATAAAGAAAAACCCAACCAAATTGGCTGGGTTTTCGCTACTTTTACAACAGAGTGCGCAATCAATTACTTGATTTTGCCTTCTTTGTAAACAACGTGCTGGCGAACTACTGGATCAAACTTTTTGATCTCAAATTTGCCTGGCATGTTGCGTTTGTTCTTGTCAGTTGTGTAGAAGTGACCAGTACCTGCAGAAGATATTAGTCGAATTTTCTCACGAATGCCTTTAGCCATTGCTCAATTCCTCTTAAACGTTTTCGCCACGTGCACGGATATCAACAAGAACAGCATCGATGCCTTTCTTATCAATGATACGCATGCCTTTAGCAGTTAGACGTAGTTTAACAAAACGTTTTTCGCTCTCTACCCAGAAACGATGAGTTTGTAGGTTCGGCAGAAAACGACGCTTAGTAGCATTTCGTGCGTGTGAACGGTTGTTACCCGTTATTGGACGCTTACCAGTTACTTGGCATACTCGGGACATGAATGTCTTCTCCAAATCGTTTCAGCTCGATATCAACCTTGGTGGCCGAACCTCGTTCTCGATGTATTAAGAAGTTTGAGGTTAAAAACCGTTATGGAAAATCCATACAAGGCTATCAAAGGTCGCGTATTATACTAACTTGACATGCATTGCTCAAGACCCGAACAGATCCTTTTTACGGATTTGGTGATCTTTTTTAAGCAGAGCTGAGTTTAGGTTGATAATTTAGTGCGCGAATCATACCAGAATAATCTTAAGTCACAACATAAAATATCCGTCAAATCCATCCTCGTTCCGCAAAGGAAACCACCTCACCATCACCAATCACAAAGTGGTCAAGGACACGAATGTCGACTAACTGCAAAGCATCGACTAAACGCTGAGTAATTCGGCGATCAGCCTGACTGGGTTCTGCAATGCCAGAAGGATGATTATGGGCCAAAATTAATGCCGCCGCATTGAGTTGTAACGCTCGCTTGACGACTTCCCGAGGATAGACACTGGCCGCATCGATCGTCCCTTCAAACAAGACTTCACCTTGAATAACACGATGTTGATTATCGAGAAAGAGAATATAAAAGGCTTCACGCTGGCGATCACGCAGCACGCTGGTTAAATATAACTTGGTTTGTTGAGGGCTGGTTAACGCGTCACCACGCTTTAAGGTTTCGGCCAAATAACGCTGAGTCATCTCTAATACGGCTTGTAATTGAACAAATTTAGCTTCGCCTAGCCCCTTATGCGTGCAAAATTGATCTTTACTGGCAGAGAACAAAGCACGTAATGAACCCGCTTGACGTAATAAACAATCCGCCAGTTCTAAAACATTCATGCCTGGTGTGCCGGTGCGTAAAAAAATCGCTAGCAGTTCAGCATCGGATAACGCTTGTGGCCCTCTGGCAAGTAGCTTTTCTCGTGGCATTGATTCTACAGGAAGATCTTTGAGACCCATGACTGTGCTCCAAGTCTACTAAATAGAGGATAACGACGCGGCCCCCTTGCCAACAAAGTAACCCGTTCTTTCAAACTGGGTTAATGTCAGCACACGGGGCTCTCTTTTATAAGCGAAGAATGACTCAGGCCCAAATGGGCCTGAGTGAAGATGGGAATAAGATCAATATCACTTGTAACTCGCTTGTTGATTAAAGCTTAAAGTGACTGATTGGATTCCTCATTTATTAGCCCAATTATTCAAAATTGACTGAAGCGACTCTGATTTGTATAAGAGATTTACTAGCAAAATATTGACACGACAACCACATATTTCGGGAGTTGTGCTAACATAACTCGCAGAATTTTCGAGGAATCCAAATGCAAACATTAGCAGGAAAACACATTCTGCTTGGCATTAGTGGCGGCATTGCGGCCTATAAATGTGCAGAATTAACACGCCGATTGCGTGAACGAGGCGCGGAAGTTCGCGTGGTGATGACCCATGCGGCGAAAGAATTTATTACCCCTTTAACCATGCAAGCCGTCTCGGGCTATCCGGTCGCAGACAGCTTACTTGATCCTGCTGCCGAAGCATCTATGGGGCATATCGAGCTGGCAAAATGGGCAGATTTGGTATTGTTAGCACCGGCAACGGCGGATCTAATCGCTCGCTTAGCCGCGGGAATGGGCAATGATTTATTAACCACCGTCGTACTCGCAACGGATGCTCCTGTGGTGATTTCACCCGCGATGAATCAGCAGATGTACCGTAATCAAGCAACCCAAGATAATATCGCGACCCTTGTGCGACGCGGCGTTTCGGTATGGGGGCCTGCCGCTGGAGAACAAGCCTGTGGCGATGTCGGGCCGGGACGTATGCTTGAACCACTTGAATTGGTTGAGCGCTGCGACGCTTTTTTTGCGCCTAAACCTTTGCTTGGGAAAAAACTGTTGCTTACAGCAGGACCGACTCGCGAAGCGTTAGATCCCGTTCGCTATATTACTAATCACAGTTCAGGCAAAATGGGCTTTGCCATTGCCGACGCTGCGGCTACTCTAGGAGCCGAAGTGACGTTAATCAGTGGGCCGGTCACCTTAACAACGCCCGCCAAAGTGAAGCGGATTAATGTTCAGAGTGCACTAGAGATGCACGCAGCGGTGATGGCCCATGCTCAACAGCATGATATCTTTATTGGATGCGCTGCGGTCGCGGATTATCGACCTGATGTCATCGCTGAACAAAAAATCAAAAAAACCGAACAGAGCGATACGTTGTGTATCACCATGGTCAAGAACCCGGATATCGTTGCTTCGGTAGCGGCATTAACCGAACGCCGTCCTTTCACGGTAGGATTTGCCGCAGAAACACAGGATGTGGAAAAATACGCTCTCGGAAAACTGACCAAGAAAAAGCTGGATATGATTTGCGCCAATGATGTTTCTATCACTGGCCAAGGTTTTGATAGCAACGATAATGCACTGACGGTGTATTGGTCCAATGGTCAACACGCTTTGCCGCTGAGCAGCAAGCGTGAGTTAGCCCAAGCGTTAATGTTGTTCATTCATCGCCATCTGTAGTCGATACGCCTTAGTACTCGGTTTGCCAGCAAGTGCATCATCGCATAGCCATTCGTTAGCGAGGAATCCACTCAGTTAACTCGGCAAATCTTGCTGCTTATTGCGTCGCTATCAATGGTCATCAAAGGAAGTCGGGTTATGGCTGGTAACAAAAAAATCAATCGCCGTGAAGAAATACTCCAAGCACTGGCACAAATGCTGGAATCCCACGAAGGAGCTTCTCGGATCACGACGGCTAAACTCGCCAAACAAGTCGGTGTATCAGAAGCGGCTTTATATCGTCATTTCCCCAGTAAAGCGCGAATGTTTGAGGGCTTGATTGAATTTATTGAAGAATCACTCATGTCACGTATCAATCGTATTTTGGATGAAGAAAAAGATACGTTAAATCGCATTCGTCTCGTTGTGCAGCTGATTTTGGCTTTTTCTGAACGCAACCCCGGCCTGACGCGCATTTTATCGGGCCATGCGTTGATGTTTGAAAATGAACGGCTGCGGGAGCGAATTAATCAGTTGTATGAACGAATCGAAACGTCTTTGCGGCAGATTTTACGTGAGCGAAAATTGCGTGAAGGTAAATCGTTTCCGGTCGATGAGAGTATTTTAGCGGCGCAATTGCTCGGCCAAGTCGAAGGCAGTTTAAACCGTTTTGTTCGTTCTGATTTTAAATACCTGCCCACCGCTAATTTCGATGCGTATTGGGCATTACTGAGTGCACAGATTAAGTAGTAATCACCATGACAAATCCCAAAAAATACGGCAAACCAGAATTTTCAGTGGCATTACTGCACCCTAAATATTGGGGTGTATGGCTGGGCTTTGGTTTTCTCGCACTGATGGTTAATCTCCTTCCTTATTCATGGCTATTAAATATTGGTCGTGGCCTAGGTCGGTTTGCTATGCGCTTTGGCAAAAAACGGGTAAAGATTGCCGAGCGTAATCTTGAGCTGGCTTTTCCAGAGATGACCGCCACCGAGCGCCAGCAGTTTGTCGTTGAGAACTTTAAAAATACCGGCGCAGCGCTGATTGAAACGGGTATCACTTGGTTTTGGCCAACGTGGCGTTTTAAAACCTTATTGGTCGAGAAAGATCTCTCCGCGCTGCGGACACATGACCAAAACAGCCGCGGTGTATTATTATGCTGCGTGCATGCGTTAAATTTAGAAATAACCGCACGAGGCTTCGCGGTATTAGGTTTACCCGGTTATGGCGCATATCGACCACATAACAATCCAGCCTATGATTTTATTCAATACCGAGGTAGAACACGTAATGGCAACCAGTTAATTGATCGTAAAGATCTTAAAGCCATGATCCGTGTTTTACGTCAAGGTGGTCGTCTCTTCTATCTACCCGATCATGATTATGGTCGTAAAAAGTCAGTATTTGTGCCGTTCTTTGCAGTGCAAGATGCCTGTACCACGACAGGTACCAGCATTTTAGCTTATACCAGCCACTGTGCGATTGTCATGGGGTCTGGTTTTCGTAACATGCAAGGTCGTTATGAACTGATGGCCGATCTGTCTGTTGAGGACGACTATCCACAAAAGGATGAAACGGCCGCAGCCGCTTATACGAATAAGTACGTGGAGCAAGTGATCTTACGTGCTCCAGAACAATGGATGTGGTTACATAAACGCTTTAAAACTTTACCGGATCCTGAACTAAGGGACAGTCGCTACGCCTGAACGATTTACTAGCGCTATTCATTTTCCGGCACGACTTACTGCGACCAAAAGCGCTTTATCAGCGTATGATCTGAATCATAGGTATTAAAAAGGGAAGTCCGTTACACTGGCTTCCCTTTTTCATTTCTTGCTCTTGCCATGATGTATAACGACCAATTTGTGATGTTACTGGCGGTGTTTGAACGCGCAGCCTTACTGCTGATGGTGCTGTTTTGGTTAACACGCTTGCACCTGATTCAAACCATAGTACAAAAGACCGAACGCCGCCCTGCTGAAACCACCTTGCTGGCAGCGCTGTTTATCGGTTTTGCCCTGTTTAGCACTTATACTGGAGTCAATGTGGATGGCTCTTTGGTCAACGTACGGATCATTGCCATTGTCGCGGGTGGTATTTTGTTTGGCCCTTGGGTTGGGGTCAGTGCCGGAGTCGTTTCTGGGCTGCACCGCTACTTAATTGATATTGATGGCCCCACTTCGCAAGCCTGCTTGATTGCCAGTATCGTCGCGGGTTTGTTATCGGCGTTGATCCATTATCGAGCCGACAAAACCCACTATGCCCGCTACGGTATTTGGGTCGGTATGGTGTGCGAAGCGCTGACCATGGGACTCATTTTACTGCTTGCTGAGGATAATCAGCTAGCCTACAGCATTGTCAGCCACATCAGTTTTCCGATGATTACCGGCACCCTATGCATCGGCTTAATTATTCAGTTGGTACAACACCTTGATGATGAAAAAGAGCGCCTAGCTGCCCAGCAAGCCAAACAAGCGTTACATATTGCCACGCAAACTTTGCCTTATTTTCGCCAAGGTGGCCGAGCGGCTTTAACGAAAGGCTGCCAAGTGATTTTGCAAAACACACAAGCCGATGCGGTAGCGATCACCGATACGCAAGATGTGCTGGCTTATGTGGGGATAGGTGAAGAAGAGTACTTTGATGCTCATCATCAAATCAGTGAACTGACCCAACAAGCGGTCAAACTCGGCCAACAAATCATTAGTAATAACTTAAATCTACATAACTTTCGCTCCTTGTTGATCATCCCTTTGTGGGAGAATCAACAAGTCACTGGTACCTTAAAGATTTTTTATCGCCAACCGAACCGTATTCGTCGTCCACTCAAAGAGATGGCGATTGGTTTATCACAGTTGATCTCCACGCAATTAGAAGTCTCTCGGGTGGAACAATTGAAAGAAATGGCCAGCCAAGCCGAATTTTCTGCTCTACAAAGCAAGATCAATCCCCATTTTCTGTTTAATGCGTTAAATGCGATATCCAGCTTGATTCGTCTGCGCCCCGATGAGGCGCGCAGCTTAATTGGTAATTTGGCCGACTTCTTACGCTATAATCTCCAGCGCACACAAATTCTTATCCCGCTGGATGATGCGTTAAAACAAGTGCGCGACTATGTGGCGATTGAACAAGCTCGCTTTGGGCGTAAACTGCAGGTGCATTTTGATGTTGAGCCCGTGGCGATTTCGATTGCACCGCTGTTGATCCAACCTTTGGTGGAAAACGCCATTCAACATGGCTTTCAGCCCTCAGCACACGCCTGCGAGGTGACGATCAAAGTACGCAAAACCGCGCAAGGTGCGCAAATTACTATCACAGATACAGGGGTTGGCATTGCCCCAGAGTTGATTGATGAGCTCTATCAAGGTGACATAGACAGTCAGCACATTGGCTTGATGAACGTTCATCAGCGATTGCAGTTATTGTACGGTCAAGGGCTGCACGTTGAACGATTAAACCCTGGAACACAAATTCGCTTTGATATTCTCACTAAGGGGAAAGCATGTTACGCGCAATAGTGGTTGAGGATGAATATTTGGCTCAAGAGGAGCTACGTTATTTAATTGAAAAACATAGTGACATCGAGATTATCGCCAGTTTTGACGATGGTTTGTCAGCCCTGAAATATCTACAAAACCATCCGGTAGAGGTGCTGTTTTTAGATATTAATATGCCCGCGATGGATGGCATGTTATTAGCTCGTAGTCTGTCAGCGGCCATTCGCCCCCCTTATATTATTTTCACCACCGCTTACAAAGAGCACGCCGCAGAAGCCTTTGAGCTCGACGCGTTTGATTATTTGTTAAAACCGCTCAATGAGCAGCGGGTGCAAAACGTACTCGATAAATTACAACAGGCACAGTCGATCAATCAGCCGCAGCCAAGCAGTGCGCCGCTGCATCTTATGCGTGAAAATCGGATTCGGATTACCGAGCCTGAACAGGTCATTTACGCCATGGCGAAAGAGAAAATTACTCTGGTGTACTGTGAAGATGGTGAGTTTTATGTGCCGTATCCGATCAGTGAGCTTTGTGACCAGTTGCCGGCGCAGCACTTTTTTCGCTGCCATCGCTCTTATTGTGTCAATCTCACTCGCGTGCAGGAGATCATCCCTTGGGTAAATAGTACTTACCTTCTGCACTTACAAGGGACGCAAACCGAGATCCCGGTCAGCCGGAGTAACTTAAAAGCCTTCCGCGAGCGAATGCAATTGTAATTCATGCCAAATAATTGCATTTGATGCGCGAGTAATGCAGCTCATTTTATCTTGTTTTAACCCTATTGCAGCTGGGGGATTTAGGCTCGTATCTTAACGGTAGTTCTTACCCATTTTGTTATGGAGTACCGTTTATGTTAGGCATGATATCCCCACGATTACGGACCTTAATTGGTACCATTATTGCGCAATTTTCCCTTGGCTCTGTGTATACCTGGAGCTTATTTAATGCCCCGCTAGCGGAAAAATTATCCGCTCCCGTCAACCAGATTGCCTTCTCTTTTGGGCTATTAACCTTGGCGCTTGCCTTGGCCTCTTCCGTGTCCGGATTACTGCAAAAGCGTTTTGGCGTACGCCGGGTGACGATGGCAGCAGGCTTATTATTAAGCCTAGGTTTACTTTGGGCTGGACAAGTGACCCAAGTGTGGTTGCTGTATGTCAGTGCGGGGTTAATCCTTGGTTTTGCCGACGGCACTGGTTACTTAATGACCTTATCCAACTGCGTACGATTTTTCCCTGAACGTAAAGGCCTAGCTTCGGCTTGCGCGATTGGCGCTTATGGCCTCGGCAGCTTAGGGTTTAAGTACATCAATTTATATTTCCTTGAACACAGTGGCGTGAGCATGACCTTCACCATGTGGGCTCTGATCGCGGGCAGTTTGGTGGTATTGGGTGGATTACTGATGCATGACGCGCCAGTGCAAGCACCAAGCTCATCGAGCAGCACAAGCAGCCAAGATTACTCGCTACAGCAAAGTACCAAAACACCTCAGTTTTGGTTATTGGCAACGGTGTTTTTTACCATTTGTATGAGCGGATTATACGTGATTGGCGTTGCCAAAGATGTTGGCGAGCTGCAAGTGCATCTCTCCACCGCGGCGGCCGCTTCTTCAGTGGCGATCCTCGCGATGGCGAACCTTGCCGGACGGTTAGTATTAGGCATTTTGTCTGATAAAATGGAGCGCCGCAAAGTGGTTGGGATGGCGTTACTGATCTGTACCTTAGGCGTGAGCACCTTACTGTTTGTTCCTCTCAATGAAATGCGCTTTTTCATGGCAATTTCTTGTGTTGCCTTTAGCTTTGGTGGCGCGATTACGGTATTTCCAACCTTGGTCAGCGATTATTTTGGGCTAAATTCTCTGACTCAAAACTATGGGGTGATTTACTTAGGCTTTGGGTTGGGGAGCTTTTTCGGTTCGATAGTCGCATCGTTATTTGGCGGCTTCCAAGCGGCGTTCAGTGTCATGCTCATACTGCTTGGCGTATCATTATGCATCGCCCTTTGGCTACGTGCGCCAAAAGAGAAAGCATCCGCCGCGCTGACTTGGCAGCCATCGCTTCATTCAAGCAGTCGTTAATCACGCCGCACTTAGACTGATTAGCGTTGCCGCCAACACCACGGCATCTTTCAATAAGCAAAGATCAACAGCAATAAGCAACGGCTCGGTTATCAACCCTGAGCCGTTGTTTTCTCTAACAGGCTTTATCTAACAGACTTCCTGTTACGAAGTCGTTAAGCGACAACACCATATTGAGCTCGGTAAGCCTCTACTGCGGCTAACTGCACCGGATCGCCGCCTTGCTCTTTTAGATAAGTCACCAGATCGCCCAAGCTAACGATAGAAATAATCTGGCAATCAAAATCGCGCTCAACTTCTTGAATCGCCGATAATTCGCCTTGGCCTTTTTCTTGGCGGTCAATCGCCACCAAGACACCGGCCAGCTGTGCGCCATTGGCTTGAATGATTTCCATTGACTCGCGAATCGCGGTGCCCGCGGTGATGACATCATCCACCAGCATAATGCGCCCTTTTAATGCGCTACCCACTAAGTTACCGCCCTCACCGTGATCTTTGGCTTCTTTACGGTTAAAGCAATACGGCGTATCAATATCATGGTGATCGGCTAGAGCCACCGCGGTGGTGGTCGCAATGGGAATGCCTTTATAAGCGGGGCCAAAGAGCACATCAAATGTAATCCCCGCATCCACCAAGGCGGCAGCATAAAAACGGCCTAAACGGGCCAGATCTCGACCGGTATTAAACAGCCCAGCGTTAAAAAAGTAAGGGCTTTTACGACCGGACTTCAAAGTAAACTCACCAAATTTCAATACTTCCTTTTCTAAGGCAAACTCAATAAATTCACGCTGGTAGGCTTTCATGAATACTCTCTCGATGTTGGTTTTGGGTTCAAAGTTCTGGGTCCTAGGTTCTAGGTTCTAGGTGCTAGGACCTGCTCTTCCTAGGACCTTCTTTTCCTAGTTCTAAAAACAGATAAAAAAATAGCCCCCTCAACGGGAGCTACTGACTCAATCATTCTGCTAACGCGGCTTTCTGGGCGGCGACAATATCAACAATGCCTTTTTGCGCCGAGACAAGTAACGCCAGCAACTGGTCATGGCTGAACGGTTCGCCTTCTGCGGTGCCTTGGATCTCGATCATCTTGCCTTCTTCAGTCATCACCACATTCATATCGGTATCGGCGGCAGAATCTTCCACGTACTCTAAATCGCACAGGATGTTTTCACCTAAGATACCCACTGATACCGCGGCAACATGGCTTTTCATCGGATTCGCTTTCAGTTTGCCTTTGGCGACTAAATGCGCGAAAGCATCAGCCATGGCCACACTGGCACCACTGATCGCGGCCGTGCGTGTCCCGCCATCCGCTTGAATCACATCACAATCGACGGTGATCATGATTTCGCCCATGGCTTTTAAATCAACTACTGCACGTAAACTGCGCGCAATTAGGCGCTGAATTTCCATCGTACGGCCACCTTGCTTACCATTGGCCGCTTCGCGACGGGTGCGCGAATGGGTAGCTCGTGGCAACATACCATATTCAGCCGTTACCCAGCCTTTACCTTGACCTTTCAGCCAACGCGGTACGGTTTCTTCCACGGTTGCGTTACACAACACTTTGGTATTACCAAATTCAACGAGTACCGAACCTTCAGCGTAAGCCGTATAGTTACGAGTGATTTTAATTGGGCGAACTTGATCTGCAGCGCGGTCATTTGGACGCATGGATGAATGCCTTTTGTGAAGGGAACAACAAGATTGGGGCGAGATTATACTGGAAGTGGCGGTAAAATCCTAGGTGCTAGGCCCATCCCCTTCCTACTTGACACCGCAGCAGTGCTGGTTACATTCGTTCGTGCTGATCTAACCTAGGATCTCGTCAGTCTTTGCCGTATTATTGAATTATTGCGCTAAAAGCAGATCGACTAACAAAGGATACCGTAATGATTTACAGCATGACCGCTTACGCACGTAAAGAAGTCAAAGGCGACTGGGGCACGGCAGTATGGGAAATTCGCTCCGTTAACCAACGTTATTTAGAAACCTACTTTCGCCTTCCTGAGCAGTTTCGTGGTTTAGAGCCAGTGCTGCGTGAGCGTTTTCGTCAACGTCTTGCCCGCGGTAAAGTCGAATGCCATTTGCGTTATGAAGCCAATCCAGCGGCCAAAAGTGAGCTGAATATTAATGAAGCACTGGCGAATCAAGTGATCAAAGCCGCTAATCAAATTATGCATATGACCGGTGAGCTCAGCCGCATCAATCCCTTCCAAATTATGCAATGGCCTGGTGTGATGGAAACCCCTGAGCAAGATATGGACAGCATTAATAAAGCGTTATTGGCCGGTTTTGATGACGCGATTGTGGAATTTATTGATGCTCGTGGTCGTGAAGGCGACAACATGAAAGCGTTAATCGAACAACGTTTGACAGCGATTAGCGAAGAAGTGGTCAAGGTTCGCGCGCGGATGCCAGAAATTCTGCAATGGCAACGTGAACGCCTATTGAACAAGTTTGAAGAAGCAAAAATTGAACTTGATGCCACCCGTGTCGAGCAGGAATTGATTTTACTGGCGCAAAAATCGGACGTGGCAGAAGAGCTTGACCGTTTAGATTCTCACATCAAAGAAGCGCGCAATGTCCTCAAAAAAGGCGGCGCTTGTGGCCGTAAGCTTGATTTCATGATGCAAGAGTTTAACCGCGAGTCCAACACACTGGCTTCAAAATCGATCTCGACCGATATCACGGCTTCAGGGGTAGAGCTGAAAGTGCTGATTGAACAAATGCGTGAGCAGATCCAAAACATCGAATAGATTCCCGCCAACTCCACACTCATCCACAAAGCCCTTATTTATAAGGGCTTTCTTATTTCCATCGTCATTTGAAAACGCCACCGTAACTGACGGTATTGACTGACGGTATTGACGACTCGTATAGTGACCACCTTGGTGCTCTTGTTTTAATTGGCGAACCCACTTATCCATCGTAGATTTACCTACATTCATGGCTTGAGCAGCTTCAGTCACTGAGTAGTTTTGACCGAGCACTAACTGTACCGCTTCCAGTTTGAATTCGGCACTAAACAGCCGTCTTGTACGTTTTGTACGTTTTGTACGTTTTGTCATAATGTCACCTATTAACTTATGAGATGATGATATCACCTCTAACTAAGTGACCAAATTCATCGTACCACTACACTTCAACACTACAGACAGCCTGATATGTTTAACTCCGATCAGGGCAGTCAGTTTACCAGCACTGAATTCACACGAAAGTCACTCGATCATGACATTCAGCAAGATGGGAAAAACTGCTGGTTCGGACAAGATATTCATTGAGCGATTATGGTGAGGGCTGGAACATGAGGAGACTTACTTGAAAGCTTACACCACGCCCCAAAAATCAGAGCTTAATTAGCCACTACATGGTATTTTATAACAATCATCAGGACTCAATGGCATCCCTCTCCCCCTGATGAAACTTACTTCGATATGTAGATATACGCAGCATGGGCTAGATCAACCATTTAAGGAATTAGATTATGTGTACTACTATTGAGGTCTACTTCTTTAAACATTGTGAATAACCTTAACTAAACCGTAATGCTAAACCGAATCTATCTCATTAATAATTTTATATTTTTTGATGTAATTTCAGGCAAGTTGTGGGCAAGGGATGATCAAACCCTTGAGACTACTGAGGTGACTGTCAATACCCCAGTGCGTCGCTGTCTCCAATTATTGATAGAAAAACAAGGGCAGGTTATTCCCCATGATGAATTCTTTGAGTTTGTCTGGCGCAAAAATGGTCTTGAGGTATCACCCAACAGCTTCTATCAGAATATTTCCCTGCTCAGGCGAGCACTGAAGTCTTTCAATATCAATGACGAAGTCATAATCACGATACCAAAGCAGGGAATCATTTTACCATCAAGGGTCACCATCTCAATAGTCGGTGACCAATCAGTTGAAGCCCCCGTTGAAGATCAAGCAAAAAAAACTAATCTGTTAGATACTTCAAAACGTCGTTCAGCCTTACCGATTATTTCTGCCACTATAACCATTTGTTTATTATTACTGACTATTGTTCTGTACTCTAGTAGCCCGACAATGAAGGACTTTTCTATTAAATTTTCTGAAATTGAGGTGACCCCAAGCGGCTGTCATATCTACTTTAATAAAGATGAGCGTAACTACGAGCGTCATTATGATACATTACGGAAATTGTCTCCTAATTGCTCAGTTATCGACCAGACAGAATTTTATGATCAGAAACCACTCCATTATTTCTATGTAGTTACCTATGATCACGTTGACCGCACTACCATCTACCAGTGTGAAAAACCAATGACGGCAAACAACCGTGATAACTTCTGCCTTTCCCGTTATTTTGTTTTAGGAAGCCACCGCGATGAAAGCTAAAATAACCGTTGTTTTGATCGTTATTGTTAGCATGATAGTGAGTTTATTAGTATGGAATAGTCTGAATGAGCAAGCTCTGATGAAGTGCAGGGTTAATGCAGTGATCAGTATCGGGGATGTCAGACTTTACAGTGTCATATCTTACGATATGAAAAATATGCGCGGCGTTATTGCAATGGATGGCTATATTGAAACTCCGGAGCAACCACCATTACGAGTAAGACGGAAAATTCTGGTAGATTATACCCGAAATGCTCATCAGTTTATGATGAAGAGCTATCATTATGAAGTATCGGAATATGATAATGCCGGAGATAAGCTTGCGCAAATGAAGCTGATGCCGGATTTCTACACCCGCCCAGATCAGCAATTTACCATGATCATTATCCCACAGGGAGGTAATTACGTGCTACAAACCACTAGCATTTTTCCGACATTTTACTGTTATACGTACTGACTATCTTTAACAGAAAAATCCCACTGCTACCATAAGCAGTGGGATTTGATGCGAAAAACGTTATTCTCTATTTTGCTTCATGTTCTCTGTTATTTCCGTTTTTCAGTAATGTATAAAGTTACGTTTAACTCCTACCTACTCAAAAATCACCTTTAAAACACCACTGCCTGAGAAAACTCCTTCGATAGCGGGTCCTGGATTAGGATGGAAAGTAGAGATTACGTCAATATCAAGATTGCCAGTTGTATTGTACGTTTTGTCGTACTCGCCACCATTAAAAGTCAGTTCACAGGTTCCCCCGGATCCGCAACGGGTAAAATTTTTAGTTCGCCCTGCAACCCGCTGATTACCGATCAGCTCCACTTTAACCGGCGCATTATAGTCACAAGTGACGCTCACTCTCGCCGGACTGGTTTTATTTCCATTGGCTTCATCCGAAGTCATACGACCATGAGAAAGAGAAACAGGCCCATAGTTGTTTAGATGACAACGGGAGCGGACTGCAACATCAAGATCGAACCAGTCCTTTCTGCCGTGCTGTAGAAGAATATATGCTAACTGTGCGATAGGTGCTACTGTCGCACCACTGTATTTATGTTCCTCATAACCATAATAAAATGATATTGGAATCTTATAGTCACCGGGTGGAAAGCCTTGCTTAGAAACAGTGAATGTCAACTGCGCATTTTCCCAATACAATTCTGTATTAACAGTCCCCCCAATTTGCCAGCAAATTTCTAAACGGGAGTCAATAATATTCTGGACAATTTTTACATCATATCCGGCTGGAAGTTGAATGCTACTGGTTGGCGTGCGCCAGCCATTATATACATCAATGCTGACTCTAATACGTTGCCCTTGAAAAACAAACTCCCTGGGAATTAACAACCATGATGTTTTACTCTGCTTAGCAGGAATTGTGCTATGTGTTGCTGTACAATTATTGTAAATAACTCGTGAAGGCTGATAGCCATTAACTAAACCCGACAGGAAAGCTTTCACGCTGACCGTGTCATCCTCGAGATTAACTGATTCTGTATGAATTTCTATTTGCTTATTTGGAATAAACAGAAAGTGCTGATACTCTGCAGATAATGAAAAGCTAGTGAGGATTAATAATAAAAATAGTACTATTAATTTTAACATTTCTCTTTTCACACGCCAACCTTTTTTAATTAAAATCAATATGTATTTGTCAAAATTAGGATATAATTGACTCTGTCGCCCGAATTGAAGCTAGTCTGGAATAGAAAATACAAGGGTAATCAATAAAAATAATCTGGAATATTTCATTTTAATCGATCTTGACAAAAAAATAATAACTAGATAGTAGCAATATAACAGAAGGGTAATATTCGAACGAATGTCCCTATCATAAATATACTAATGACATTAGAGCGCTGGCACTGAATGGTCCCGATTGCAGCCGCTCTACATCAGACGTAAACAGCACGGCTGTAAATGTGAAGACCCCTATGCCGCTGTTTAGCAAATCTAACCCTGCAGTTACGGTATAACCATAGCCAATATCCCCTGTTCCTAAAGTCATTGGGTAGCTATTATCTACACTATCCCCCATGTAGAGTGCGATACCCAAATATGAAATAGTGGTTCTGAGAACATTAGTTGGCGCATTACTCAAAGGACTTCCGGTCAATTTTATATAAGGTGCGCCGCTATACGCATAACAGTATACTGATACAGTGATCGTTTCGGCGTTGTTTTGACCATCTACGTCTACGGTAAGCATATCTGAAAACCTTACAATAATTGGACTGTTATCATTAATCACACATGGCGGAATATAGATTTCACCGGTAACATTTACCTCAATATCAACTGCATCGGCATGAAATGACAGACTAGGTAACCAAACCAACGTCAGAAGACACAACAAAACTCTCATGAAACCTCTCTCTGAATCTGACAATATTACTGGTAGAAAAGCTCAAACCGTACCTGGGAGGCATAATCCCCTTCACCAACACTTTTTTGAGCAATAGATTCTGGTGTCGCCTGTACAAATGCTTTGAAAGTCAAGGTTAGCTTCTTCCCGTTAACGACAGTTCCGTCTGATGTGTTGTCACCATTGAATTGAATGAGGGTACTGCTATCATTGTCCAGAATCCCAATGGCTAATTTTCCCTGTTGCGGCCCGCTATTCATCGACAAAAAATAAGATTGTAGGGATCCCATCGCGCTTTCCGTCACTCCGGAAAATCGAGTCTGTACAACTTTCCCTATTGCCGATGAATTACAGTTGTTAAGTTTAATCACAATCTCTTGCGTTTCACTTCTGGCCGGTTCGTACCAGAAATCTCGGGCAGCCCTATCAAGAAAACTTACGGTCTGAGTCAGGCTGGATGGATCCACCATACATGGTGCCTCAAATAGCTCGCCTGAAAACACCAGAGAAACTGCATGCACTTGATTCACAATCAAAAATATGATAATCAATAAGGTATTCGCTGCTTTATCCATACTGCGTCCTATTGTTATTTCTTGCTACTATACTTATCGGCAATACATTTATTGCTATCACAATGAAATGCCAGCGCTGGCCGACCACCATAATCATTAATGTAAGTCAGATATACTGTCGGGTGTTTTTCTGCTGTTTTAATATCTTCGAAAGATTTAGGAGCGATCATCACTACTTTAAACGGGTTAGATCGTGATGATTTTTCACTGTCCCCCAAACCAATAACTGTGATGTAGTACGGCGTTGGATTTTCTATCCGGTAGCCCTGACTGGTTTTGTGCAATATCAGTTGATCCTGCCAAACGGCATTTGGTTTCGCTATAACGGATTCAGGCCGGTAAAACAGTTTAAGCTTAGTTTGCAGAGCTATCTGCAACGCATTAGCTTCCTCACTTTTTGGCGGAATTTCCCTCAAGTTAAAATAAAATAGCGACTCCCGATCCTGTGGCAGCTTATTAATGGTTGGTGTTTTAGTCAGTTGAATGACCCCCTTAGCTCCGGCCTCTAGCCGCTGAACCGGAGGGGTAGCAATGATAGGACCTGTTGTGATTTTTTTCTGATTTTCATCTTCCAGCCACGATTGAGCCAGATAAGGCAACTGATTATTTTCATTAGAGATCGTCAATGTTATAGACTTACGGTCCCCGTCATAAATTACCCGGGTTCTATCCAGAGATACAGCCGCCAGCACACCATTACTCACTCCAAGCACCGCTATCAATATTGTATACACAAGTAGATCTAACTTTTTCATCAACAAAAACCTCTCACTTAGTTTTCAATTTTTATCTGAGTACATACTGCTTATTGTTTCTCGGGTGAGCAAACAAATACCTGGACATCGACGCCAATTTGCTCGGGCAGCGATATTTCGCACCGTTCATTCTTACCCCAACGTGCTATTATTTTTTCACTAGGGTTTATTCCACTCAGCCAGGTCAGTCCTTCTTCTCCGACGATTCCTATCTCAATATCGGCACGGTTTCTTACTGATGCGCCGAACGGTACGTCTTCACCATCTTTATGGCGAATTGTTGCAAAGAGTCTCCGCCCTTTAACGGCTTTAAATCGCTGAAAACCTATGGCTCCTTCTGTCAGAACTGATTCAGTAACCGCCTGCCTTACTTCTATATCGTCCGGCATGTTGGTTACATCAACGGTGGTTGTATTACGATAATAACTATTAACACTCGTTACGACTGCAATACCCATTGCGTTTGTTACTGCACGGCCAGAGTCAACCGGAACGCCAGAGATACCTTCCGTACCCACCATTAACCGGGTTCCTCCTCCCGAGCCACCTGAATGAAGAGCAACTCCTTCTCCTGTTGCAGTCACCCCACCAGCCAGAGCCAAACCCAGGGAGGTATAACCTTTCTCCTCCCACGACATATTGGCGGAGAAATCAGTAGCCGGAAACTGGCGGCTGTAATAACCAGAGAACTTACTGGTCGGTTTAATACCGTTGCCGTCACGATAACCTGCATTAATACTATAACTCCCTAGCCTTTCCTTCACTCGGCCACTGAGTCCGACCGACTGCTCATAAATATCGCCACTGAGACTACTGTTATAGCGAAGCGTGCTACCTCCGAATGGCATAGAGAGGCTCAGATAAACCGAATCGAGATCCCGGTTACGATATTGAGTACGAGATGCGTTAATACTGGCCGAAATATTTTTCAGTTCGAAAAAATCAAAATACTGGTTCAAAGAAAAGTTATAATATCGGCTTGCTTGACTGTCCCAGTATGTCTGATGGCTATACTGAAGCCCTAGCACCATGTTCCAATCTGATATATGTTTATTAACCGAAGTAGTGTAAAGCTCCTTTTCCCGTCTGGTGATCGTACCGCTAGAACGGGCATTCAAATATTGCTTCATGGTCATAAAATCCCTTTCAGAAAAACGGTAACCAGCAAACGTAATATCCGTATTCATTTCATCAAACCGCTTCGAATAACTTACCCGCCAGGATTTGCCTTTCTTGGTGCCATTTTCGGGAACTGTCGCAACAGACTGAGTAATATCCACAGATAATGAACCAAACCGTTTCAGGTCTTTCGCAACACCAATTGACAATGTATTAAAATCTTTTGTAGTTATTCCTCCACCATACAGAGACCATTCATTATTAATCCCCCACGATGCCTCACCAGATAGGAACATAGATCCTTCAAGTTTGTGTTCGGCAACTCTGGGTTTTCCGAGACTTAGTTTGTAACGTAGTCGTCCTGGCCTGGTCAGATAGGGAACATAAGCTGCGTCTACACGGAATTTTTTTGTTCTACCATCCTGTTCAATGACCTCAACATCCAAACGGCCACGAGTCGAGCCGTCTAAACTGTCGATCGTAAACGGGCCAGCTGGTACAGTGGAGTCATACAATATCCGCCCCTGCTGAGTCACTTTCACTCTGGCGTTTGTTTCCGCTATTCCTGATACTTGAGGGGCGTAACCACGCATTTTCGGCGGCAGCATTCGCTCATCGTCTTTCAGACTAAGACCAGTGAACTGCCAGGAATCAAAAATATCTGAATCGGTATAATTTTCACCCAACATCAGCGTGGATTGCCAATCCGCTAAGGCACGGTATGCATAAATTCGCGACCAATCAAAGTCATGTTGTGTTACTCGCTTATCATCCGCTGACAGGAACAAGTTATAGTTTCCTCGATAATCTGCTCTCAGACGCCAAGGACCAGCGTTAATACCTGCGGTACCGTTATAACCAAGCCGTTCAGAATTTCCGCTCCGATAACTATTTATCAAGCTTGCATTAATGTTGTAGTCCACCAGTACGCCAGCAATACCTTCATCCCAACGTGATGGGGGGAGCCAAGAGGAGTAAGAATACTCCAGCCAAATCTGAGGAATACTGACATTAATAGCGTTTTCTGCCATTTCCGGTTTGATTTCAACGCCTGGCAGGCCGCTAAAATCAACACAACTATCTTCCGCCTGGAAAGATACTTTATTCAATGCTTCGTTTTTAAGGCCAAACTTTTCAACTATCTCGCGGGTAATACAGGCTTTGGTCTGCTCGCTTCCATCCTCCTCAAAAAAGTTGATTAAATAGGAATAGTTACTGATACGGTTATTATTTAACAGCACTGAAAGGTTGTATCTTCCCGGCATAATGTAGCCTTGCTGGGAAAAGCGGGAAAAATCGATATTATTTTTATCATTAACGTCCAGTAAGTCGGTATTAAACTCAATAGCATACGCTTTGGTAAGGCAGAAAGTGATTACTGCTGTAAATAAACTTATGCGCTTAAACGATAAAATAGTCATGAAAAACAACACCAAATAACATTCCTTTGCAAAAATTTTCACCTTACCAAAAGAAGGCTTCTTACGGTAAATTCATCCAGAACTGGCTGAAACAGGTAGTATCATTACGCTAGGGGAATTCTCTTAAGCCAAAAGATCTTTATTAAAGCAGGCCTAGCCGAGCCTGCTTAATAAAGTCATTCGTCAATTCTGAGTATTTATTGGTAAGTCAGCCTAAAATTTGCAACAGCCATGAAATCACCTTCTGTAACTTCCTGGCCTGTACCTTTTTTCACCCAAGTTACGTAACGTAAGTTATTCGTTCCTGGATCAAGTTTGACTTGATTACCTTCGGCTGCGTTGATTTCCAACGGCGTACCACCAGTATTAGCAATAACAATCGCCGCTCCAGTTCCACCGACGGTTGCCAGTTCAGTGTTGTTGTTTCCATTTGTTGAACCAGTGAAAGAAACTGTCACAGATCTGAACGCCTCTTCCGAACCTTCCGGTGCAGACAAATCACAGTTAACCAGGTCAATATTCAGATCGCGGATTTCAGATGTAGCCCCATCGGTACTCAGGTGAGCTTTTGAAATATCATTAAATGTGATGTTCTGAGTTGCTGTTTCTGTGGAAATACCACATGGGGTATTAACTACTTTACCAGAGAAGTTTACAACTCCGCCGCTTGCTGCCAGCGTACTACCAGAGATGACGACAAAGCTGGAAGCAACCAAAATAGAGAGAGAAAGTTGTTTGAATTTTTTCATTACATTGTTTCCTTTGTTTAGTATCAGAAACGAAAACGAATCATTGATTAATCAATGAGCGTTCGTTATCGACATTGTGAGATCTTTCATTTCTGCTTAAACAATTACGTCTGAGCCTAAATGAAGGACTGCAAGTAAAACCCGACTCATTGTTCACCAGGCTCCCTAGCTACAATCCGAGAACAATATTAGAAAAAGAATTAAAAATTATGTACTCATTAAATCCATTGTAATTTTATCTGCACAGGTTTTTAATAAAGTCAAATACTTAAATGTTGGTTTGCATATTTTTATTTTTTTTTAGAACTACAAGTTAAGAATCAAATTATTTCTTAATCTGCTCTTATGACTATTAATTGATCCAGTTTTTTTGACCATGGATTCGGTTTGGTTGACTGCTAGATGTATACTTAAAGTCGTTCGTGTACCACTGGAAACCGAAGTGGCCCTCAATTTTCGGACATGATTTTAAGTTATTGATCTGTTTTGATAGTACCCCAAAATACGGGAACAGATTATGACTAGAAAACGTAAAAACCACTCTCCTGAATTTAAAGCTAAGGTAGCACTCGATACTGCTAAAGGTGATAAAATGGTTGCTGAGTTAGCTCTGAAATACAACCTGCTACCGAGAGCAAAAACAATACATGCTTGAAAACCGTCTCACACTGCGAAGTCGTTTACCAGAGTTGGTAAAGCAGGAGTTATGGGGCATCTTGCTTACTTACAATTTAATCCGATATCAGATGGTAGAGCTTTGCTTCAATTTAAAGGGAAACTACCTTCCTTATCAACTGAGTTTTAAAGGCACATTAGCTCATGTATCTGCGTTACTTGTAGTCTTACCTTACTCAACACTAGGAGCAATACCTCGTCAGTTAAAGGGTTTTAACATGGCTGAAAACTTAATACTTGAAGGGCGAAGGAAAAGAACATTCCCTAGAACAGTTAAGCCTAGACCACAACGGTATGCTAAGAACAAAAATGCCGTTCACTCTTAAGTGAACGGCATTACCCATTTGTGGGTCTTTTACTTTTGCTTGGGCGATGAGGTCAGTTAATCGTGACACACCTACTCCTTAGAATTATTGTTAATACTTTTATAAAGTTAATTGGAGTTAGCCTGCTTAAGCCACTCATCAAGTACAAACTCTAATTTAGTTAGCTGCTCTACATGTTTTTCTTGATTCTTAGCTAACTTAGCTATGTTTTGTAGCTTCCAGCGTATAGCTGGCAGTTCTGCTGCATCTGGGTAGTCAAACAGTGACCAATCAGGATTCCCTTGTTTGAATGACAACAAAAATGAGCGATCTTTTTCTGTGAAATGGGCTTGTAGTGCAGCTACCATCGCAGGCCTTGTAGAAATTAAGTCGTTTAACTCAACGGGTTCAAAGGTCATGCCATCGAACTCAGCTTGAAACTTATCATCAAGAGGTTGCCAGTTAGGTGCCATAACCTCATTGATAGGTCTTGGGTGGCTTAGTACGTAAGTAATGAATCCAACAAAGATATCTCGTGAAATACCTTCCTCTGCAAGCAGCATACGAACATCAAACAGGTCGCGAGGGTGTTGGCGATCCATGGCAGCACATAGTTTTCCGCCATAAAGATCGGGCAGACTAACTACAGGAACCTCTGCATAACCAAACTCCTCTTCGACTGATTCTTGGACAGCTAAGCTATCAGGTTTATGCAACGTACCTCTTGCTACCGGAGAGACTTCTATTTTAATTGTTGCATTAGGACTTGTAACAACAATACGCAATTCATCTAACCTATGGTCCTGCAATATAGCTCGGTTCTCAGGTTCTTTGTTGATTAAATCGGTTATACGTTGCAATGCTGCTTTTACATTTGCTAGAGCTTCATTTCTGGGCTCAAGAGGAAGATAAGCAAGATCAATATCCACAGACAAGCGTGGAAAATCTCTCACAAATAAGTTGATAGCTGTACCACCTTTGAGTGCAAATGAAGGTTCTGTTGCAACCACTGGTAACATTCTAATCAGCAATGAAACCTGCTTGTAATAAGGGCTCTCTCTATCCATTGTTTGCTTCTTCTTTTTTTACACTTAATATTTCTGGCACAGTGATTTGGTAACGCTCATCAAATCGCCCTTGCTCTACCACCTGACGCTTTCCTGAACCTAATGCGATCTTTGTTTCATCAATGCGCTGAGTCCACTGATGCCCATGATAATGACTCAAAAACAAAAACACTCTATTGGTTTGAACCGAGCTACTACGTTCAAGAAGAGATTGCACCTTTCTAGGACTCAGGTTTACAAGGCCTTGAAAAAGCTCTGCTGCATGCTCAAACGAGATTTGCTTCCCGATTGCATCAACAACTTCGTAAGCAGCAAGCTCTGGGCAACTAGCTTTTAGCTCTTTTCCTTTAACCGTAATCACTTTTAGGTCCTTGTCAGAGACAGCTTCAAGCTTATGGTTACCACAATAAAACCAATTTTGATTGGGGAATTCACGAAACCACTTAGGCAATGATTGTTTGTTCTTCACCCCTATCCAAACTTGTTCTTTGCTTAGCTGTAAATAGTGACTCAGCCCTTGGTGAGTTAAGCTGCTTAACCCAGCCAGATGAACAGGATGGTGCAACTGTGTGTCCATCGCTTGTAGAGCATCCACCCAGCCAGGCTTAACATCATCTTTTACGCTTGGCCGATAATAAACGCCTGAAGACAGCTTCCTAAGCCAACCACTCTGCGCATATTTTTGAGCTAAGGAATAGCTAATTCCGTTCTCAGTCAGCCATTGCTGTAACACAAGGGCGCCAGGATATGCATGGGCGACCAACCAGTTTATCTTGGATGACATTTTAATACCTAAGGTGTGAATATTATACGCAAACCGAACCAGAGGTTTACCCCAAGTGGTATTGTAACACCCTAGGTGTTAAAAAAAACCACAAAGTAAACATAAATCAAAAACACAACATTACTCCATGTCAAGCTCTCTTCAGTACCAAAATGGGCAATCACAGATGCCATTTTTCACCTCAGGAATCGGCACCATCATCACGACGTCGAAATGAATTGAAAAGATCTGAAACTATTGCACTGCAGCCAATCCAATGAGGATTTGCAATGAACGTAATAATCGAGAAACGAGATGAGGGGTTGATGTCTTTACCTGAAGGCGCACCACCAGAACTAATAGCGCAGGGCCTATCTCTGTTAAAGCTCACACGTATGACCCAGAATTTAAGAAAGGATTTGGTATCTTAATTCAATGGTGCTCAAGGGTAGGCGAGCATCACGAACGAGCCTTTAAAATGAAAGATACCCTCGCAGATGGAGGACGCTCTATGATTCAAATACTTGCTGATACTGGCTTATACATACATTACAGGCAGGGTTACTGGAAACACATCATTGACTATATTTTGTCATCATCACCAACAGACACTGTAGTTACGGTTGATCAAATAGGTTCGACCAAATCTTGGTTGCTGTCCGATCTGCTGCTGTGGATGCAACATCAGTAAGTTAACCAAAATTTTTTGGTGAGTATATCGGTGAGTAACAAATATTGGTTACTCACCATAATTGATTGAAAGCATTGATTTAAAGGGCATTATCAATGCTATTCTGCGAGCAGTTGAGCCTGTAATTTAAATTGTGTATCTGCTTATAATTAAGCCAGTCATGGCTAAGGATAAGCAATATGGATAAGAAAGCTCTAGAAGCCTTCGCTCGCGAAGCTGCTAAATCAATCAAGACTCCTTCC
>NZ_VHTA01000011.1:0-97118 GCF_030851525.1 Vibrio sp. 2017_1457_13
AGAAGTGAAACGAAACAGCGTCGATGGTAGTGTGGGGTCTCCCCATGTGAGAGTAGAACATCGCCAGGCTTTAATACTTGTGTTTAGACCTAAGGTCTGAAGACAGAAACTCAATAAAGCAGCCAATAAGACTTTATCGAGTAACAAGACAATGTGGAGCGGTAGTTCAGTTGGTTAGAATACCGGCCTGTCACGCCGGGGGTCGCGGGTTCGAGTCCCGTCCGCTCCGCCACTGATAATAATCCCTAGCAGCAATGCTGGGGATTTTTTATTGGTTGGTAATCAATAGCAGATAAAAGCAGACAGCGGATAAGTTTAATTGAATAGAATACCGGCCTGTCACGCCGGGGGGCGCGCTGGTTGTTCAACGGCAGGGAGTCCCGTCCGCTCCACTGATAGAGTCCCAAAATAAACCTTATTCTAAGTATTGTTTAATGCTGTTGGTTAGGTAAAATGCGGCTAGGTGATGATGTTCCACCTAGCAGTTATGCTAAACCGCTTTTCAAGCTGATGACGTCTGTACATGCAATGAGATAACAAGATAAGTTCTTGTTGTGTCTGTGTACAGCCCATTTGGCTCATCACAGAATCATTGCGTTTTATCCCTTTTGTTAAGAGTGAAGCAATGATGCACACCTCAAAGAACCAATTTTATCCTCACACCGTTTATTGCTTATTATTCAGTATTATAAAGTTAACGCTTTTTAAAGACGCTTAATCAGTGTTTCGCTACGTTATTTACATTAATCACGACTATTATTATGCCTGTTATCTATTTAGTTAGCGCTGAATCTCGTTATTGAATGATGATCGGTGGAAGTGAAGCAAATCATTATTAAATGATTTGTACATCATTGGGAGCATAAATTTTGTCTATCAAATCTCTGGATCATTTACCTCACGTTGTACTACAAACATTACGTTGGACATTGCTAGTTACCCCATTAGCAATTTTAGTCGGCTTGATGAATGCTTTTTTCTTATGGGCTTTGGAATTTGCGACTCAGACTCGTGTCGATAACCCGCATTTAATTTATGGGCTTCCTATTGCTGGTTTAGGATTAGTCTTTTTTTATCGCCAGTGGGGAGGTATTTCCGAGCGTGGTAATAATCTGATTATCGACCAAATTCATCAATCGAATGAGAAAATTCCTTTTCGGATGAGTGTTTTTGTACTCGTTGCGACGGTAGTTACTCATCTATTTGGTGGCTCTGCGGGACGGGAAGGTACGGCGGTGCAAATTGGCGGCGCGGTATCAGCTTGGTTTAGTCGCGTGTTTAAACTGGATGAATCTGATCAACGCTCTATATTGGTTGCAGGAATTGCCGCGGGGTTTGGTTCGGTGTTTGGCACCCCGATTGCGGGAGCTATTTTTGCCGTGGAAGTCCTGTCAGTCGGTAGGATTAAATATCAAGCATTACTACCGGCATTGATTGCTGCGGTTTTAGCGGATGTGGTATGCAGTGCGGTAGGGGCTCATCATACGCACTACAATATCGGCTTTGCCCAGTTCAATAGTTTGTTTGAGCATCCTATATCGATTGATTTTATTTTAACTGGCAAGATATTGATTGCTGGCGTGATATTTGGCTTAGTGGGTTTACTGTTTAGTGAACTAACATCAGGCTTGAAAGCTTGGTTTCTACGTAGGTTACGCAATCCTTATTTAATTGTATTTTGTGGTGGTTTGTTAGTGATTGCTATCGTTAAGTTAATTGGTAACTATGACTATATTGGTATTGGTGTTTATCCTATACGTGAAGGTGGAGTGAGTATCACTTCTGCATTTGAGGCCGGTGGCGCTGAATGGAATAGCTGGATATTAAAATTGATTTTAACGGCGATAACTTTAGCAGCTGGCTTTAAAGGTGGCGAAGTTACCCCCTTGTTCTTTATTGGAGCCACATTAGGTAATTTCCTCGCATGGGTAATGGGGGCACCGGTTGAGCTGTTCGCTGCGCTAGGCTTTTTAGCGGTGTTTGCTGCAGCAGCCAATACTCCTCTAGCTTGCATTATTATGGGGGTTGAATTGTTTGGGGCTGATCATCTGATCTACTTTACTTTAGTTTGTTTTATTGCTTATTACGCCAGTGGTCATAGTGGTATTTATGGTTCACAACGTATTGCGGTGGCTAAACGCATTTCTCCTTATCAACCACCTAAAATAGACCAAACCGTCGCTCAGGCGATGGCGAGTAAAAAGAATAAGCAATAACTGTTAACTATTTTGCTGTTATCACTAGATTGCTAAATTTATATAATCTTGTATGCTAGTTTTCACTTGTCGGAGTGCCATATGGCTGAGACCGTTTATTCGGGATCCGTTGAACCTGATCAGGCTAATACCTGCGAAGGGAACAAGAGAAGACAATTTGTGGTGTCTTATTGTTAACCCTATCTACACACCACTGATCTGTTGATCCCCTCTTGTTGCATCTTTCCGTCAAGCATTATCCCTAATGAATAACACAGGAAAATGCTATGTCGATTCGTAAACAAGCAAGACTGGAAGCAAAACAGTTTATTGATTCACTTTCAGTTCAACCTTACCCCAATTCTAATAAAGTTTATATTCAAGGCTCGAAACCAGATATTCGTGTACCGATGCGCGAAATTACTTTAGCTGACAGCTTGATTGGTGGCACTAAACAAGCACCGATCTATTCAGCAAATCAACCCATCCCTGTTTATGACACCTCAGGTGTCTATACCGATCCAAACTATACGATCAATTTAAAACATGGCTTGCCTAAGCTGCGTGATTCATGGATTGCAGAGCGTGGTGATACTGAAACGCTACCGGTGATGAGTTCAGAGTTTGCCCGTCAGCGCTTAGCCGATGAAACTCTCGATGAGCTGAGATATGGCCAGTTACCTGACATTCGACGAGCTAAAGCGGGTAGACGAGTCACTCAGTTACATTATGCCAAACAAGGCATCATTACTCCTGAGATGGAGTTTATCGCCTTACGTGAAAATATGGGACGGCGAGAGTATCAAGATCAGCAGCTTAATCATCAGCACCCAGGTGAAAACTTTGGTGCCCATTTACCTGCTGAGATTAGCGCTGAATTTGTCCGTCAAGAGGTCGCGGCTGGACGAGCGATCATTCCTTGTAATATCAATCATCCTGAATCTGAACCCATGATCATCGGCCGCAACTTTTTAGTCAAAGTGAACGCGAATATCGGTAATTCTTCAGTGAGCTCTTCTATTGAAGAAGAGGTGGAGAAGTTGGTTTGGGCCACCCGTTGGGGGGCAGATACGGTAATGGATTTATCCACTGGACGTAACATTCATGAAACTCGGGAGTGGATTTTACGTAATAGCCCAGTACCTATAGGCACTGTTCCTATGTATCAAGCGTTAGAAAAGGTTAACGGCGTTGCTGAAAATCTGACCTGGCAGGTGATGCGCGATACCTTGTTAGAGCAAGCGGAGCAGGGCGTTGACTATTTTACCATTCATGCAGGCGTGCTGTTGCGTTATGTACCGATGACCGCAAAACGTGTTACTGGGATTGTCTCCCGTGGCGGCTCTATCATTGCTAAATGGTGCCTTGCCCATCACCAAGAAAATTTCTTATACACCCATTTTCGTGAGATTTGCGAGATTTGTGCTCAATATGATATTTCCTTATCGCTTGGTGACGGTTTACGTCCTGGATCGATTGCTGATGCCAATGATGAGGCGCAGTTTGCCGAACTAAGGACCCTTGGTGAGTTGACTAAAATTGCTTGGGAGTATGATGTTCAGGTGATGATTGAAGGGCCTGGCCATGTACCCATGCATATGATTAAAGCCAATATGGACGAGCAACTTAAGCATTGTCATGAAGCGCCTTTTTATACCTTAGGCCCTTTAACCACGGATATTGCACCGGGTTATGATCATATCACGTCAGGGATTGGTGCAGCGATGATAGGTTGGTTTGGTTGCGCCATGCTGTGCTATGTGACACCCAAAGAGCATTTAGGCTTACCGAATAAAGAAGACGTAAAAACCGGCTTAATTACCTATAAGTTAGCAGCTCATGCGGCGGATTTAGCGAAAGGTCATCCCGGTGCTCAGGTAAGAGATAATGCGTTATCGAAGGCTCGTTTTGAATTTCGTTGGCAAGACCAGTTTAACTTATCACTTGATCCGATCACTGCTAAAGCTTTTCATGACGAAACTTTACCGCAAGAATCTGGCAAAGTTGCTCATTTCTGCTCAATGTGTGGTCCTAAATTTTGCTCGATGAAGATCTCTCAAGAAGTGAGAGAGTACGCTAACGATACACAGCAAGTGGCGGCGGATCAGGCTATTTCGGTGACTATGCTGGAAAGTCCTTTACAAGGTATGCAGCAAAAATCGCAAGAATTTCGTGCCTCCGGTTCACAGTTGTATCATCCAGCGGTGACAGCGGAGGAGTAAAGCGTGAAACTATTAATCCCTGATCATTGTATTGAGTTAACGGGAGCCGTTCAGCAAGTCTTATTACTTGCTAAGCAGCAAGGTTTTGCGATCGAATCGATTGAGTTGGGTGTTAGTCCAACCCAATCGATGCAGCTGCTTGGCGAGCATCGTTACTCGTTGCAGACGGATCTCTTTCCTTCTTTCTCAGGCTCAGAGCCATCACGGCAAAACTTGGCATCTATTGCCATTGGCTATCAGTCGCGTAAGAGCGATAGTGATATTGATAACCTAGACTCAGCCACCGTGTTGATTGGCGCTTCCTATCAAGGTCAGCAAAGGGATATTTGTCGACACACCGATGGTGAATTAATGTTCCTGTCGGGGGCGATGTTATCTCCAGCCCAGGCTTGGCATCATTTAGCGTGGTTGGTCGCGGCACTATGTTTGGAGTTTGCCCTTGAAGATGCTTTATGCATCGCTAGGGCTGCGCTGAATGTTTCACGTGAAACATGGCCAAAGGATTATGCTTATTTCCCTGCTGTGCAATCTTGCCTGGTCGATGAAACTAGAGCGATCAGCTTTCCCTCACTGGCTAAACAGAGCTTAGGTCTTTATCCGGTGGTGGATAATATCGCTTGGGTAGAATCCTTGCTTAAGCTCGGCATAAACACACTTCAGCTACGGATAAAAAATCCTCAGCAAGTGGATTTAGAACAGCAAATTGTTCGTGCGATTGAATTGGGCCGCCAGTATCAAGCTCAGGTCTTTATTAATGATTATTGGCCATTGGCGCTTAAGCATGGTGCATTTGGTGTTCACTTGGGACAAGAAGATTTACAAACAGCGGATCTTGATGCTTTAGCTAAGGCTAACATCCACTTAGGGTTATCAACCCATGGTTACTTTGAATTACTGACCGCGTTAAAAATCAGGCCGAGTTATATCGCATTAGGGCATATCTTTCCTACCACAACCAAGCAAATGCCTTCACGTCCTCAGGGGTTGGTACGTTTGGCGCTATACCAGCAGTTAGTAGATAGCAGTACCGACTATCGATATTTAGCGCCCGCCTCAGCTCTCGATCAACAACTCACTATAGAACGAGACAGTACCATTAAGGGAGAGTTACCAACGGTAGCGATCGGGGGTATTGATTTAACCAATATTCAATCGGTAGTGGAATGTGGCGTTGCCAGTGTTGCCGTCGTGCGTGCCATTACTGAGGCCGATGATGTACACGCCGCAGTTAAGCATCTCCAAGCTCAACTAGCTAGTAAGCCGCAGGAGCAAAAGCTATCAACTCAGGAGGTGGCCGATGTTAACGGATAAGCAATTTTTACGTTATCAACGTCAGATTTGTTTGCCTGATATTGCTGAGCAAGGGCAAATCACATTGCTCGCAAGCAAGGTGTTGATTATTGGTTGTGGCGGTTTAGGCAATGCGGTAGGCCAATATCTTGCCGCTGCAGGGGTTGGCAAACTGATCCTAGCTGATGACGATACGGTAGAAGTCTCTAACTTATCTCGACAAATCGCTTTTCAAACTCAACAAGTAGGAATGTCGAAAGTCTCGGCTTTACAGCAATCTCTACAGCGCTTAAACCCTGAAGTACGCATCCGTTGCGTCAATCGGCGGATGGATGAGGCGCTATTAAATATAGAAGTACCGATGGCCGATGTTGTTGTCGACTGTAGTGATAATAGTGTCACGCGCTATGCGATAAACCAAGTCTGTCTCCAGCATGGCGCTGTACTTATTTCTGGCTCAGCGATTGGCTGGCAAGGTCAATGTATCGCGTTTAATTTTCGTCAGCCACATACCGCTTGCTATCGTTGTCTAGTGGCTGAGCATAACTCAGCGCGTAATTGCAGTGATAGTGGGGTAATTGGACCGATAGTAGGCATGATAGGTAATCTACAAGCCTTAATGACCTTACAAGTCTTGCTCGATATTGGCTCGGTTAAATATCAACAGCTGCACTATTTTGATGGACACAAGTTAAGTTGGCAGCAATGGCGACTAGCGGCTGATCCTCACTGTCCGGTGTGTCATTCAGCATCTTCAACAGCAACGTCATCTTTTGCTGATCATTTTCACCAAGAGGAGATTACCTAATGACCATCTCTGTGACTATTAATCAACAGCTGCAGCAATTAGCAGAACCGATCACCATTGCTGAATTACAACAGCAATTACAGTTACCCAACGTGGGCAGTGTATTTGCGCTTAATGATGGCATTATTCCCCAAGGTTTATGGGAGCAAACCATAGTTAACGACGGTGACACGATTGCCATATTTCAAGCCATCGCAGGAGGTTAATGATGTTAACTATTGCAGGAACTCAGTTTCAATCACGGCTATTAACTGGCACTGGCAAGTTTGCCAATCGCCACACCATGGCAGCAGCGATAGCCGCTAGCCAATCGCAGTTGGTGACGATGGCTTTAAAGCGAGTCGATTTACAGCACCGTGAGGATGACATTCTCGCGCCCTTGATCGCTGCTGGTGTTCAGCTATTGCCCAATACTTCGGGAGCGAAAACCGCCCGTGAAGCGATTTATGCTGCCCATCTTGCTCGAGAGGCGCTGCAAACGAATTGGCTTAAACTGGAAATCCACCCAGACCCGAAATATTTAATGCCCGATCCGATCGAAACTTTACTGGCCGCTGAACAATTAGTGAAAGAGGGATTTATTGTTTTACCTTATTGCCACGCCGACCCTGTGTTATGTAAACGCTTGGAAGAGGTGGGCTGCACGGCGGTCATGCCATTAGGAGCGCCGATAGGCAGTAACCAGGGGTTAAGAACACAAGACTTTCTAAAGATCATCCTTGAACAAGCCAATGTGCCAGTAATTATTGATGCCGGCATTGGTGCCCCTTCTGATGCGATGTTAGCGATGGAAATGGGCGCCGATGCGGTATTAGTCAATACAGCGATTGCGACTGCCGCTGATCCCGTTTTGATGGGGCAGGCTTTTAAGCAAGCGGTCGAAACCGGACGCTTAGCTTATCAAGCAGGATTAGCCGCTCGAGGTCAACAAGCGGTGGCCTCAAGTCCGTTGACCGCTTTTTTGGATTGATACTATGAGTTTTCTAAATCGCTTTGCTGAACTTAATTGGGATGATATTAAGCTGTCCATATATAGCAAGACAACTACAGATGTCGAGCGGGCGTTAGCCAAGCCAATTAGGACATTAACCGATTTTCAGGCTTTGCTGTCACCAGCAGCTGAGCCATACCTTGAGCAGATGGCTCAGCTGTCTTATGCTGCTACTCGCCAACGCTTCGGCCATACGATGGGCTTGTATGTACCGCTGTATCTATCGAACTTGTGTGCCAATAGCTGTAGCTATTGCGGTTTTTCGATGGAAAATCGCATTAAGCGGAAAACTCTTGATGTTGATGAAGTGCAGCAAGAAATAGCCGCCATTAAAGCAATGAACTTTGATAGTGTGTTATTGGTAACTGGTGAGCATGAAACTAAAGTCGGCATGAATTATTTTCGGCAAATGTTACCGTTAATTAAGTCCGCTTTTCATCATGTGGCAATGGAGGTGCAGCCGTTAGCGCAAGCGGAATATGCGGAATTAAAAAGCTTAGGTTTAGATGCGGTGATGGTTTATCAGGAGACGTATCATCCTTCTACTTATGCTCAGCATCATTTACGTGGCAAGAAAACGGATTTTGAATTTAGGTTAGCGACTCCCGATCGCCTTGCCAAAGCTGGGATCGATAAAATCGGTTTAGGGGCTTTAATTGGTCTGGATGATTGGCGTACGGAAAGTTTTTATGTCGCAGCACATCTCGATTATTTAGAGAAGACCTATTGGCAAAGTCGCTATTCTATTTCATTTCCACGTTTACGGCCTTGTGCGGGAGGGGTGCCTCCCAAGTCACTGATGACAGATAAACAGTTGGTGCAGTTAATTTGTGCCTTTCGTTTATTTAATTCGCAGGTTGAGTTATCGCTCTCTACTCGTGAATCGGCTGAATTTCGCGATCATGCTATGTTGCTTGGTATCACCAGTATGTCGGCAGCTTCGAAAACCCAACCGGGAGGGTATGCGGATAATAAACCAGAATTGGAGCAATTTACGATCAGTGATCAGCGAAGCGCGGCAGAGGTGGCGACTATTATTGAAGCTCGTGGACTTGCTGCGGTATGGCAAGACTGGCACTCGGTGTATTCTGGAGGGTATGTTTCACGTGAAACATTAACCAGTAAGAGTTTGTCATCACTTTGACGGATGCTTTGACACTTGAAGCTTAGTTAACTTAAAACTTAGTTAATATGTGTCTTTTAAGCTAAAAGCAATTATCAAACGAAGCTTATTAAGTTGTTGAGATAAAGCACCAAGGTAATGAATAACTTTCTTGGTGCTTTTTTCATTTATTAGATAAGTAAGCCTGTTAACGGATAGCGATGAGTCACAAAGCGATTAAGCGGCTTGATGATATTTACCTAATAGCGCGTGATAAAAATCATCGTCATTTAGCGTACCAACAAGTTGCTGCTTATCGATGAGTAGGATAGGTAGACCGGTTTTGTAACGTATCTCTATCGCATCGCGCATACTGATTTCAGGGCTGGCCATCACTAAAGTGGTCGAGTTTAGTTCCGTGGTTGGCATTCCTGATTGCCAAGTCATCAGCTGTAATGAGGGTGGTTGATGATTAGCGCCAGTTAACTGCCAACCTTGTTCCTTATGTTCTAACCATAAATCACGTTGCGAGCAAACTTGCCAGCGTTGTTGATCTTGACTGAAAGAGGATGCGTCTTTCATTAACGAACGACCTTTCAGTACATTCAATGGATTGGTATGAGCGACGAAATCTTTGACGTATTGATTGGTAGGGGTTAATACAATCTCTTCCGGTGTGCCATGTTGGATCAGCTCTCCTGATTCCATAATCGCGATATGAGTGCCGATTTTTAACGCTTCATCGAGATCGTGGCTGACAAAGACAATGGTTTTATTGAGTTTCTTCTGCAAGCTTAATAGCTCATCTTGTAGCTGACTACGAATTAAAGGATCAAGAGCAGAGAAAGGCTCATCCATTAATAGTATGTCGCTGTCCATGGCAAAGGCTCGGGCGAGTCCAACCCTTTGCTGCATTCCGCCTGAGAGTTCATGTGGGTATTTATCTTCCCACTCTTGTAGATCAACCATTTGTAGCTTTTCTCTGGCTTGCTGGCGACGTTGTTTTTTACCAACCCCCTGCATTTCTAAACCAAAAGCGACGTTATCCAGCACGGTTAACCATGGCATTAAGGCGAACTTTTGAAATACCATCGAGACTTTGTGCATTCTCAGTTGACGCAGTGTGGTTTGATTACAATCGGCTAGATTAATTGAATCCTGGCCATCTTGAACTTGTAGCGAACCACGAGACACCGAATTTAAGCCATTAATAGCGCGTAGCAAGCTTGATTTACCGGAACCGGACAGCCCCATGAGTACGCAAATTTCACCTTGTTCAACATCAAGGCTCACGTTATTCACGCCAACCACAGTGCCGGTTGCAGCATTAATTTCTTGGCGGGACTTGCCTTGATCGAGTAAATCCAATGCAGGTTGGGGATTGTCGCCAAAGACGACATCAAGGTTACGTATCGTGATCGCATTCATTAGCTGTTTTCCTTACGTTGCGGCGTCTTACATAAACGGTCAAGAATGATGGCAACCAATACAATGGCGAGACCAGCTTCAAAGCCTTGGGAAATATTCACCGTATTGAGGGCGCGAATGACGGGTTTACCAAGACCATCGGCGCCGACTAAGGCAGCGATAACTACCATCGACAGCGAAAGCATAATACATTGGGTGATACCGGCCATGATACTGGGTAAAGCGGCGGGAAGTTCGACTTTAAACAACAGCTTCATTTTGCTAGCGCCAAAAGCTTTCCCTGCTTCAAGCAGCTCTTCTGGAACTCGGGTTACTCCTAAATAGGTCAGACGAATCGGGGCGGCAATGGCAAAAATAATCGTTGAGATCAGCCCCGGCACAATGCCAAGACCGAATAAAACTAGGGTCGGGATCAGGTAGACAAACGTTGGTACGGTTTGCATCAAATCAAGAATCGGTCTCAATAGGGTGTATAGCCAAGCTCGATGAGCAGCCATAATACCAATTGGTACGCCAATTAATACGGAAATCGTTGTTGCGGCAAACACCAAAACAAAGGTTTCCAGCATTTCTTGCCAGTAGCCAAGGTTAAGAATCAGTAGTAATGAAGCAATGATGAAAATGACCAGAGAGAAGCTGCGATGTAGCCACCAAGCCAAAGCGGCCGTGATCAAAATGGGAGCGGCTGGTGGCATGGCTTTAAATAGATCAATTAACAATAAAATACTACTTTCTAATACAAAAGCGATCACATCAAAAAATCGTTCTCCATGAATAGTCAGCCAGTCAACAAACGACTCCATCCATTGTCCGAGAGGAATTTTGTGTTCAGTAATCATAAGCATAGTTCCTTATTCACTTGGTGATAGCCAGTGAAACTACCGCCAAGTGAGGGGTAAAAATTAGCGAGATAAATATAGGTTTACAGCGGCAAGAGCCGGTTGGCCGTCAATGGTGGTCACATTGTCGAGCCAGCGGTTTAGCGTCTCAGGGTTCGCTTGTAGCCATTGCTGAGCCGCTTGTTCAGGAGATTGATTTTGGTTGAGGATGGCATCCATTAACTCATTCTCACTTTCTAAGCTAAAAACGAGGTTAGTTAAGAAATTACCCACGTTTTCACATTCATTAAGGTAGTTTTGACGCACGTTAGTGTGAACACTAGCGCCACCGTAATTAGGACCAAAGTAATCATCACCACCACTTAAATAAACCATATCAACCATAGTATTCATTGGATGTGGTTCCCAGCCAAGAAAAGCCACCCATTGTTGACGACGTACAGAGCGTTGAATTTGTGAGAGCATGCCCGCTTCGCTCGATTCAACAATCGAAAACTCACCGAGGCCATAGGCGTCATCTTCAATCATAGACAGCAAGGTGCGATTGCCGTCATTGCCAGGCTCTAAGCCAAGGATTCGATTACGAAATTTATCACTGTGTTTGGCGAGATCGGCAAAAGAGGTAATGCCTGCATCATAGACATATTGAGGGACGGCTAGGGTATACTTTGCGCCTTCTAGGTTAGCTCGTACGGTTTCAACGGTCCCTGCTTCACGGTAACGAGCAATATCGGCTTCCATGGTTGGCATCCAGTTGCCAAGGAACACGTCAATATCCCCATTTGCCATTGAAGAGTAGGTTACCGGCACTGATAATAACTGTGTTCTAGTTTGATAACCGAGTCCTTGCAGGATTTCACTTGCTACGGCAGTGGTAGCGGTTATATCTGTCCAGCCGACATCGGCAAAGCGAACCGTTTGACATTGGTTGGCATAAGCATTGAATGATAATGCGGCGACGGAGAGATAAGCGGTCATTTTAAGCATAATGTTTCCTTGTCTTTGAACTATTTTCCTGAGATGTTGAGCGATCCATCGGACGAATGGCTGCTCGGCTACGTTGTTTGTTGTGCCAACTGTCTGCAATCCACACGGGCGCGGGTTCAGCAGGTAACAGCGATTTATTGAGGATCATATCGGCGGCACGTTCTGCAACCATGATTGTCGGAGCATTTAGGTTACCGTTCGGTATGGTGGGGAAGATCGAGGAATCGACAACTCTTAGCCCTTGAATACCGATCACTCGGCACTGGTTATCCACTACAGCCATGGCATCATCTTCTTTACCCATCTTGCAACTACAAGAAGGGTGATAGGCGCTCTCAACATTTTGTTTAACCCAATGATCAATCGCTTCATCGCTGCTAATGGATAAGCCGGGTTGAATTTCTTCACCGCGATAGTCATCTAATGCGGGTTGCGCGAGTAACTCACGGGTTAAGCGAATGCAATCTCGCCAATCTTGAATATCTTGTTGGTGTGATAAATAACGGAACAGAATCGCTGGCTTTTGCTTTGGATCGCTGGAGCGAATCCAAACCCGACCGCGACTGTGCGGTTTATTAGGACCAACATGCACTTGAAAACCATGACCATCAAACGCGGTTTGGCCATCATATCGCATGGCGGCTGGTAAAAAGTGGTATTGAATGTTTGGCCATTTTAGTCCGGCACGTGAGCGAATAAAGCCACAAGATTCAAAATGGTTGGTTGCTCCTAGGCCTTGTTTGGTTAAGATCCACTGGGTGCCGATCATCCCTTTACTGATTAAACCGAGCTTGCTGTTTAACGTGATTGGTTGTTGGCAGCGATATTGGAAGTAGACTTCGAGGTGATCTTGCAAGTTTTCACCCACGCCGGGTAGTTGGTGTTGCACCTTAATGCCAGCACTCTCTAATACATCACGAGGGCCAATCCCTGATAATTGCAGTAACTGTACGGAGCCAATCGAACCAGCGCTGGAAATGACCTCTTGATTAGCAAACACCACTTGGGTTTGGCCGCCTTTTTCAAATTCGACGCCAATCGCGCGTTTATCTTTGAGCAGCACTTTACGCGTCAGTACGCCTTTAAGCAGGGTTAAGTTAGGTCGAGCTAAAGCACGTTTTAAATAGGCATTGGCGGTTGAAGCGCGCACTCCGTTATTAACCGTCATGTGCATTGGCCCAAAACCTTCTTGTTGGTAGCCATTGTAATCATCGGTTTTCGGGTAGCCAGCTTGTTCGCCAGCATCGATGAAGGCTTGGTAAAGTGGGTTGAGCGTCATCTCGTTACCGTTGCAGGTCGCCACTGGACCGTCACCGCCTCGATAGGTATCCGCTCCTTGACTCCATGATTCGGCACGTTTGAAGTAGGGTAAACATGAGGCGTAATCCCAGCCTTGTGCTCCGTGCTGTTGCCACTCATCAAAGTCGCAAGCATGGCCTCTGACATAAACCATGCCGTTGATGGAAGAGCTGCCCCCTAAGACCTTGCCGCGTGGACAATGCAGTTGTCGGCCATCGAGTCCGGGTTCGGCGAGAGATTCAAATTGCCAAGCGTATTTAGCGCTGTTCATCGGATAAGACAGGGCGGTTGGCATTTGGATAAAAATGCTTTTATCACTGCCGCCGGCTTCAAGTAATAACACCGAGTTATCTGGATGTTCACTTAATCGATCCGCTAACACACATCCTGCTGAACCGGCACCGATAATAATATAGTCATAATGCTGTTTCATGATCACTCCTTAAGCATAAGGGCCGACGAAGTCATCGAGTTCGATTAACACGCTTTTGGTTTGGGTATAGTGAGATAAGGTTTCGATACCATTCTCTCTTCCTACGCCCGATAGTTTGTAACCACCGACAGGCATTTGCGCTGGAGAGTCTCCCCATGTATTGATCCAGCAAATACCGGCTTGTAGCTGGTGGATAACACGATGAGCGCGAGAAAGGTTTTGGGTAAACACCCCAGCGGCTAAGCCGTAATCGGTGTTATTAGCCCGTTGAATAACTTCTTGTTCATCCACAAAGCTCAGTACCGCCATTACTGGGCCAAAGATCTCCTGTTGGACAAAGGCCATTTCATCGTCACAATCGATAAACACAGTAGGGGCAACAAAGTAACCGTTGGCGCATGAACCTTCTGTGACCGCCTTTCCACCGGTGAGCAGGGTGGCTCCACTTTGTTTGGCGCTATCTATCGCTGACAGCACTTTGTCAAAATGTTGTTGAGAGATTAGTGAGCCTACTTGAGTATTTGGGTCCATCGGATCGCCAACAACCAGGGCTTCTGTGCGCGCTTTGAGTTGTTCAATAAATGCTGGGTAAATGGATTGATGCACAAATACCCGAGTACCGTGAGTACACACTTCGCCTTGGGTATAGAAATTAGCGGTCATCGCTGCTGAGACGGCTTGGTCGAGCTTAGCATCATCAAAAATGATCAAGGGGGATTTACCGCCCAGCTCCATGGTCACTGATTTTAACGTTTTCGCGCTATCGGCCATCACCGCTTTACCGGTTCCACTTTCCCCAGTGAAAGACACTTTTGCTATCTCAGGGTGAGCGGTGAGCATTTGTCCTACTCGGGCATCTCCTTGCACTACGTTGAATACGCCATCCGGTAAACCGGCTTGTGTAAAAATTTCTGCCAGTTTGAGTACGCTGAGCGGTGTTTCTTCTGATGGTTTAAAAATCATTGCATTACCCGCTGCTAAAGCGGGGGCTGATTTCCACATCGCAATTTGGATAGGATAGTTCCAGGCGCCAATCCCAGCACAAATACCCAGTGGTTCTTTACGAGTATAAAAGAATTGGCTGTTTGAGAGTGGTTGCTGCTCACCTTGTAGGCTCGGAGCTAGACCGGCAAAGTACTCGATCACATCGGCGCCCGTGGTGATATCAACGGCAAGTGCTTCTTGAATCGGTTTGCCGGTGTCTTGGACTTCGAGTTTGGCTAACTCATCATTACGCTCACGGAGTATTGCGACCGCTTTTAACAAAATTCGGCTACGCTCGGTCGCACTCATGGCTGACCAAATCGCAAATCCTCGTTGAGCGGAATCAATCGCCGCTTGCACGTCGCTGGTGCTAGCTTGACCTAAAATGGCCAGTGGCTCTCCGGTTGCGGGGTTGTAGCTGGTGAAAGTTTCTCCCGATGACGCATAGCAAAGCGCGCCATCGATATAAAGTGAAGCGATTTCCATATAAAGACCTATTGAGTAAGTGCTGCATGTTGAGCGAGTTGTTGTTGTAAGTAATCGTTAATTAAGTGCTGCGCTTGGTCGGCATTAATCCCGTTGGGATTAAGCGCACCACGTAGCCAGAAACCATCGATTAGAGCGGCGATGCCCTGCGCAACTCGTTGGGCATGAGCTTTGGGGAGTAATGCTTTGAGTTCAATGTGTAAATGAGAAATTAGCCGTTTTTCATTCACCCGTTGTAAACGGTTGAGTTGTGGGTCATGCATCGAATATGACCAGAAGGCTAACCAAGTTTTGACGACGTGACTTTGGGTTTGAAAGCCGGCGAAATTGGCTTGCACGATGGCATTAATTCGCGCTTGATGAGCGTCCTTTTTGAGTTTGCTTAACGCATTCGTCACGGTGAGTGAGTGCTCACGAAGGATAACGCGCATGGTTTCTTCTAATAAGCCGTGCTTACCACCAAAATAATGATTAATGATCCCGGTTGATACCCCAGCTTGGCGGCTGATCAAGGCAATGCTAGCAGCGTGTAATCCAACTTGTTCAATCACCGTCATGGTGGCCTGTACGAGTTGTGGCTTTCGTATGTCAGGCATTCCAATCTTAGGCATTAACACTCCCTGTTATCTTTAATTGAACGATTAGTTAACAATAACTTTACTCAAATAATCGTTAGATCTCAAACTATTATTTTTGTTTTGCATGAGGATTTGGTAAGTGTTGGTTTTATTTTTACCTTTAAATCAGATAGTTATTTTATTTTTTTGATTGTTGAATTTTTATTAATAATTAGAGGTGTTTTAGTCTATTGAAGTGTTTATATCCATCCTACTTGAAGCTGCACTCCACGTTGTTTGGCGATAGATAAGAGATGAGTTGAGTATAAAAAATCCCTTAACCAAGAGGTTAAGGGATTAAAATGAAAGCTTAGCCGAGAGAATAGAACACGAAGCAAATTGGTGTAACCAGAGTGGTTGGTTTCAGCTTTCAGACTGGTTTACACTCGGATTTATCCGCTTATAGAGTGATTGGCTGAGTGGCTTTTTCTAACCAGAGTTTCACCTCGCCCTCGACCAGTGGGCTAATGTCGCGCCACACCTTCTGGTGGTAGTCATTAAGCCAAGCAATCTCATGCGCGGCTAATAGGCTAAAATCAATCACTCTGGTATCGATTGGGCAACGAGTCAGCGCTTCAAAGCCAAGCATGTTTTTATCCCCTTGGATTGGGATCTCAACCACTAACTCAAGATTTTCAATCCGAATGCCAAACTCGTCAGCTCGGTAATAACCAGGCTCGTTAGACAGCACCATACCAGGACGTAAAGCGACGGGGTTATGGACTTTGCTGATCCGTTGTGGCCCTTCATGGACACTTAAAAAGTGTCCGACACCATGGCCTGTACCGTGATCGTAATCGTAGCCTTCGGCCCATAAATATTGGCGAGCAAGCGCATCCAATTGATGGCCGCAAGTCCCAGCTGGAAAGCGAGCTTGAGCTAAGGCGATATGCCCTTTAAGCACGAGCGTAAACTGGTGTTTCATCTCTGCGCTTGGCTGACCAATCGCAATGGTACGCGTGATATCGGTAGTACCGTCGAGATATTGACCGCCTGAATCAACTAAGTACAAACTATTTAAACTAAGCTCACCGGGCTGCGGCTGATTGAGGTGATTATAGTGACACATTGCCGCATTACTGCCAGCGGCAGAAATCGTATCAAAGCTAAGATCGGCCAGTGTTGGGTCTTGAGCGCGGAAAGCGTAAAGTTGGTCGGCTAACTGGGCTTCATTGTAGAGACGACCAGCGGCGACCTCATGGTCTAGCCAAGCGAGAAATTTACTCATCGCCACCCCATCACGGATATGACAGGCTTTCATTCCTGCCACTTCCGTTGGGTTTTTGGCCGCTTTGGGCAGTAAGCATGGATCGCTATCATTGATCAGCTTGGCGCCAGCATTTTGTAATACCAGCGTAAACCACGCATTGCTGGTCGCTGGGTCGAGCATCACTGTGCGGCCAGTAAGTTGTTCTAATCTGGATGGTAAGTGGTCCGGATGATGGACACGTACGCCTGCGCCGACGTGTTGATTAAAGCCGCTCGCTAAACGTGCTGGGTCGAAGAAAAAATCAACGCTCGCATCAGCATGAATGATCGCGTGTGATAGCAAAACCGGCAGGCGAGCCACATCGAGTCCACGAATATTTAATAGCCAGCAAATAGAATCCAGCTCAGTGAGTATCGCGCAGTCGGCTTTTTTAGCCTGTAATAGATTAGCAATGGTTTCGCGCTTTGTCTGGCAATCTATCCCTACTTGGTCCACCGCCATTAAGCGCATGGCCGAGGTCACTGGCGCAGGGCGGTCTTGCCATAATCGGTCAATCGGGTTTTCGGTTATCGCCACCAGTGAGTATTCACCAGCTAACCGTTGTTGAGCGCTGGTTAACCAGCTTGCTCGATGCATTCTTGGGTCATAACCGATTTTACTGCCTTTAGGGAGCTGTTCGGTGATCCATTGCAAATAAGGCTCTTCAATTAAATGGCGATATTGAAAAATGTCGCCAGGTACTTGCTTAGGTACCTGCACTGTATAGCGGCCATCGGCGAAGATAGCGGCATTATCGTGTGTGATCACGGCGGCACCGGCCGAGCCAGTAAAGCCAGTAACCCACTCTAAGCGTTCGTTTTGAATCGGTACGTATTCACCGAGATACTCATCTTCGTGAGGGACAATCAGGGCATCTAAGCCTTGTTGAATCAGCCAATGGCGCAGTTCAGTAATACGTTGAGCAATGGGGTGTGACATGAGGGTAATCCTTGTTAACGGTCCTTGATAAAGGCTCATGGCGAGTGAAAGCCAGAGATAATATAAGCTACCTCTTTTGCTATAGGGGTGCAAATCTGTCTGATTTCGCTCATTAGGTAAGCCTTAATTGGTTCGCTTTCTGAGCTTATCTCCGCTCGCTATTCAGCACCATAGCCGTGTTGGCGAAGATGGGTCGTTTTGCTGTCGATAATTTGTCGTAACCAACTGAGCGCAGGGTCGTCTTCTCGATCACGGTGCCAAAAGAGTGTGTAAGCCATCGGTGGAAATTCTAATGGGATGGGGAGGACCACCAGATTCATCTGCCGAGCAATCATGTAAGTAAAGTGTCGCGGGGCGGTAAACACAAAGTCAGTATAAGTGCATAAGCTAGCAGCACTATTAAAATCGGGTACTGTGATAGCAATGTCTCGTTCTAAGCCGACATCAGCGAGTCGATAGTCGAGTAACCAACGATCGTTGCCATCACAACGCACTTGAACGTGGCGTAAAGAGAGGTAACTATCCAAATTCCATGTACGTTGCAATACCGGATGATCTTGGCGAACGGCACACATCTGGGTATCGCGAAAAACTTCCTGCTCACAAATGTCTTTCGGAGGCAGCATGGTTAGGCGTGCATCATTAATATCAATGTCTTTGCCTGTGATCCCTAAATCTAATTCGCCGAGTTGTAATTTTTTGAAGGTTTGATCGCTCCACGCATGAGTACTGATATTCAGTTTCGGTCCCTGACTAAAAATAGCCGGTAAGAAGTGGGGCAGAATTAGCGAGTACACACTTTCTACCGCCGCAATGTGAAAGCGATATTCACTCGATTGGGGATCAAACACTTCCGGCTGGTTAATTAACTCTAACTGATTGACCAAAATATCCAATTTAGGTTTAAGAAATAAGGCTTTAGGTGTGGGTTTTAATCCATATGAGTGACGAATAAACAGCGGATCATCAAATTGAATACGCAATTTGGCCAGTGATTTACTGACTGCCGATTGACTAAGACAGAGTCGACTTGCAGTACGGGTCACGCTGAGCTCTTCGATCAATACTTTTAAACAAACCAATAAATTGAGGTCGAGGCGCGCTAAGCTTTCAATCTTCATCTGTTTTTCCATTTTGGAATAATGGTGATGATTATACGCCATTTCTATTCATATCTGTTTGCCGTTATGATAAGTACCTCTTGATTTATACTCTTATTGATGTGGAATACTTCCGTGAACGTGACTGCTTTACCGACACCAAGTCGCTTGCAAATGGTGCTACTGACACTGTTAGTGCTGTTTAGCCCTTTGGCGATTGATATTTATTTACCTGCTTTACCGAAAATTGCCCAAACGTTTCACGTGGAACATGCATTAGCACAAGATACGATCACTTGGTTTTTATTTGCGATGGGCGTCGGACAACTGTTCGCTGGCCCCCTCGCAGATAAATATGGACGTCGAACTGTTGCATTAGTTGGAATAAGCATTTATGCCTTGAGCGCTTTATTGGCGTGGAGTGCACAAAGTATTGAATGGATGCTGATTGCTCGGTTGTTACAAGGCTTAGGTGCGTGCGCGACATCGGTAGCAGCCTTTGCAACAGTTCGCGATCTTTTTGGCCCAGAACGCAGTGGAAAAATGATCAGCTACTTAAATGGTGCGATCTGTTTTATTCCGGCACTGGCGCCTATTTTGGGCAGTTGGTTAACCCAGCAATTCGGCTGGCGCGCTAATTTTAGTTTCATGGCGGGTTTTGCGATGACGATTGGGTTGCTGATCCTGTTTAGTATGAAAGAAACCAACCCCACGACTGAAAAGCAAGCTTACTTTGCTTGGTCTCGTTACTGGTCAGTATTAAAAACCCCTTCGTTTTTGTTTCATGCGTCGTTATGTATGTTAGCGATGGCTGTGATCCTTGCTTATGTCGTTTCTGCGCCTTTAATACTGATGGATCGTTTAGGCCTGAGTATGAACCAGTTTACTTTTTGGTTTGGAATTAACGCGTTAGTGAATATTATCGCTTGTTTGTCGGCTCCGAAAGTGATGGATCGGGTTGGTACGCATCGCACGTTAGTGTTGGGAATTATCGCCCTGCTGGTGGGTGGTAGCGTGATGGTGATGTTAGCTGAGGTTGCCACTGCATTAGCATTTATGTTGCCAATCTTTATTTCATCAATAGGCTTTGCATGGATTCTCGGTGCAGCAGCAGGCAAAGCGTTAGCTCCGTTTGGTGACCGAGCGGGTACCGCAGCCGCTTTATTAGGATTATTCCAAATGAGTGGTTCAGGTTTACTGGTTGGTACACTACAGCGTTTAAGTTTTGAACCACAAATCTTGATAGCTTTGCATATGTGGTTGGTGGCTCCAGCACTGATCATTTTGTTTTCAAAAGTTGGTCGTCGTTGGCATCAATGGGCGCTCAATTCTTAATAGTTATCGGGTACGCTAAAAGATAGGCGCTCAGAACATGCCATGTTTGGCCTGAAAATAGACGGGTTAGCTATTTTCTAAAGGGTGGAAGATGTGTATATTGTTCACTCTTACTTTTGAACGATATTTTTGGAATACGATACGATGTCAATGACCACTTATGAAATGGCTCGCATTTGGGAACAGCTGGATGAATCACCGGAAAAAGTGATGTTTGGCAAGTTGCTCAATGAACTGGGTAACCAAAGTAGTGAACGTATTCGTAGTGCAGCTAAGCAAGTACCGGTTCCTGTATTGCGTGACTTGGTTTATCAATTTGAACAGGTCATTGAGGCTCGCAAGGGAGAGCAAGTGGAATTGCTGGCCAAGCAACTTTCTGAGCAAGGCATTTCTGCGCAAGATCTGTTGAACTACCTCAATAAATAAACATCAGCACCGTTTATCATCAATCACCCCAATCGTTCAGGTTGGGGTGATTGCGTTTTAGGGATTGACGTTGCGGTTAATCGGGTTTTGTAACGAGATTAAGGTTTCGGTCGATTGCACTTCATCAATCGCTTGTAGCTTATCGATCAATACATACTGTAGCTCTTCAATCGATTTACACATTAATTTGACAAAAATATTGTAAGCGCCCGTCGTGTAGTAAGCTTCAACCACTTCTTCTAACGCATTCAACTTAGCCAGCGCAGAGTGATAATCACGAGCAGCATTAAGATTAATGCCAATGAAACAACACACGTCGTAACCGAGTTTTTTGGTATTGACTACTACTTCAGTGCCTTGGATAACCTCGGCCGCTTTCATTTTCTCGATTCGCACATGAATCGTGGCGGGACTGACCGAAAATTGTTTGGCCATCTCAGCGTAAGGGGTGCGTGCGTCATCCATTAAAATTTTTAAAATGGCGCGATCTAAATCATCTAATTTTGTTGAAGCGGTTTGCATATCCATTCCTAAATTCAGCGTTAGGCGATGGGCCATCTGCCGTTGATAGACCCTTTGGGTTGAAGCGGTAGCGCTATGATTATCCGACTTATTTTATGAGCTAAATAGGTTGGCCTACAGCATCAACTCTGTTGGATATAGCATTATTTACCGTTGCTGCCAACTGTGGTTTGATTCAACGCTTTAAGCGGAACGAGCGGACTTGTGAAAATATCGCGGTTCCGTTGAAAATTCGCTACACTGAGCGCTGTTTTTTCTCTCTGGAGTGACCCTTTGCAGCTACAACTGATATGTGAAGCCCCACAGCGCTCGTCAGAGCTTGAGCAACTGGCGCAGCGCTGGCAACTGACCCATAGTAACGAAAGTGTCTTTGCCTTGGTGTTGACTGAGCAGCGTTTAGAGCTACGTAAAACGGATGAGCCAAAGTTGGGCGCGATCTACGTCGATTGGGTAACCGGTGCTGTCGCTCATCGACGCAAGTTTGGTGGCGGTAAAGGGCAGTCGATAGCCAAAGCGGTTGGGTTAAATAAAGGTATGGTCCCGACGGTATTAGATGCAACCGCTGGCTTAGGTCGAGATGCGTTCGTTCTCGCTTCATTAGGTTGTCGAGTACAAATGGTCGAGCGTCATCCTGTGGTGGCGGCTTTGCTTGACGATGGGTTAGCCCGCGCCAAACAAGACCATGAAATTGGTCCGTGGGTCAGTCAGCGGGTAACGCTGCTCCATGCATCGAGTCATGCGGCTTTGCAGCATTTAGCTCTCGACAGTCAGTTTAAGCAACCGGATGTGGTGTATCTCGATCCTATGTATCCACATCCAGAACATAAGAAAAAAACCGCACTCGTTAAAAAAGAGATGCGAGTTTTTCAATCTCTGGTTGGCGCGGATCATGATGCTGATGGGCTACTGGCTCCCGCATTGCAATTAGCCAGTCAGCGGGTAGTGGTCAAACGGCCGGATTACGCTCCTTGGTTAGCGGAACAAAAACCGAGTATGGCGATTGAAACCAAAAAAAATCGCTTTGATGTTTATGTACTTGCCGCCATGCAAGCAAATAATCGGTAGATTGGAGAAAAAATCGCCTTGCCTTCGTCAATGGTTCGCGGTATATCTAACTGCGAATTATTAGCATTATTAGTCGGAGTTGTGTTTCTTATGGTAAAGCGCCTATGTAAATTAAATCGTCATGATATTCGTGCTTCACTGGGAGACATTCATCGTTTAGTGGCGCAAACCAATTATGTTTGTGGTTCGTGCGCTCGTAGCTCTGCTGAAAAAGGGGCTTTGTGCAAGCCACAGCCATTACTAAAAACGGTTAAGCAGAGTCAAACCGTAGCGGCGTCGGTATCCGGTCAGGTTGAAAATACGGTTTTAACACCGAATAAAAAAACGCTGAAAAAGCAGAAGAAGTATCAGAAAAAATTAGCCAAAGTATTAAAAAAGCAGCGTAAATTACTCAAAAAACAACATGCCATAAACGCAAAATTTGCTCAGTTGCCGGTTCATCCTGCTAATCCGGTACTTCAGTTGGCTCAAGTTCATTAAATCTTCTATCGGGCAGGTTTCCCGCCGTATTGATTAGCGCAGACTGACTGGTTCGTTCTGCGCTTTTTGCGGTTTATTTGCTGAGAGTGGCCGCATATTGTGTCGCGACTCGACGTTTCACCCAAGTTTCGTTTACCCATAATGACAGCAAAATAATCGCGCCGCCCACCGATAAGCGCAACAGATCCGCCTCTCGGTTCCAAATCACGATATTCACCACTAATCCTGCTGGCACTAACGCGTTATTCATGATCGCTAATGCCCCCGCATTCACCAGACAAGCACCTTTGTTCCAAGCAAAATAGCCAAGTCCTGAAGCGATAAGACCAAGATAAATTAGGATACTCCATTGCAATGTGTTGGTGGGGAGTTTCTCCGTATTTCCTAAGAGTAAGAAAGCCACGCTCGCTACCACTAACGCGCCGAGATAAAAATAACCAAATACCGTATGTTGTGATAACTGAACGGGCTCTTTTTCCATGACATATTTATAGCCAACTTGGCCCAGTGCAAAACAGAGGTTGGCCCCTTGCACGACTAAAAAGCCACTTAAAAAATGTTCATTGATCCCTGAGAATTGAATAAATGCTGTACCGATCACGGCAATCGCGGCGGTTAATAAATACCAAGGAGAGAAGCGTCCTTTCAACCCGTCATAAATGAGCGTGACATAAATCGGCGTAAAGATGGTAAACAGCAGCACTTCAGGGACAGAAAGTAACAAAAAGGACTGGTAATAAAAGCAGTACATTAAACCTAACTGAATGCCACCAATCGCCATTAACTTAGCGATCAGAGGCCATGGTACCTGTTTGATTTTTAAGAAAGGTAAAAAAACAAGACTAGCAAGGGCCACTCGCATCCAAACGGAAAACCAAGCATCAACTTGACCGGCAAGATAAACGCCAATCAAGCTGAATGAGAAGGCCCAAAGTAGGGTCACCGCAGATAAGTAAAGCATAAGATGTAATCATGGATAAAACGTGTCTGCAGTGTAGCTGAGTTTTTAAGGCTCGTCAGTCGTTGAGTGGTACTACCAACATGTCCACAGGTGAGCAGTTGATCAGCTGACGAGTGGAGGAAAGGATCTTACTCCAGAAGTCTTGATGATGGCCACACACCACGAGATCAATATTGAACTCGCCAATGGTATCACACAGCTCATTACTCAAATCGCCACTGCCGACTAAGGTGTGCTTAATCGGGTAATTGGCGTAAGTGGCCAATTCTTGTAACTGTTTTTGTGCTGTTTCCATCGAGTGGTGCTGGGTTTCCGCTAAGTTAATATCAATCAATCCCGTATACAGTTCAGCATAATTGACATCGATATGAATAAAAGAGATCTCCGCATTCAGCGGCTTGGCCAGTGCGATGGCTTTATCGATCAAGAGTTTGCTGTCTTCCGACAGATCGACCGCAACCAAAATATGTTGATAACTCATTATGCTCTCTCCTTGCTGATGACATGATTAGGTTAGCACTTTGAGCAAGACATTTTTGCTAAAGTGATCTCATATCTATCGTCACTCGTAATGGTAAAAGCGCAATAAAGCGGGATCATGGTATAGTGATCAGAGTCATAGACCAAACCATTAGGAGTCATCAATGCTTTCACCTGCCATGATTGATCATTTGAATGAGCAAATTAATCTCGAATTTTTTTCATCCAATCTATACTTACAAATGAGTGCTTGGTGTGAAGACAAAGGATTTGAAGGTGCTGCTGAATTTTTACGGGTTCATGCCGTAGAAGAAATGCAGCACATGCAGCGTCTGTTCACTTACGTGAGTGAAACTGGCGCAATGCCAATCCTTGGTGCGATTGCTGCACCGAAACATGATTTTGCCAGCTTAGGGGAAGTGTTTCGTGAAACTTATGAACACGAACAGATGATTACCCAAAAGATCAACAAACTGGCTCATGTTGCGTTTACCGCACAAGATTACTCAACGTTTAACTTCCTTCAGTGGTATGTGGCGGAGCAACATGAAGAAGAGAAGTTGTTTAAAGGGATTTTAGACAAGCTAGAACTGGTCGGCGAAGATGGAAAAGCGTTGTTCTTTATCGATAAAGATCTAGCAGCATTAGCCAAAGCAAGCTCATCGTCGGTAATGGGTGCCCCTGCTGAGTAACCTCAGCAAAAAGAAAAACTGAAGCGCAAGTGGTCGTCTTTTTTTCTGGGCATGCTTACATGAGATGTAGGGAGGAAAGATGATCAGTGGAGATACTATTTTACTTGGGCTCATGATAGTGACGGGCATTAATATCGCTAGATACTTAACCGCGTTACGTTCGCTCATTTATATCATGCGTGAAGCTCATCCATTGTTGTACCAACAAGTAGATGGACGAGGATTCTTTAGCACTCAAGGTAACGTGACCAAGCAAGTTCGTTTGTATCATTACCTGAAGAGCAAAGAGTATCACCACCATCATGATCCCGTCTTTACCGGAAAATGTTCCCGAGTAAGAGAGCTCTTTGTATTGTGCTGCGCTTTAGTTATGGTGACCTCATTGGCGGCTTTTGTTCTCTAAGGGGATGGATTGGCAAGCCAGACGTTTATCGTTAGAATAGTCACCCTAGTAAGGATGTGCTGGTCGCACATCCTTTTTTTATTCCCGTGAGAGTAGTGGATGAGTGAACAAGTAGACGTGATTGTCATTGGTGCTGGTGCCGCAGGGTTAATGTGTGCGGCGCAAGCGGCGCAGCGTGGTCGTCAAGTATTAGTGATGGATCACGCCAAAAAACCGGGCCGGAAAATTTTAATTTCCGGTGGCGGGCGATGTAATTTTACCAATTACGATGTCTCGGCAGCGAACTACTTGTGCCGTAATCCACATTTCGTAAAATCAGCGTTATCCCAGTACAGCAACTGGGATTTTATCTCACTGGTCAGTAAACACGGGATTGAATTTGAAGAGCGTGAACATGGCCAGCTGTTTTGTGTCGATTCAGCGAAAGAGATTGTTAACCTATTACTGGCCGAGTGCGATCAGCCAACGCTGAAGCAGCGCTATCAAGTTGATATCCAAACCATTAGTCAAACCGCGGACGGCTTTGTACTGCAAACCTCACATGGTACTTGGCAGTGTCAATCGCTGGTGATTGCCACTGGAGGGTTGTCGATGCCCAAATTAGGAGCAACCCCGTTTGGTTATAAAGTGGCGGAGCAGTTTGCGATTCCTGTATTGCCAACCTGTGCGGGTTTGGTGCCATTTACTCTGCATGTTGCCGATAAAGAGGCCTTGGCTGAGCTGTCAGGAATTGCGCTGCCGGTTGAGATCCACGCCCGCTGTGGCACCAGTTTTAAAGAAGCCTTGCTGTTTACTCATCGCGGCCTATCAGGGCCTGCGGTGCTGCAAATTTCCTCTTATTGGCAGCCAGGCCAAACTCTGAGCATTAACTTATTGCCTAATGTGGATGTGGATCATGCCTTAGCCGAGGCTCGTGAACAGCACCCTAATCAAACGTTAAAAACGACCTTGTCGCGCTTATTGCCTAAGCGCTTGGTTGAAGTGCTCATTGAGCGTGGTTTATTGGTCGATAAACCGATGAAGCAGTTAACCCCCAGCGCACTCAAACAAACGGCGCAAGTGTTGCAAGAGTGGCAAATTGTCCCTAACGGCACGGAAGGGTATCGCACGGCGGAAGTGACCTTAGGTGGCGTGGATACCGACTGGCTGTCTTCTAAAACCATGGAATGCAAAACCGTACCCGGTCTGTTTTTTGTCGGTGAAGTGATGGACGTGACAGGCTGGCTTGGTGGGTATAATTTCCAATGGGCTTGGTCGAGCGGCTATGTTGCGGGTCAATGGGTGTAATACCTGACCCGCTGCGCTGGTGGGTTTTATGGCCGTGCTTTTCTTGGCTTAGTGCGGGCTGAGAATTTCATTTGCTGAATCACTAATCCGCTAATAATAAACACTAAACCGATAATGGTGGTGGGATGAATGCGCTCACCGATAATGGTCGCCAATAAAATCAAAGAGATAAATGGCGAGGCAAAAATAAGATTACTGATCCGCGCGGTATTTTGAGTACTTTTCAAAGCGCTTAGCCAGAGCACAAAGGTAATTCCCATCTCAAATAAGCCCACATAGCTCACCGCCAGCCAGCCTTGCCATGAAATAGTTAGCCATGAGGCTCCCTCATAAAGGCTTAAACCCATCGCGCAGGGAATAGCAACCAGAAAGCCGAGCAGTAGGCCAACCACCGGATCCGCTTGGTTCTTGGTATTTAAAATCCAATATCCTGCCCATAATAACGTTGAGCATAAAGCCAGAGTGACGCCAAGTGGGCTTTCAAATTGTAATTCCAGTAAGTTGCCTTGAGTGGCAATCACCAATACGCCAAAATAACTTGCTGCGCAGGCGAGCCAATCTTGCTTGCGGATCGTTTGGCCTAGAAATAGCGCCGCCATTAAGGTGAGTGTAATTGCCCAACTGTAGTTAATCGCTTGTGCTTGAGAGGCGGGCAGTAAAGCGTAGGCTTTAAAGAGCAATAAATAATAGGCGAGCGGATTAATCAAACCGAGCAAGCAATAGTAAAACGGATTGGCGATAAAGGTCGGGATAAGCTGTGCCAGTTTACCTTGTAGGCCACAAATGATGGCTAAGGTACAGGCCGAGACGATGCTCGCCATGGTCAGCATTTGAATTGGAGTCAGCTCGGCTAAGGTGAGTTTGAACGCGGTCGCGACCGTTGACCAAAGTAACACGGCGGATAACGCCAGTCCAAGCGCTCGGCGCTCATTCATGCTTCTACTCCTTGCTAATGGTTAGCGACCTTGATTGGCAGCCCGCACTGTGACACGTCATTGTGTGGTTACTTTGTGCAAAGTGCTAATCTACGGTGGAAAAACCAGTCAGTAAACTGGACATTTATCCAGTATCACCATACCATTTTTAATTAAAGTGATAATTGATGAAGTGCTTGATATGCAATGGTTCATGGAACATGCGACGACTTGGCTGGCGGCGCTCTCTGCCGCTGGCGTTGCCGCGATTACCACTGGCTGGTGGGTAAAACAAAAAATGCAGTTCTCACTGCAACTACTAGAGCAGCAATTGGCGAGCGAAGCCCGTTGGCATCAACAACAAAAAACGCAGCTAGAGCAGTCGTTACAACAAGCTCAGCAAGAGTTAGATGAGCTTGATCAGCAGCGTGATAAAGCGGAATTTGAGTTAAAACAAGCGCATGGCAAGATGATGGCGGTGATGGAAAAATTACGCCATTTTGAAGCGATCAAACAAGAGCGTTTGGTTTATGCTGAGCAATTGAACCAGATGCGCGATCTCAAAACTCAATTGGAAGTGCAACTCCATGAGCAGCAAGCCCGACATGAGCAGCAACTCGCGGCCAGTCAAGATAAGCTGCAATTGCTTGAGCGAGCTGAAGAGCGTTTAAAGCAGCAATTTGAGCAACTTGCTAATCAGGTATTTGAACACAAAACTGCAAAAGTTGATGCGCAAAACCAACAGAGTTTAGCTGGGCTGCTTAATCCACTGAAAGAGCAGCTCGAAGGGTTTAAAAAACAGGTCAATGACAGTTTTAACCAAGAAGCGAAAGAGCGGCATACCTTAGTACATGAGCTGCGTAACTTGCAGCAATTGAATGAGCAAATGGCCAAAGAAGCGCTCAACCTCACCCAAGCCTTAAAAGGGGATAATAAGCAGCAGGGCAATTGGGGCGAAGTGGTGCTTGCTCGGGTATTGGCAGAATCAGGTTTGCGCGAAGGGCATGAATATCACACCCAAGTCAGCCTACAAAATTCCGCTGGGAAACGTTATCAACCCGATGTGATCGTCCATTTACCACACAATAAGCAAGTGGTGATTGATTCAAAAATGGCACTGGTGGCTTACGAGCGCTACTTTAATGCCGAGACCGATAGTGAACGCGATCGTGCTCTGCACGACCATTTATCGGCGCTGCGTAATCACCTGAAAGGCTTGAGTCAAAAAGATTATCACCAGTTGAAAGGGCTACACAGTTTAGATTATGTGCTGATGTTTATTCCGGTCGAGCCGGCCTTTCAGGTGGCGATTCAAGCCGATCCAAGCCTAGTCAAAGATGCCCTTGAGCAAAATATTATTTTAGTCAGCCCAACCACTTTATTAGTAGCGCTACGTACCATTGATAACCTCTGGCGTTATGAACGTCAAAATCAAAATGCGCAAGAGATCGCAGAACGAGCCAGTAAATTGTACGATAAGCTGCGTTTGTTCGTAGAAGATATGCAAGGTTTAGGCGGTGCACTGGATCGCGCTAATCAGAGCTATCAATCGGCGATGAATAAACTGGCGACAGGGCGTGGTAATGCGATACGTCAGGCGGAAAGTTTTAAGCTGCTTGGGGTGGAGATTAAACGTTCGATAGCGAGTGAGTTGGTTGAACAAGCGCAGCGTGAATCGGATCCTGATTTTGCGCCTTTACTAGAAAGACATCCCACTGAGGATAAAGTAAACTAATCGTCCGCAGTTGCAGTTTAGGTGTAAGACTGCCCAAGAGGAATAACAATGACGGATATCAGCGTGCAAACCAATACAACAATAGACAATCAAGAAACCACCCATTTCGGTTTTACTACCGTCGCCAAAGACGAAAAAGTCACCAAAGTGGCGCAAGTATTTCATTCTGTCGCTGCCAAATACGACATCATGAATGACATGATGTCTGGTGGTATTCATCGCTTATGGAAGCGTTTTACGATTGATTGTGCGGGTGCGCGTCCTGGACAGAAAATTCTTGATCTCGGCGGTGGTACGGGGGATTTAACTGCCAAGTTTTCGCGTATTGTCGGTGAAAAAGGCCATGTGATCTTAGCGGACATTAATAATTCAATGCTCAATGTGGGCCGTGATAAGCTGCGCGATCGAGGCATTGTCGGTAACGTGCATTATGTGCAAGCTAATGCCGAAGAATTGCCGTTTCCCGATAATTACTTTGACTGCATCACGATCAGTTTTTGTTTGCGTAATGTGACCGATAAAGATCAAGCGCTACGCTCGATGTATCGAGTATTAAAACCGGGTGGTCGTTTACTCGTGCTCGAATTCTCTAAACCTGTCCTTGAACCACTCTCCAAAATATACGATGCCTACTCGTTTCATCTGTTGCCGAAAATGGGCCAGTTGATTGCTAATGACGCAGAAAGTTATCGTTATCTGGCTGAATCGATTCGCATGCATCCTGATCAAGAGACGTTAAAAGGCATGATGGAGAGCGCAGGCTTTGAACAAACCACTTACTATAACCTCACTGGCGGTATTGTCGCTTTACACCGTGGTTACAAATTCTAAGGGGGCTTATGCCGTTTCAATCTTTGATCACTGCGGTGATGGAAACCACGCTCAATACCTTAATTGAGGATGATCCACAACTGCACCGTCGACTTACTCGTTTGAAAGGGCAAGTGATACAGCTGCATATTAAAGAGGTCGATCAAACCTTTACTTTTGTATTCAGTCAGCAAATTGATGTGCTTGGTGCTTATGAAGCTCAGCCCGATTGCTACTTGTCGTTATCATTGACTATTTTGCCTGAGTTGCGTGAGCAGGCCAATATCACGCAACTGATTAAACAAGACAAACTGGTGTTACAAGGCGATATTCAGCTAGCACAAAAATTTGCTCAATTATTGACAGATTGTAAGCCCGATCTTGAAGAGTGGTTATCACGTATTACTGGCGATGTGGTCGCTCATACTGTAGTGCAAGGCATTAAGGATGTGCATCAGCAAGTGACCAGCCACTTTGTCAAACAGCAACATTATGTCGCCCAAGTCCTCACCGAAGAGTGGCGTATTGCTCCTCCGCCATTAGAAATCGCTGATTTTTGTGATCAAGTGGATGAAGTAAAAAGTCATGCCGCTCGTTTAGAAGCCAAATTGCATCAGTTACTGGGAAAAGTATGACTCCTGCAGAAGTTAAGCGTTTATATCGCATCATCAAAGTTCAGCTTGAATATGGTTTAGATGAGCTGATCCCACAACACCAACTAAGCAAAGCGCCATTACTGGCACGTAAAATGTTGTTTTGGATTCGTAATCAACATTCCGATAAGCCTCTGGGTGAACGGCTGCGCCTTGCGTTACAAGAACTTGGTCCAGTGTGGATTAAATTTGGTCAGATGATGTCAACTCGACGAGATTTATTCCCACCGCATATCGCTGATCAATTGGCGATGTTGCAAGACAAAGTTGCTCCGTTTGATGGTGCTTTAGCGCAGCAACATATGGAGCAAGCGCTCGGCGGGCCATTAGATACTTGGTTTGATGAGTTTGATATTGAGCCTTTAGCTTCGGCGTCCATTGCCCAAGTGCATACCGCGAAACTCAAATCTAATGGTCGCGACATTGTTTTGAAAGTGATCCGTCCCGATATTCGCCCCGTTATTGATGCGGATCTAAAACTGATGTACCGCTTAGCGCGTATTATTGCCAAAATGACGCCAGAAGCACGTCGTTTAAAACCGGTTGAAGTGGTACGTGAGTATGAAAAAACCTTACTCGATGAACTGGACCTACGACGAGAAGCCGCCAATGCAATCCAACTGCGTCGTAATTTTGAAAACAGCGAAGAACTGTACGTACCAGAAATCATCACCGATTTTAGTAATAAAACGGTCATGGTCTCTGAACGCATTTATGGTATTCAAGTGTCAGATTTGGCGGGGTTAAAAGCCAACGGCACCAATATGAAACTGTTGGCCGAGCGTGGAGTGACGGTGTTTTTTACCCAAGTATTTCGCGATAGTTTTTTCCATGCAGATATGCATCCGGGTAACGTATTTGTTAATCCTGAACATCCAGAAAATCCGCAATGGATTGGTTTAGATTGCGGGATTGTCGGCACGTTAAATGCTGAAGATAAGCGTTATTTGGCAGAGAATTTTTTAGCATTTTTTAATCGTGATTACCGTAAAGTGGCGCAGTTGCATGTTGACTCAGGATGGGTGCCCTACGATACCAATATCGATGAGTTTGAAGTCGCGATTCGGATTGTTTGTGAGCCGATTTTTGCTAAGCCTTTGTGTGAAATATCGTTTGGTCACGTGTTATTGAATTTGTTTAATACCGCCAGACGGTTTGAAATGGAAGTACAGCCCCAACTGGTATTACTGCAAAAAACGTTATTGTATGTTGAGGGATTGGGTCGTCAGCTTTATCCGCAATTAGATTTGTGGCAAACCGCAAAACCCTTTTTAGAAAAATGGATGCGTAATCAGGTTGGCCCTCAGGCGGTGATTAACGCGGTCAAAGAGAAAGCGCCATTTTGGGCGGAGAAACTCCCAGAATTACCCGAGCTACTCTATGACAGCTTAAAACAGGGGAAAAACCTCAATCTGCGTATGGAGCAGTTTTATCAAGGCTACTGTACATCGAAGCGGCAGCAATCGACCGGGCAGTTTTTATTTGGTGTTGGCGCCACTTTAGTCGTATGCTCTGCTTTATTATTAACCGACTACCCTTCATTAGCGATGGGAGCGGTGATGGCGGGTGCAATTAGTTGGTGGTTAAGCTGGCGAGTGTATCGTCGATAACTTGGATTCACTGAAGAATTCATCATTGTGTAACACATAACCCGAGGTAGAGAAAATGGGTGGTATCAGTATTTGGCAACTGCTTATTATTGCGGTGATCGTTGTTTTATTATTTGGCACTAAGAAATTACGTGGCATAGGCAGTGACTTAGGCAGTGCGGTGAAAGGCTTCAAAAAGGCGATGGCTGAAGAAGAAGATCCGACGAAGAAAGATGCCGATTTTGAGCAGAAAAATCTACAGCAACAGAAAACGGAAAGTACGGCGGAAGCCAAAAAAGACCAAGAGAAGGTGTAAGCTGTGTTTGATATCGGTTTTTGGGAGCTGGTATTGATCTCGGTGGTTGCATTGGTTGTGCTGGGCCCAGAGCGTTTACCTCATGCAATACGCAGTGTGGCTAAGTTTGTTGCTACTGCCAAAGGGATGGCAAATAGCGTCAAAGAAGAGTTGGCCCAAGAGCTAAAGGTGCAGGAACTGCAAGAGCAATTACGTAAAGCGGAGCAAATGGGGATGAAAAATCTATCGCCAGAGCTACAAGAATCCGTCGATACGCTAAAAAAAGCAGCACAGGATGTGCAGCGTTCTTATGGTGCTAATGCTGAGAACATTGTCGAGCCAGACTCGGCTTCTGCGCTGAAACCAACAAATCCGACATCAGACTTAGCTGTGACAAAAAAAACACCCAGCAAAGCGCCAGAGTAAGCCGAACGGTTCGGCTGTACAAAGGCGGTGATTGAGTTGGCGTGGTATCGCGCCACTACAGCGATAGTCTCTTTCAGTGATGAAACCGTCATCAGCTGATACTGATTACTTGTACTCCATATTAACCGAGGTTGTTATGTCATCCGCTGAACAAACCCAGCCGCTCATCGCCCATTTACTTGAATTACGTGACCGTTTATTACGCAGTATTGCGGCGGTGATCGTCGTTTTTATTGGTTTGATTTATTTTTCAAATACGATTTACGAGTTTGTTTCGCGGCCTCTGGTTGAGCGTTTGCCTGCTGGTGCGACGATGATTGCTACCGATGTCGCTTCGCCATTTTTTACGCCACTGAAACTGACGTTAATTGTCGCTATCTTTTTATCGGTGCCGTATATCTTGTATCAAGTTTGGGCGTTTGTTGCCCCTGGTTTGTACAAACATGAGCGCCGGTTGATTTTTCCACTGTTGGTTTCCAGTTCTTTGCTGTTTTATTGTGGTGTTGCCTTTGCTTACTTTGTCGTGTTTCCTTTAGTGTTTGGTTTTTTTACCGCCATTTCGCTGGGGGGCGTACAATTTGCTACCGATATCGCTAGCTATTTAGACTTTGTATTGTCGCTCTTTTTGGCATTTGGTATTGCGTTTGAGGTTCCCGTGGCGATTATTTTGCTGTGTTGGACTGGCGCGACGACACCGAAAGCGCTCAGTGAAAAGCGGCCTTATATTGTGGTCGCCGCTTTTGTGATTGGCATGCTACTCACGCCACCGGATATTATTTCTCAAACCCTATTAGCCATACCTATGTGCTTGTTATTTGAAGTTGGGCTGTTTTTTGCGCGCTTTTACGGCCAGCGAGAGCCGCGTGAGGCGCAAGAGTAATCGCGATATCGCGATGGCTTGGTCGTCGTTGGTTATAACTTAAATAAGGCTTTGGCATTGTTAGTGGTGAATTGGTCGACGTACTCGGTGCTTAGGCCACGTAACTCTGCAATTCGCTCTGCGACTAATCGAGTGTACGCTGGCTCATTACGTTTACCGCGATGCGGCACTGGCGCTAGGTAAGGACAATCGGTTTCTAATACCAGATAGTTCAAATCGAGCGCTGGAATTACTTTATCCATTCCGCCATTTTTAAACGTTGATACTCCGCCTAAACCTAAGTGAAAGCCAAGATCATTGATCGCTTTGGCTTGTTCAATCGTTCCGCCAAAACAATGGAAAACACCGCTTAATTGACCATTTTGCTCTTGCTTGAGTAGGGCTAAGGTTTGATCGATGGAATCACGAGTATGAATGACGATCGGTAAGTTAAGACTTTTTGCCCAGTTCAGTTGGGTAATCAATGCCATCTCTTGTTCGGCTTGATAGGTTTTGTCCCAGTACAAATCAATGCCGATTTCGCCTACGGCAATAAACTCGCGTTGTGTAAACCAGTATTCTATCTGCTCGAGCGTTTGTTTGACGTCGGCGTTTACATAGCAAGGATGCAGGCCCATCATCGATCGGCATAAATCAGGATAAGCCGCTTCGGTAGCGAGCATAGGAGCGATAGAGTCGAGATCGATATTGGGTAACAAAATGTGCTCAATACCTTGTTCAATCGCACGTTGTATCACTTGGTCGCGATCGTGATCAAATTCACTGGCGTAAACATGGGCATGGGTATCAATCATCGTAATCTCTTTATGGTTAGTGGCTGTTGACGCTTCCGAGCTATCGTCAGCGGGATGATATTCGATAAAGAAGCAGTATACGCGAGTGGGCCACGGAGATCATTTTTCGCCTTTTCTTGGATTGAGCCTAGCGCCAAGTGATTAGAGTGATATGATTTCACGACTACACGTTCCAATCACGACCGCGGGTGGTCCTATCACTGCTGTGCGGTTCGACAACTAAGGAGAGTCGAGTGTCTGTATCAATCCAAGGTCAGTTCCCTGGCCGTCGTTTACGCCGTTTACGCAAACATGATTTTAGTCGTCGCTTAGTCGCAGAGCACAGCGTCTCGGTGAATGACTTGATCTATCCGATGTTTATCTTAATGGGTAAAGATCGTCGTGAAGCGGTAGAGTCGATGCCCGGTGTTGAACGTCTATCTATCGATTTGATGTTAGAAGAAGCGCAATATTTAGCGCAATTAGGAATTCCAGCCATCGCCCTGTTTCCGGTCGTGACTCCAGATGCAAAAAGTCTCGATGCTTCAGAAGCCTATAATCCGGATGGATTAGTGCAGCGTGCGGTCAAATTACTGAAAGCGCATGTCCCTCAAATGGGCGTGATTACCGACGTGGCTTTAGATCCTTTTACCACACATGGCCAAGATGGGATCATTGATGAAAGTGGCTATGTGCTCAACGAAGCAACGACCGAGGTGTTGATTAAGCAGGCGTTGTCCCATGCTCAAGCCGGCGCGGATGTTGTCGCACCATCAGACATGATGGATGGACGAATTGGTAAAATTCGTCAAGCACTTGAAGAGGCGGGGCATATCCATACACAGATCATGGCTTATTCGGCGAAATATGCGTCTTGTTACTATGGGCCGTTTCGTGATGCGGTCGGCTCGGCAAGTAATCTCAAAGGGGGCAATAAGAAAAACTATCAGATGGATCCGGCCAACAGTGATGAAGCATTGCATGAAGTCGCGATGGATATTAACGAAGGCGCGGATATGGTGATGGTTAAGCCCGGTATGCCCTATCTTGATGTGGTACGCCGAGTGAAAAGTGAGTTGCAAGTGCCCACTTTTGCTTATCAAGTGTCTGGTGAATATGCGATGCATAAAGCGGCGATCTTAAATGGTTGGCTTAAAGAACGTGAAACCGTTATGGAGTCACTATTGTGCTTTAAGCGCGCTGGAGCCGACGGCATTTTGACCTATTTTGCTAAACAAGTCGCCGAATGGTTAGCCGATGATCACGCTCAAGCGGCGAAGCATTTGCGTCAGAAAGCCACCTCAAAATAAAAGCTACCTCACACTCACAATAAAAACTATCCCACAATAAAAGTGGGGTAGATCAACAAATGAGATTTTTTCTCATTTGAGTGTTGACATTAAGATGAGAACGATTATTATTAACCTTGTCTTAGGGGATAAGTCGAGTTCAACAACAGACCTGCTGATTATGTTAGCTTTATCTATTGCTAGCGGATAAGCAGAGGTTATTGGGTAACACAGATTCTTTTTGACACGACATTGCTCACATTGCTTCCAGTGTAATATTTAGCTTTTTGGGGAGTTGATTTTACCATTAGCTTCACCAGCATACGGCTAGGCGACATCTTCGGGTGTCGCTTTTTTTATGCTATGAGTTCGGCAAGTCAATCTGTCACATGAGTAGATTTTACTCAATGACGTCAGCAAGCTCGGGTGAGACTGTTGTAATTGTAATCAGCTAATTTCGAGCGGGATCTCAGCGTGAGCAAAAGGACAGCAAGTATCTTTTCCACAATGGATGATCGTTAAAGGATCATTGCTGTCTTTGTTGATCTGGATTAAATTCCTTAAATATCAGTAACTTTAATTTTGATTGGCAGTGGTAAAAAGAGAGTGATAGCGGTGTGGATAAAATCTATGAACAGACTTATCCACAGATGAAGGGGAGGCAGAACCGATCTCGGTGCACGCTTAGGCAACGAGTCAGCTTGATCAGCATGGAAACCAAGCAGCAGTCATGGCATCCTAGGCGCTTATTGTTTCTGTTCGGATAGCAAAACTATGGCTCGTATCCCTGATAACCCCCTCATTTTGATCGATGGCTCCTCTTATTTATACCGCGCGTTTCACGCCTACCCAGGCACCATGACCAATGGTGAGATCCCGACCAATGCGGTGTATGGGGTCGTCAATATGTTGCGTGCCATGATGCGTCAATTTGCTTCAGAGCGCATGGCCGTGATTTTCGATGCGAAGGGTAAAACCTTTCGTGATGACATGTACGATCAGTATAAAGCTCATCGCCCTCCGATGCCGGATGATCTAAGGTGTCAAATTGAACCTTTGCATCAGATTATTCGTGCAATGGGTTTACCGCTGATTTCGATTGAAGGTGTGGAAGCGGATGATGTGATCGGTACCTTAGCGGCGCAAGCATCGCAAGCGGGAATGCCAGTGCTGATCAGTACCGGCGATAAAGATATGGCGCAATTAGTCAACGATCATGTCACTTTGATTAACACCATGACCAATGTCGTCATGGATCGCGAAGGGGTGATTGAAAAATTTGGTATTCCGCCTGAGTTGATCATCGATTATCTCGCTTTGATGGGCGATAAAGTCGATAACATTCCTGGCGTTCCCGGTGTGGGTGATAAAACCGCGACCGCCTTGTTACAAGGGATTGGTGGCCTTGAGGCGTTATATGCCAATTTAGATAAAATTGCGGAGTTAGGTTTCCGTGGTTCAAAAACCATGGCCAAGAAGCTGGAAGAAAATCGTGACAATGCTTGGTTATCTTATCAGTTAGCCACGATTAAGCTCGATGTTGCATTGGATCACACGCCGCAGTCTTTATTGAAAACCACTCCCGACTGCGACGCCTTAATTGCGCTGTATGGAAAAATGGCGTTTAAATCTTGGTTAACGGAACTCTTAGACGGCGGTAATGGCGTGGTTGAAGCTCGTGAACCTATCACCCAGCGAGAAGTGGCCTCTGGCCAAGCGCACACGGTGATGAGTGAGCACTCAGCGGTAACGATTGATCGCAGTCAGTACCAGACGATCCTTGATGAACAGAGTTTTGCGATATGGTTAGCCAAGCTCAAACAAGCCGAAGTGTTTGCGTTTGATACGGAAACAGACAGTCTCGATTATATGGTCGCTAATTTGGTGGGTCTCTCGTTTGCCGTAGCAGAAGGAGAGGCGGCGTATGTGCCCGTTGGGCATGACTATCTTGATGCGCCTCAGCAGCTGGACCGTGATTGGGTACTGGCGCAGCTAAAACCGCTATTAGAAGATCCTCAATTGGCTAAAGTTGGTCAAAATCTGAAATACGACGCCAGTGTTGTGGCGCGTTATGGGATAACGATGCGTGGCATTGCTCATGATACGATGCTGGCTTCTTATGTCTATAACAGCGTTGGTGGTAAGCAGGATATGGATAGCTTAGCGCTACGTTTTTTACAACATAGCTGTATTTCTTTTGAGCAAGTGGCTGGTAAGGGCAAAAATCAACTGACCTTCAATCAAATCGATCTTGAACAGGCTGCGCCATACGCCGCGGAAGATGCCGATGTGACACTAAGGTTACACCATCGTTTACAAGCTTTGCTTGAAGCGGATGCGCCGCTATTCGCTGTTTATCGTGATATTGAGGTGCCATTAGTGCCGGTGTTATCACGTATGGAGCGCACAGGCGTATTGATTGACGATCAATTACTGGCGATTCAATCTCAAGAAATTGCCCAGCGTTTGGTTGAGCTCGAGCGCAAAGCCTATGAGCTGGCTGATCAAGAATTTAATTTAAGCTCACCAAAGCAATTACAAACGATTTTGTTTGAGCAGATGAAGTTACCTGTGGTGAAAAAAACGCCATCAGGTACGCCATCGACTAACGAAGAAGTGCTACAAGAATTGGCGTTAGATTATCCGTTACCAGCGGTGATCCTTGAATACCGTGGATTGGCTAAATTAAAGTCGACCTACACAGACAAGCTACCAAAGATGATCAACCCAACAACTGGGCGGGTGCACACTTCTTATCATCAAGCGGTAACGGCGACAGGACGTTTGTCTTCAACCGATCCAAACTTACAAAATATTCCGATCCGCAATCAAGAAGGACGTCGTATTCGTCAGGCCTTTATTGCTCCAGCGGGCTGGAAAATCATGGCAGTCGACTACTCACAGATTGAATTACGAATCATGGCTCATTTGTCTGGCGATCCTGCGTTGCTGGACGCTTTCCAGCAAGGCAAGGATATCCATACCGCGACGGCAGCAGAAATCATTGGCGTGAGTATTGATCAGGTAACCAGTGAGCAGCGTCGTCGCGCCAAAGCGGTCAACTTCGGATTGATTTATGGCATGAGCGCCTTTGGTCTTGCTAAGCAACTCGGTATTCCTCGCTCTGAAGCTCAGCATTATATGGACAAATATTTTGAACGTTATCCGGGTGTGCTGCGTTATATGGAAGAGACGCGCAGTATGGCGGCAGAGCAAGGGTATGTGGAAACGCTCTTTGGTCGTCGTTTGCATTTACCTGAAATTCAATCACGGAATGGCATGCGTCGTAAAGCCGCTGAGCGGGCGGCGATCAATGCACCGATGCAAGGTACTGCCGCTGATATCATTAAAAAAGCGATGCTATTAGTGGATAATTGGATCGAGACAGAGGGGCAAGGACGCGTAAAACTGTTAATGCAAGTACACGATGAACTGGTTTTTGAAGTGCAAGAGTCAGCTTTATCCGAAATTGAAAGTAAAGTACAAGAATTGATGGAATCTGCTGCCCAACTTAACGTGCCGTTAGTGGCTGATGCTGGTCACGGAAACAACTGGGATGAAGCCCATTAACGTCGATTTAGCATAAAATCAATCAATTATTCTAGCCAGCGTCTTATCGCTGGCTTTTTTTTAATCGAAAAAAATTGAGTGATTTTCAAGTGTTTATGTATTTTAATAAAATTTTAATGAAAAAAAACTACAAAAACTATTTTCATTTATGACCAGTTGCTGTAGATTTAATTCCGTAGGGTACAGAGGTAAGATGTTCTATCTTTCAGACCTTTTGTTTCACGTTATTGGATTAGGCTGATTCAGCCGCCCCAGTCGATTATTGACTGGGGCGTTTTTTATTGTGCGCTTCCCATCTTTTTATCTCTCGTATCATCAATCTTCGCGGCTGAAATCTGGTCGATTATTTCGGCTAAGCAGCGCCTCAATATAAAGCTGATTGACGATGGTTTTTGATCAGTATTGTCATTAAACGTCATTCACACTTTCGATTCTTTTTAGCGGAAAATCAAGTCTATAGCATGGTGGTTTTTTTTGATTTAATTTATTGATTAATAAATTAAAAATGGCGATATGTTTTGTGGTGTTGAAGCAAGATTGTGGGTGGTAGCGTCTTGTAATTTTTGCGGGATTGAGGAATGCTAGCGCTATAACAATAATGACTTCCTATTTCTCTCCCGTTGCCCCACCAGGATGGTGGGGATTTTTATCGCTTGGATATAAATCAACAAACGAATAATGACTAAGCGACAGGTGGCTCGTCGGTTGATAACGGTTGTTCGGTACGACGCAATACTTCAGGCATAAACCAACTATCGAGTTTACTGCGTAAGGTATCAACCCCTAAGCCGTTTAGCGACGAGTACACATCGACACTGACATCACCACCGAACGATAATGACTCTTCTCTGATCTTGTTGAGTTGGGCTTTACGTGCACCGCTTTTCAATTTATCCGCTTTAGTCAGCAGTACTTGCACCGGAATGGCACATTCAACCGCCCACAAGACCAATTGTTGGTCGAGATCTTTCATTGGATGGCGGATATCCATTAACACCACCAAGCCTTTTAGGCTAGAGCGCTGTTGCAGATACTCACCCAGTGATTTTTGCCACTTCTTTTTCATTTCTAGCGGTACTTGTGCAAAGCCATAACCCGGTAAATCAACGATATGGCAACCATCGGTGACTTTAAATAGATTAATTAACTGAGTTCTTCCAGGGGTTTTACTGGTTTTCGCCAAGCTTTTTTGGTTGGTTAAGCGATTGAGAGCGCTTGATTTGCCAGCATTTGAACGTCCGGCAAACGCAATTTCGATACCGTCATCGGCGGGAAGATGGCGAATGTCTGGCGCACTGGTAATGAAATGCGTGTTTTGATAGTGAATTTTTACGCTCAATGTTAACTCCATCTCGACTTTGCGTAGTCGATTGATTGCTTTTATAAAAACTTAGTCGAAGAATCGTACTCGGTACAAGACCGATGATTGTACCATGAGTGCTTGGGTAAGCTGGACAATTATCAACAAGCGGATGGGAAGAAAGTCATCCGCTCGCCTTAAATTACCTTTTAGTTTTTTATATTAATAACTTACCTCACCAAGGATATTGTCTTCTTCGCTGGGCGATGAGGAGTCATTGTTGATTTTTAGGTTAAGCCTGGCGCATCGCTTATTCGCGGCGGTCGGGCCTTTTTGTCGTGTGATGAATGGATTGATGATCTTTTTACAATAATTGCTCTGTTTTTGAACAAAGAGGCTCCACACTATCGCCAGTTTCTGGTATGTTGCGCATCCCCCAATCAGGAGGCGACAATGCAGACTTGTCCTTTGTGCCACAGCGTTCAAACCCACGCTTACTTTGCCGATAATCATCGTGCTTATAGGGAGTGTTCGGTTTGTCGATTGGTCTTTGTGCCTCCGGTTGATCGATTGAGCGCTGAACGTGAGAAAAGTTTCTACGATTTGCACGACAATAATCCTAACGATCTGGGCTATCGTCGTTTTTTATCGCGTCTTTCTCAGCCAATGCTTGAGAGACTTGCTCCTCAATCGAAGGGATTGGATTTTGGCTGTGGCCCAGGCCCGACGTTGTCGGTCATGCTTGAAGAAGCTGGACACGACGTCGCATTGTATGACTTCTTTTATTATCGACAGCAAGAAGTCCTACAAAGGGACTATGATTTTATGACTGCCAGTGAAGTGATTGAGCATTTACATGATCCTCACCGTATTTGGCAGCAATGGCTGAATTTAGTTAAGCCAGGAGGCTGGATTGGTATCATGACCAAACTAGTGAAAAACGTGGATGCGTTTGCTGGATGGCACTATAAAAATGATCTTACTCATGTGAGTTTTTTTAGTCGTGATACCTTTCAGTTTCTGGCCGAGCGGGATAAGCTCGAACTTGAATTTATCGGAAATGATGTAATTTTACTGAGGAAACCCCAGTAATGTCTCGTACAAAGAAAGCAAAAACCGGCTTTAACGGTGAACTGATTGTTGCTCGTAAACGTAATCGTAGTGAGGCTGATGTAGAAAGCCGTGAGCGCAAAAAATTGAAAAAACGCAAAGGACTGAAAAGTGGTAGTCGCCATTCCGATGGCGGTGAGCAAAGTCAACGTACTGCTGAGCAAGCTCGCGATCCGCGCTTGGGAAGCAAGAAAAAAATTCCATTGATCGTGGAAACGGGTAAAAAAGCCAGTAAGCAGCAGCGCCGTTTAGATGCTGAACAAGAGTTAGCGATGCTGGAAAATGATCCTCAGTTGAACGTTCTGCTCGATAGAATTGACAGTGGTGAAAATCTGGGTGCGGGTTTACAAAAATACGTCGACGAAAAACTCGATCGCATCGAAGTCTTGATGAAGCAACTTGGGTTGTTCGATGATGCTGCTGATGAAGACGATGAGCCTGAAGATGATTTTTCTATCCCACAAGCGACTCAATCTAAGGTACGTAAAGTTCAATCCGATGATGAGTTGTTGGCGCAATTTGAAAATCTAGATGTGGATGGGTACAAACAGTAGGACAATGGTATGAATACGCTTTTGTTGATGATGGTTGGTGGACTGATCATTCTTGGTTTGGCAAGCTATGCCGTTTACTTGTTATTGCAAGTTAAAAAACAAACTCAGTTACAGCAGCAACATCAAACACTGGCAATAGAAAAACGTAACGCCAATATTTTTGATAGTGTGAATACACTCTGTTTGGCCGGTATTCAAGGTCAGTGTGATTTATCGGAAATCGCCATTCGAGTTTACTGCATTATGGATTATGTGCAGGGTGAACAACGGGTAGATTTTGAGCGTGACTATCCAGCCACCGCAGAGCTGTACCACATTGTTAAAGATATGCCTCGTGGCGACGCTCGACAAGCGATGCCAAAGCAAGAAAGAATGCGCCATAACCTGACGCGTCAGAAAGCAGAAGTGCGTCTTAATGATGCGATTGTTGTTGAGCTAAAAGCCTTACAACAGCGTATTCGGCCGTTGAATCAACAAATTCCTATTCAATTCGTTTAATCTATTCATCCGGTTTTCAGTGAATGCTTTCGATGGTGTACGCTTGTCGCGTTATACCTCGAAAGCCGTTGCGGTGCCAACACGCAGACGATCTCTATTGCCCTTGTTTAACGGGTAATAAGAAGTGATCCGGCTAGCAATTTAGACTATTTTATCGGTAAATCTTCTTTTGCTGCCCGACGCTATGTCTCTGGTGTGGCAAAATAATCAGTCCACGTTCAATAACGGAAGAGTCACTATGTTGTCGCCAGTCGTACCCAGTCAGCAGATTGTTTGGGATCAAACCATTTTAGACAAGTACAACTACTCGGGGCCGCGTTACACTTCCTATCCAACCGCGGTGGAATTTCACGAAGCGTTCACGATTGCCGAATTTGATATGGCTTGTGCGCGTTATCCACAGCGACCGGTATCCCTGTATATCCATATTCCTTTTTGTCACAAGCTTTGCTACTACTGTGGCTGCAACAAAATCATCACTCGCCATTCACATAAAGCGGATGAGTATTTAGATGTGCTGGAACACGAAATTCGTCAACGCGCACCATTGCTGCTTTCGCGTCCAGTGACTCAATTGCATTTTGGTGGTGGTACACCGACGTTTTTAACCAACGCTCAAATGAGTCGTTTAATGACGTTATTACGGGCTGAGTTTAACTTTCAGCCCGATGCGGAGATCAGCATTGAAGTTGATCCACGTGAGATTGAACTCTCGGTACTCGATCATTTGCGGAGTGAAGGTTTTAATCGCATCAGTATCGGAGTGCAGGATTTTGATAAACAAGTTCAGCAGTACGTTAATCGTGAACAAGATGAACAGTTTATTGTTGATTTAGTAGCGCGCGCCAAGCAACTGGGTTTTCGTTCGACCAATCTAGATTTAATTTATGGTTTACCCAAGCAGACGGTCGCCAGTTTCCACGCCACTTTACAACAAGTGATTGAGATACGTCCGGGGCGTTTGTCAGTGTTTAACTATGCGCATATGCCTGAGTTGTTTGCCGCACAGCGTAAAATTAAATCTGACTTTCTGCCCTCGATAGAGGAAAAAATGGCCATCTTGCAAGACACCATTAGCACCTTAACAGGAGCGGGGTATCAGTTTATTGGCATGGACCATTTTGCGTTACCCGATGACGAGTTAGCCGTGGCGCAGCGTAACGGTGTTTTACATCGTAACTTCCAAGGTTACACCACGCAGGGCGATTGTGATTTACTGGGATTTGGTGTTTCTGCCATTTCAATGGTCGGCGATGTGTATGCCCAAAATCAAAAAGATCTGAAACGCTATTATCAGCAAGTGGATGAGATGCGTCACGCGCTATGGAAAGGGGTGTCATTAGACAGTGATGATCTGCTACGCCGTGAAGTCATTAAACAACTTATTTGTAATTTCCAATTGGATAAACAGACAATAGAACAGGATTTTAAGCTGCGTTTTAATGACTATTTCCAGCAAGACCTCGCGTTATTACAAACCTTCATCGATGATCAATTGGTTGAAGTGGACTCGCGTTTTATCCGCGTCACCTTACGTGGCAGATTGCTGATCCGCAATATTTGCATGTGTTTTGACAAGTATTTACGTCAGCGCGCCCGTCAGCAGCAGTTTTCTCGGGTTATCTAATCTCACGTATCATACCTGATATCGTGTTCGCTCACGACGATTGGGAAGAGCATCAGAAGAGTATAAAAAGCGGTCCATCGTACAGAGGGACCGCTTTTTCTATTAAGCGGTGGTCAGTAAGGATAAGGCTTTACGACTGACATCGTGCGCCGCTTGTGGGCGATCTTGCTGCTCTAATGCTTGAGCTAAACAGGCGTAATCTTCAATATTCACTCGAAGTGATAAAGCCTGTTCAAGGTGCTGTTGCGCTTGTGCCCACTGTCTCTGGTGGAGCAGAATTTGGCCTAGCGCGCTGTGGGCTTCGGCATTATTTTTATCGCGACGTAGCTTGTCTTGCAGTAAGGCGATAAGTGGCTGTTTATCTTTTAGCGTTAACTTAGGCAGAAAGCGATATAACTCAGTCGTAGGCTGCTTATTTAGCCACTCTTTGAGTAATTTAAACGCCGCTGGGTCGGCTTGACGCTGTAATAACTGTTCAATCACTTCAACCATTAAACGGGTTTCGTTTTTAAGGGTTTTGGGTAGCGATTGCCAATAGGTCAGTAATCCTTCGCTACCACCTTGAGTTGCCACAACGCTAAGCATTGCTTGTTGAGCTTGTAAGGTCAGCGCATCGGCCTGTGATGGGGTGAGTAATTGAGCTTTAGTCAATTTTGGAATTAAGGCCAGGAGAGGTTGCCATTGCTCTAAGGCGAGATAAGCTTGTTTTAAGCGCTTTAAAACCAAAATATTATCAGGGTAAGCCTGTGCTAAGGGGGTCAGAATATCAACCGCTGCCTGCCATGCTTGGTCGCTCAATAACTGTTTGGCACGAGTCAATTCAACCGCTAGGGTGGCATTCGGTTGTTTAGCGGCTAACGTCAAATAGTCGTCTCGTTTACGCTGATCGCCTTGTTCATGAGCCGCTTCTGCCGCGGCCAAATAACAGAGTAGCGGCATATCATGATGATTCGCCCAGCGAGTGACTTTTTTCTCGGCCTGTTTCCAATCCCCTTCAAGTAGTTTAATCATACCTTCATCGGTGTAACGGCGGGATCGGCGTTGTTTACGAATCGTAAACCAGTTCCATGTGCTGCTGCTGGCACGAAGGATTTTTTTTATCAGATATTCAAGAAAAAATAGTCCCGCCAGTAAAGCGACCATCAAAATGATCAGCGTGGTGACGCTCATTTCGATACTGGTATTAGCGATGGAGATCAAAACATAGCCTTGTTGGCCAGCGTATTGGCTACCCACAAATAAGCCTAGGCCGAGGACAACCAGTAAAAACAGTAAACGAATCATTGCTGTCCCTCCGTCATTATTGGTGCCACAGAGCGACGTAACCGTTCACGAATCACATCAGCGAGTGGCTGTTGAGCGGTGAGCTGAGGCGTATCAAGCTGAATGTGTTGTTCAGCCAGTTGCTCAAGGCTATGAGTAAAGGCTTTGACCTGCTGATCGTATCGATTGAAATAATCGTTTGACCATTCTAGGGCCATATTGAGGGAGAGCGTGTAAATCTCTTGTTGCTCGCTGTAGATCGCTTGGATGGCGGTATCTAATTTAGCTTTAAGGTTCTCACGAAGATAAAGATCTTGCTGTGGTGATAACAGCGGTATCGCTTGTCCATCTCTTACGCGAAAGGTAATAAAGTTATCGGCAAAGGCTTGCAAAGAGGTGCGTAGATTGGTTTTCCAATCAGCAATATCTTCTGAAACGGTTGGTTGGGTAGGCTGAGTTTCCTCTGGCAATAGTGCATTGGCGAGCGGTAGTTGGTCGATACGCTGCTGCAGACTCATCAAGCGCAGCACTAAGCCATCTCTATCGATGAGCGGCATTGCTTGTAACTGAGCGATATCATGACGTAGTGCGCGACGCAGTGAAGTTAAACTTGGATCATTGAGCTCCGCAACACGTAAATCAGCTTCTTGGACTAATTGAGTCGCAGTCTCGATATCACGCTCTAAATACAGTTTGCGTCCCGCGAGTTTGACTAAGTAATCCGCTTCTGCCAATAGCCAGTCATTGGGGCGTCGACCTTGAATTTCAGCAAGTGCGAGATGCAAGCTATCGACGCTCTGTTTTTGCTGATTAAGCAACAGTTCAGCTTGAGTCGCTATATCACGAGTAGCGGTAATCGCTTGTTCTTTCGCTTCGCCAAGCTGAGTATTGATGGTGCTGCGAGCTTGATTGAGTTCTGCTCGTAGCGCGCCTATTTGCGCTTGATGGTCGGCACGCTGCTGCTGCATATGTAAAGTGAGGCCGCCACTAAACAACACCGTTAACACAATCGCAATGCTGGCGAGTTTACTGCCACCGCTTACTGGACTACTGACGGAGGTGGTCGTTGGCGGATTGACGGTTTTCGGCGAATTGGCATGGCTTGTTGAGTCTGCCTTACGCTCGGTTTGTTTGGTTTTTGCTTGGTCACTCTTATCGACCGGATCGCCGGGTTGAGGTGAAGTTTGCTGCGGTTTTTGTGGAGAGGGTTGGTTATTATCTGTCATGGCTAAATCCTGGGTTAAGGCTAAACAGCCGCCACTAAATCGCGGTTTGCCGCACTTCCTGTTATCACTGTATGCTGAAACCCCAATTCTCGTGCTTGTTCAGCGATACGTTGACTGGGGATCAATAAGCGTAATGCCCTCGTCCAAGCTTGAGCTTTGCGAGGCAGTTGTGAACAAAAAAACGCCAGCTGCTCACCGCTGGTAATGATTAAGGTATCGACGTTGGCTGCTTGCCAACGTGCTAACGCCGTTTCACCGTCAAAAGGCAAGGGGCGTCGCTGATACATTTCACGGTAGTCAACGTTGGCTCCTCGTTGGTGCAGTGTTTGGTAAATTAACTCTCGCCCGCCATTACCACGCCAGATGACCACTCGTTTTCCGGCTACCGATTGTAGCGCTGGCAACGCCAAAAGATGTTCACTATCACTGATCTCGGGGTAGTGTACGAGTTGTTGGCTGGCTTTGCTTAAAACCTGTGCGGTTTTTTGACCAATGGCAACATAAATCGCACTGGTTGGCCACGAGAGTCGCTCCGCTTGGAGCGTGTGTTCAACCCAACTAACCGCATGTTGGCTGGCGACAACAATCACCTCATAGCTGTAGAGTTCTGAGCGGAGTAAGGCTAAGTCCATTCCGGCGTCGATACGGATTAATGGATGATGCAATGCGTGATGTCCATGTTGCTGGAGTAATTGGCACAGTGCTTCGCCTTGTGGCTCTGGGCGAGTGACCAAGATCGCCATGGTTTACTCGTGATCAGCGTAGAGTTTATTGAGGATATCACGCGCACCTTGGTCAAGCAGTTGCTGGGCCAATTCAACGCCTAGGCGTTCGGCTTGTTGGCGTGGGCCTCGAATCTCACCACGGATGATCCGTGAGCCATCTGGCTCGCCAACCAAAGCACGTAACCAGATCTGCTCACCGTCTAATTCGGTGTAACTACCGATAGGCACTTGGCAGCCACCTTGTAAGGTCAGGTTCATTGCTCGTTCGCAGATCACGCGATCATAAGTATCGGCATGATTTAAGGGTTCGAGTAAGGTGAGGAGACGTTGGTCATCTAAGCGACACTCAATACCGACAGCACCTTGACCAACCGCAGGGAGCGATTGTTCTGGAGATATAAAGCTGGCGATGCGCTGTTCCAGTTTTAAGCGTTTTAATCCTGCCGCGGCAAGGACAATGGCATCAAACTCCCCAGCATCCAATTTTGCTAGGCGCGTTCCTACATTGCCGCGTAATTCTTTAATGATAATATCAGGGCGCGCTGCTTTAATTTGGCATTGGCGGCGAAGACTGCAAGTACCGACAATGGCACCATGAGGCAGCGCTTCAAGGGAGTGGTAGGTATTAGAGACAAAAGCATCACGGGGATCTTCACGTTCGCAAATCGTGACTAATCCTAATCCGTCTGGAAAATCTACCGGCACATCTTTCATCGAATGGACGGCTAAATCGGCGCGTCCTTCCAGCATCGCGACTTCCAATTCTTTCACAAACAGGCCTTTTCCGCCGACTTTGGCGAGAGGCGTATCCAATAGCACATCACCACGAGTAACCATAGTCACCAGCTCTACCGCTAAGTGTGGATGAGCAGCTTGTAAGGCATCTTTTACAAAATGCGCTTGCCATAAAGCGAGCGGGCTTTGCCGAGTGGCAATACGAATTGGAGGCGTGGAAGTCATGATAATCCCGATAAACAGTCAACAATACTGACATCCTAACATTGTGCGCAGGAAAGTTTTAATACTAGATGGCGATGAAGCTCATTTGTGACTAAATTGATGATTTTTAGTGAAAATAGTGTGATGAGCTTCTCGTTAGCATCCTCCTAAGCCGCTCTTCGCTTGACGAAGTAAGCCAGCAAGTTGAGTGGTGTTTGTGGCGATATCGAGTAAAATAGACAGTAAATGAGCAGTACTGCCGCGTTTGTGTTTTAGAGTCGTCATTTGCTCAATCAATTACGACTTTAGTATGATAGAGAGTGCAGATGACTTTACCCAGCGGATTTAAAGTGTTAAATTGATCACGTTTTGTTTAGTCTGTCGTACAAAACATATCCAAAGCGGGCGTTAATGTTTCAACCAAGGAACCAACCTTGCAGGCTTACACAAAAACCTTAATTCAGCGATTAGATAATCTTAACCGGCAACGCACTGAGCGTGCGCTGGCGCTTATGGATTTACAAGGTCAGCGTGTTTTTCATCTGATCCCCGCTTTGCTGCACTACAACCATCCTTTGATCCCCGGCTATTTTGAACAGCAAGTGCCACACGGTATTGAGTGTTTTAGCCTAGATCCGATTCAGCAACAATTAATCGATGATACGCAATTGGCTTTAGGAGAAACGCTGCCGGTTCCTAGTCAGCTGAGTATTTTAGGTTTATACACGATGGGAAGCACGTCATCGATTGGCCAAAGTACCTCAAGTGATTTAGATATTTGGGTATGTGTGGCGGCCAGTATGAGCTGCGAACAGCGTGAACGCTTAAGCAATAAATGTTTGCTGATCACCGATTGGGCAAAAAGCCAAGGTGTCGAAGCCAATTTCTTTATTATGGATGAACAACGTTTTCGTCATAATCAATCGGATCAAATGACCGGTGAGAACTGCGGTTCTTCTCAACACCTTTTGTTGTTGGATGAGTTCTATCGTTCTGCGGTTCGCTTGGCCGGTAAGCGCTTATTGTGGCAAATCGTACCGCCTGAAATGGAAGAGTGCTACGATGAATACGTCAATGTATTGTGTGCTAATCACTACATTGATTGCAGTGAATGGATTGATTTTGGACGCCTAAACCGAATTCCTGCCGAAGAGTATTTTGGTGCCAATTTATGGCAATTGTATAAAAGTATTGACTCGCCTTATAAATCGGTCTTAAAAGCGACCTTATTAGAAGCTTACTCTTGGGAATATCCCCATACTCAATTACTCAGCATTGATACTAAACGACGCTTTTTTGCCCATGAGCCCGATCTCTATGGGATGGACGCGTACTATTTGATGCTGAAAAAAGTCACTCGCTACTTAGAGCGAATTGGTGACTATTCACGACTCGATTTAGTTCGCCGCTGTTTTTATCTTAAAACCCATGAGAAATTATCGCGAGATCCAAGCGCGGGGTCAGTTGCGTGGCGGCGTGAAGCCTTAACTGAAATGGTTCAAGATTGGCAGTGGGATGCAGCAACAATTGAGCAGCTAGATAACCGCCGTCATTGGAAAGTAGAGCAAGTAAAAACTGTTCATCATGCTTTATTGGATGCGTTAATGCTCAGTTATCGTAACTTGATTCAATTTGCGCGTCGGCATGACATCACTTCGGCGATCAGCCCTCAAGACATTTCTATTCTCGCGCGTAAATTGTATGCCGCGTTTGAAGTGCTGCCCGGCAAAGTGACGCTGCTTAATCCACAAATCTCCCCAGATTTACATGAACCGGATCTGACTTTTATTGAAGTTCGTCCGGGGCGAAGCAACCCTCCAGGGTGGTATTTGTATAAGCAGCCGCCACGGGCAGAGCGCATGATCGGTCAGCGCTGTTTAGATCATCACGAATATTTAAGTAAACTTGTCGCATGGGCCTTCTTTAATGGCTTAATCACCGAATCGACGCATTTACATTCTATTGTGCGTGATGCGCATCTCGACCTCGATAAGTTTTATCAAATGGTCAGTGATCTAAGAAATACTTTCTCGTTACATAAACGTCGCCCGACGATGGCGGCGCTCGCTAGCCCTTGCGAAATCAGCCAATTGGCGATGTTCATTAATTTTGAAAACGATCCAACCACCCAACTCACGGGTAAATCGCTTAAGGTTGACGTGAAGCGTTTGGACATTTTTAGTTTTTCTGAGCAGCAGCAATGCTTAGTCGGCAGTGTTGATTTGGTGTATCGCAATTCTTGGCAAGAAGTGCGTACCCTGCACTTTAAAGGCGAAACTGCGATATTGGACGCGCTGAAAACGGTATTAGGTAAGATGCACCAAGATGCGATTCCTCCTGAGTCGGTGGATGTCTTTTGCTACAGCAAACATTTGCGTGGCGTGATGCGTAATTTGATTTATCAATTGCTTGCAGAGTGTATTGATTTGCGTTTGAAGCCTGTTGAGCAAGAGAAGCGGCGTCGGTTTAAAGCGATGCGGATTGGCAAACAGATGTATGGCCTGTTTTTTGAGCGACGAGGGGTCTCGGTACAACGCTTAGAAAATTCCGTCGATTTTTATCGCAGCATTTCGAGTAATAAACTTAAAGGCTCCCCATTACTGATGTTGGATCGCGAGCAAGATTATCAACTGCCGGATGTGGTTGATGGCTTTGCCAGTGAAGGTTTAGTGCAGTTCTTTTTTGAGGATACTGAGCAGGGCTTTAACATTTACGTGCTCGACGAAGCGAATCGGATCGAGGTGTATCATCAGTGTAGCGGTGAAAAAGATGAGATGATCACCAGTGTTAACAGCTTCTATACGTCAGTAAAAGATGATAATCAGATTGCTGCTAAATTAATTAACTTTAATCTGCCCCAGTATTACCAAATTATTCATCCTGAGGAAGGAGAGAGCTATGTGGTACCTTATCGTAATGACTCCTCCGTTTATTCTCGTCCTTCAAAAGTGATCAATGCCTAAGGTCAACAGACCCTAGTCGCGTAATGCCTGATTTAGGCTGTTTCCTCTCTGCCATTTTACATCGTTTGAGTTTATCGCAGCCTGTGATTGATTCTCGACGGCTATCGAACCACCTCATTTTGGTGAGGTATGATGCTTTGATATGCCACCAGCCAGCCGACAGCTTGGCTGCGTTGCGCGAAATATTCGATGATGATTCCCCCCTTATTTGTCTGATGTATTCGAATTAACTGCCAACCCGTGGATAAAATTCAGCGTCGTTCATCCTGTCTATGCTATTGCTTTTCCTGATTGTGGTGCGATTATAGAGAGCATTGAGTCAATAATTACGATATGCACAATGAAAAAAACCATAACAGCCCTATTTTTGTTATCTGCTCTTGCGTTAGCAGGGTGTGGACAAACGGGTCCGCTATATCCGCCTGATCGTGCTCAACCGAGTGAACAGAATCAGTAAATTCAAGACATTAGATTAAGGGACATTATTTTGGATTACTTTAATTATCAGGAAGATGGTCAGCTTTGGGCAGAAAACGTCTCTCTCGCGCAGTTAGCTGAGCAATTCGGCACCCCGTTATACGTTTATTCAAGAGCCACGCTTGAGCGCCATTGGCATGCCTTTGATCAATCCGTTGGCGCACACCCACATTTAGTCTGCTATGCGGTGAAAGCCAATTCCAATTTAGGCGTGTTAAATACGTTAGCTCGTTTGGGATCAGGGTTTGACATTGTCTCTGGTGGCGAATTAGAGCGTGTACTGGCTGCGGGAGGTAACCCAAGTAAAGTGGTTTTTTCTGGAGTAGGAAAAACGGCGGCTGAGATGAAACGTGCACTGACATTGCAGATTAAGTGCTTTAATGTTGAGTCGGAACCTGAGCTACTGTTATTAAATCAAGTGGCGGGTGAGCTTGGCGTGACAGCGCCGGTCTCGTTGCGGATCAATCCAGATGTCGATGCGCATACTCATCCCTATATTTCGACAGGCCTGCGCGATAATAAATTTGGCATTGCCTTTGAACGTGCGCCAGAAGTGTATCGTCTGGCCCACAGTCTGGAGCACATCAATGTGCGCGGTATTGATTGCCATATCGGATCTCAGTTGACGGCGCTCGAGCCATTCATTGATGCTACCGATCGTCTACTGGCGTTGATTGACCAATTGCACGCCGAAGGGATCGCCATCGCGCATCTGGATGTCGGTGGTGGTCTGGGTGTGGTCTATCGTGATGAGCGTCCACCTCAGCCGGGAGATTACGCGAAAGCCCTGTTGGCTCGCTTGCACAATCATCCACATTTAGAGCTGATTTTTGAACCTGGTCGTGCCATTGCTGCCAATGCTGGGGTGTTATTAACGCGAGTTGAGTTCTTAAAACACACTGAGCATAAAAACTTTGCGATTATTGATGCGGCAATGAACGATTTGATGCGTCCAGCGTTGTATCAAGCTTGGCAGGATATTGTGCCGGTCGCGCCGCGTGCCGGTGAAGCCGTGACTTATGACTTGGTTGGCCCGGTATGTGAAACGGGCGACTTCTTAGGTAAAGATCGCGCGTTGGTGCTAGAGCAAGGCGATTTGTTGGCAGTTCGTTCTGCGGGCGCGTATGGTTTTGTGATGTCATCCAACTACAATACTCGGACCCGAGCGGCAGAAGTGATGGTGGATGGCGATAAGATTCATCTTGTTCGTCAACGTGAAGCGCTAGCGAGTCTTTGGGCGTTAGAAACTATTTTGCCGGAGTAAAGTGACCATTTATGCATTTCCATTTTTCTAAAATGCACGGTTTGGGCAATGATTTTATGGTCGTTGATTGTATTACCCAAAACGTGTTCTTTTCTCCGGAGCTGATTCGCCGTTTAGCCAATCGTCATACTGGGGTCGGTTTTGATCAGCTCTTGGTGGTTGAAGCGCCGTATGATCCAGAAACCGATTTTCACTATCGGATTTTTAATGCTGATGGCAGTGAAGTGGAGCAGTGTGGCAATGGCGCACGCTGCTTTGCGCGCTTTGTGCGCATGAAAGGCTTAACCAATAAGTACAGCCTGAGTGTCAGCACCAAAAAAGGCAAAATCATTCTGAGCATTGAAGAGGACGATCAGGTGTGCGTGAACATGGGCATTCCTGAATTCGAACCGAGTAAAATTCCGTTTCGCGCTAAGCAAGCGGAAAAAACGTACATTATGCGCGTCGATGAACAGACGCTATTTTGTGGCGCCGTCAGTATGGGTAATCCTCATGTGGTGACCGTGGTAGAGGATATCGCTAGCGCTGAAGTTGAACGAATCGGTCCTTTATTGGAGTCGCATGAACGTTTCCCTGAGCGTGTTAATGCTGGCTTTATGCAGGTTGTCAATCGTCAGCAAATTAATCTGCGGGTTTACGAACGTGGTGCTGGTGAAACTCAGGCGTGCGGTAGTGGTGCTTGTGCCGCCGTTGCGGTCGGCATCTTACAAGATTTGTTGGATGATACCGTTACGGTTAATTTGCCCGGTGGTCGTTTGGAGATCAGTTGGCAAGGCCCAGGACAGCCTTTGTATATGACAGGACCGGCAACTCACGTGTTTGATGGTCAACTCTCTTGCTAAAGTAAGGATGTGTTTTGTTACAACCACAGGTAGAGGCTCTGACCGCAGAGGTCGTGGCCGAATATTTAACCGATCATCCCGATTTTTTCCAGCACCGGTCTCAATTGGTGGAACGCTTGTCCCTGCCACATCCACAGGCAGGGGCCGTTTCTCTGGTTCATGTTCAAATGGCCCGTCAACGGCAGCGGATTGAGGAACTAGAAGAAGAGATCACCGCTTTAATGTCTCTTGCCGCCAATAATGATCGCACTTTCCATGAATTTATGGATTTACAAGAACAGTTATTAAAGTGTTCGAGTTTACCTGCCGTATGTCGAGCGATTGAAGCGACCGCGCAGCGACTTGGGCTAATGGCCTATCTGCGCTTAGTTGATACAACGCTGGCGGAATACCGCATCAACCAAGAGTCGTTGCAGCGTTTCTCAACCAATCATTTTAATGGCAAACAAGCCTATTTAGGTCGATTACGGCAAGCCGATCGCGGGTTATTATTTGGCGATCAGTGTGCGGCACCCGAAATGGGCTCTTATGTCGTATTGCCTCTTGGTCAGAATGCCGCACAAGGGATTCTGGCCTTTTCCAGCCCCGATGGTGGCCATTTTCAACCTTGCATGGATACGCTTTTTTTACGTCATTTGGCGCTGTTGCTGAGCCACTTGATCACCGTGTTACCTTGGCAATGTGATCGCCATGAGTGAAGAAACGTCGGTATTACCGAGCGGATTAGCTCAGCCGCTATTGCGCTTTTATGAGTATTTGCGCAGTGAGAAAGGTTTGAGTTTACATACTCAGCGTAATTATCAGCAGCAGCTACAGGCTATGGCTGGTCATCTTCATCATCTCGGTGTGAGTGAATGGCAACACGTCGATGCGGCTTGGGTTCGTCAGCTAGCCAGTAAAGGGATGCGCGATGGGATGAAAGCCAGCAGCTTAGCGACGCGTTTATCTTCTTTACGTAGCTTCTTTGATTTTTTAATTTTACGGGGTGAGTTGAGCGCCAATCCTGCCAAAGGAGTTTCTGCGCCACGCAAACAGCGGCCACTGCCGAAAAACCTGGATGTTGATGAGATGGCCCAGTTGCTTGAGGTGACCGATAATGACCCCTTGTCGATTCGTGATCGAGCGATGATGGAGTTAATGTATGGCGCTGGTTTGCGTTTGGCAGAGCTGGTGGCGATTAATCTTAAAGATCTCAGCTTTAGCCGCGGCGAGATTCGAGTGATTGGTAAAGGCGATAAAGAACGGAAAGTACCGTTTTCAGGGCAAGCCAAAGAGTGGGTGGGTAAATGGTTGAAGGTGCGTGATTCGCTATTGAAAGGCGAGGAAGTGGCGTTATTTATTTCTAAGCTCGGTGGTCGAATCTCGCATCGCAGCGTACAAAAACGCATGGCAGAGTGGGGGCACAAGCAGTCGGTGGCCAGTCATATCAGTCCTCATAAACTGCGTCATTCGTTTGCCACTCATGTGTTGGAATCGAGTAATAATTTGCGTGCCGTACAAGAATTACTAGGCCATGAGAACATTTCAACTACGCAAATTTATACTCACCTTGATTTTCAACATCTTGCTGAGGTGTATGACCAAGCTCATCCACGAGCCAAAAAGAAAACCAAGGAGTAGTTGATGCTGTTTTACCGTCAGTTAGGACCGATTCGAGCGATGAGCTTTGATTTGGATGACACCTTGTACGATAACCATCCAGTGATTGAGCGTTTAGAACAGCAGGTGACGCAATGGTTGCATCAGCAGCATCCATTGACCGCTAGCCAACCTAACGCATGGTGGGTAAGCCTCAAGCGGCAGATTGCAGTGCAAGATCCTTGGTTGCGCCACGATGTTACCCAGTGGCGTTTTGAGCAGGTAAGACAAGGATTGTTGCAGTTAGGCTACTCTGCATCTTTGGCGCAACAAGTCGCAGAAGAAACGATTCATGAAGTCTTACGCTTACGTAATTTGGTTGATGTACCACCAATGACACATCAGGTATTGAGTTCTCTAGCGGAAAAGCTGCCGTTGATTGCGATCACCAATGGTAATGTTGATGTTGAGCAAATTGGGTTAAGTGGCTACTTTCAGAGTGTACTGAAGGCCGGTCCCGATGGGCGAGCTAAACCTTATGCGGATCTTTTTGATAAAGCGAGTCAGAGGTTAGCGCTTCCGGCCGGAATGATTTTGCATGTTGGCGATCACTTGGTCACCGACGTGCAAGGGGCGAAGCAAAATGGTTTCCAATCGTGCTGGTATAACGATCAAGGTCTCACTTTGCGTGAAAACTCTCGTGCAACGGTTTTACCTGATGTTGAAATTCATCGACTAGAGCAACTTAATCAATTGATTTCTTGAATAAACATTGTGATCTATATGGTTAATCATTAACGTAGTTGCACAAATGATACAAGTTGTATTCGCAGTCTGAGTTAGTGAGAGTATGTTCACAACATCGTTATTTTTTCCGGCACAATCTGAGGTTCCTGAATTACCGATACATCACGCCTTGGCCAAGGCGGGTCAATTATTGATCCAATTAATGTCCAGTGAATCGATAGAGAAAGTTCAAGCATGGGTTGATAGATTATTGACCCTATATCCTGAGGCCAAGGTGATTGGTTTGAGCGCTGAACCGATGATTCATGATGGTCAGTTGTACCACGACGGTACGTTATTGATCTTCAGTCACTTTGCTAAGACTCAACTTACCTGCTCCGCGCAAGCGCTTTCCCACTCTGGAAGAAAAGACACCCAAGCGTTAGTTGATGGCTTGATGTTACAGCCCGACTCTCAGCTAATGGTGTGTTTTGTCAGTCAAACTCACATTGATGATAAGGCGCGTTTTCATGCCTTGAATACCTTTGCTCCGGGGATTATCGTCGCAGGGGGGTTAGCCACCGAAACGAAACAAGGGCAATGGGTTTTGCTCGGGCGACAGTTATATCATCAAGCGATGGTGAGTGTCGCCTTGCATAGCGAGAGCTTACACGTTCAAACTGGGGCTTATACGGAGTGGAATCCGGTTGGGCGAATCTTTCGGGTCACGGCTGCCAATGGCTGTACGGTACAACGTATCGATGATATACCGATTCGTCAATTGTATGATCGTTACTTGGGCAATGGTCAATCGGTACCGCTGGAGAGATTGAGCCATTTCCCGCTAATGAAAGGTGAGGCCACTTTACAAGACGTATACATGCCGCTTGCCGAACAAGATGGGAGCTTACTTTTTAATGCACCATTAGCGGTAGGAGATGAGGTGCGGTTTTGTTTCGATCATCCATCGATAACCTTGGAACAAATCTCGATCGGTGCTGAGCGACTACGTGAATTCCAAGCCGAGCAAATCGTGATTTACAGTTGTACTTCACGTTTGGACTTTATTGCTGGTAACCAAGAACTGCTGCCTTTACAAAACCAAGCGGCCACTCATGGTGGCTATTTAGCGGGTGAGTGGTGGCATGACGGACAATCACAACGCATGCTTCATCACAGTATGACCTATCTCGCTCTGCGTGAAGGCACGCCAGCTCAGACTACGTTAAGCCCTGCCTATGTCACCAAACACGATGAAATTGCCCCGTTATTCAGTCTGATTCGTAATGCGTTAGATGATCTGGACGAGATGAATCGTGATTTGACCCAGAAGATTCAAGATCAAGCTTCCTTGCTTACCGCGAGCTATCGAGTCGATCGACGTACTGGTTTACCTAATCGAGTGGTGCTGCGTGAACGGCTATTACAGATGGTGAATGGTGAACATTTACTCGCGCTAAAATTGACCAACTTCCATCAGATTAATGAAAAATACGGTTATCAAGTTGGTGATCAGTTATTGGTTGATTTAACCGGCCATTTCCAAGATTACCTGACTCAACATCTGCCAGGCCTGAGTTCACTGTATGCGATTGGTGTTGGCGAGTGGGCGACGGTGTTTAGCGCTGATCGCGATGAAGAAGAGATTCATCGTCTGTTTTCGCAATTTGTTGAGCAGCTTGAGCATGTCAATTTTGAACCTTATGGTTTACCGGAAGTGGATTATGTTTCTGTTTCGTTGTGCGCGGGATTAGTCAGCCGTAAAGAATTTCCGGCTGAAGATGCGGACGATTTATTGCTACGCGCGATTGAAGCACGTCGACATGCCTTTCAGCGTAATCGGCATTTTTGCAGTGCGACGCGATTACGTGCTCAAGATGAATTACGTCAAAAACGATTAGGCTGGTTATCCTGTGTGAGCCGGGCGGTTTTGGATAATAATGTGTTGGTGTACGGCCAGCCGATCGTACATGCTCATTCTCATCAACTGGCTTCTTATGAGTGTTTGGTGCGCATTGAAGACGACGGGGAGATTATTCTACCGGGACGATTTTTGCCGATCATCGAAGGCAGTCATCTTTACACGCGCTTAAGTCGGCAAATGATAAAAAGCACCTTTGATATCATGCGTGATCGCCATGAAGCGTTTTCAATTAACCTTTCTCCGCAAGATTTAATGAGTGAACGCACGCTACTGCGTCTTGAGGCCGCGGTGAAATCGCTGACTGATCCATCGCGAGTGGGGTTAGAAGTGCTCGAAAATGAACAGATTAAAGATTATGGCCAGATGATTGAAGTATGTGAGCACTTTAAGCGTTTAGGCGTGCGAATTATTGTTGACGATTTTGGCAGTGGTTACTCGAATATTGACGAGATTATTAAATTAGAGCCGCAAGTCATTAAGCTAGATGGCAGCTTAATTTGTAATATCGATCAAGATATTAAGCAGCGTAAAATTGCTCAGCAATTGATCAAACTTTGCCAAGTTTTGAATGCCAAAACGGTGGCTGAATTTGTCCATAACCAAACCGTCTGTCAGATAAGCGAAGACATGGGCGTTGATTACCTGCAAGGTTTTTACTTAGGTCAGCCTGTGCGCTTACGTCAGCGAGTGCTCGCGTAATCGATGGCCACTTTTGTCGGCCTGTAGGGTTTTCATAAATGTGTCGAGAAAATCGGTCAATGCCTGCGCTTGCTGAGGTTGGTGGATGTGCTTGAGCAATTCACTGGCTACCTCTAAGGTGCATAAATGTCCCGTTTGCTGGTTACGCCTTAGCTGGTAGTGAGAGGTTTGCATGGTCGTTAAATGGGCATGTGGTAGGTTTAACCATGCGCTTTTGCGCAGCATTTTTTTCGCTTCCTGCCAAGTGCCATCTAAGACAATAAAGTGAGGGATTTGCCCGTTATCTTGTGCATGTTGCAGATGCTGCTCGACAGGTTCACTGTGCTCACTGGGATAAATTAACAGCGAGTAATAGCCTGGATCATTGAGGCGTTCGAGCAAGGCAGGGGGCGGCGTGCGTCGCTGCCAGAGATAGTCTGCGCAATCGGGCAAGGCTTTAACCAGCCAGCGACCCGTATTGGTCTCACGTTGATATTCATTTTCATGCATCAGTAACGAGAGGGCTAATGGACCGGTGAGCGATGGAACCGCAGAGCAAAGACATTGCCATTTGAGACCACATTCTAAGCAAGCCATTATAATTTCACTCCACTTTTGGGTGCTAATCCATCGGCAAACAGCGTGACACCGCTGATCTGTGTTGTTTGTGCCGGTTGAGCGCCGCGAGTGGTGACCGGATAGCTGATGCCATTATAGGCTAATTGATAATGCTGGGTTTGCTGATCACGTCTGAGAGGTAACATCAGATCTTGCCAGCCATGATGAGCGAGCTTACCGAGTTGAAAAGGCGTGGCGACCTGATTGATACGGCTGTTAAAACGCCACTCACCGGCTTTTTGCTCGAAAATCAGTAAGGTGCATTGGTCTTGCTGACACCAGTCCAGTTGAACGAGCAACTCTGGTGTTTGGTTGCCATTTAAGTCGTACTTCAACCAGCGATAATGGACATGACTTGGGGCGGTCTTGTGCAGAGCAAAATAGCGTTTGATCGCTTGGTCGACTTGCTCATCATAATCACCGCGAGAGGGGATAGACTGCGGACGGTCATTTAAGGTTGGTCGATGGAAGGTCGCTTGCTCGTCAGTGACGCTTTTGGCTTGAAAGAGCGTCAGGCCCCCTTCACTAATCGGATAGACTTGGTGGCCAATTTTTTCTTTATCAGCATGCAACTGGAAGCCATCACGGGTGTAAATCCGTTCTGATAATAAGTATTGCTGTTGATGGTGGGTCATGACTACTTGCACTTGCTTAGGATTAAGCTGTTGCCAATAACCTTTTTCAACCAGTTCCCGTTCGCCACTCAAATAACGATAACGTGTGATGGCACTGTGATCAGCGTTCAGCTCTAGCGTGACGCCAAAGCCGCGTTGATCACTGGCACTTGCAAAGTAGGTACCCGCCCAAGTTTGCGTGGTATCGACGTTGCTCAATGTTGCACAGCCTTGATAAGTGGTTGCGGATAAAGTTAAGGTTGATCGCCAACTGTAAAGCGTGTCACTCATGTTATCGGAGCAAACGGCACGCACTAAACTGAGCTGGCCTTCTGGAAACTGATAATGACGTTGCTGAGTCGACAGTTGGCTATTCTCAATCATAAAATGCTGTTTATCGCCGCCTAAAGGCTGAAATTCTAGCCCTTGAGGCGTGAATTGAATGGACCAAAACGGTTCCGTACCAAAAGCGCGGGTCGGACGTGAGGGATGCTGGCAGCGCTGAGGGTTTTCTGCGCTCAGTTGGTTGATCTGCTGGACGACAAAGCGTGCGGTATAATCACCATTAAATCCCGTTTGACTCGGTGGCATCAGATAACCGATGACCTCACCATAGAGAGCTTGATAAGGTTGATGAGCCACTGCTCTCGCTTGTTGTTTGAGTTCCGGTGATAAGTCTAACCAATACTGGTTATTGCTATCACAAGGGGTTAATGAGCTGACATCTGGGCCGAGAACGACTTCGCCACGCAGGATAAAGGTTTGCATTTTTACACTGGCAGGGTTATCGAGAGTCGCAGGGATCGGCTCTGAGCTTGGCGCCACCGCTGATTGCTCAGGTGGCGGTGATGAACACGCTTGGATAGCAAGCAGCGCAAAAAGGGCGGCTAGTGTGGTTAGCTGCTTCATGTTCTCTCTTCCTCGTGGCAGAACATACAAAAATATAGGGCTTCATTATGGCATATTGGTTGTTTAAAACTGAACCGGATACCTTCTCTATTGACACTTTACGAACACAAAAGGTTTCGCCTTGGGAAGGGGTACGCAATTATCAGGCAAGAAATTGGCTACGCGATGCTGTCAAAGAAGGTGATAAGGTGCTGATTTATCATTCATCTTGTCAGAATATTGGTGTGGCGGGCATTGCGCAAGTGGTGCGGGAAGCTTATGTCGATCATTTTGCATTTGATGCCAACAGCGCGTATTTCGACCCTAAATCGAGCCCAGAGTCACCGCGTTGGTTGATGGTTGATGTTGAGTTTGTACGTAAAACTCAACGTTTGATCCCACTGTCAGAGCTAAAACTACTGCAGGAACTGGCGGCATTGCCTTTGGTGAAAAAGGGGAATCGGCTATCGGTGATGCCACTCAGCGAGTCAGAGTGGCAAGCGATCATCGCCCAAGAAGGGGTGAAGGGTTGATATTGTTTATTGCTTTCTTTTGGAGCGAGTTATAAAGGGGATGAACACAACCAGAGTTAGGCGTGATTATCCCCTTTTGTTTGACTTCACGTGGTTTGTTGACAGCTATTGTTGGTTATGACCCAGTAAGTGCTGCTGTAGGTAATGAGCGACGGCGTCGTCGGCGTGACTACCGATAACGGTGTTATTGGGTAAGGCGCGAAATACTTTTTCATGTGCCGTTCCCATCACTAATCCTTTACCTGCCATTGAAAGCATTTCCACATCGTTCATGCCATCACCAAACGCGATACAGTGTTCAAGTGTTAAGCCTAGAGATTGAGCAATCGCTTGTAGCGCTTCGCCTTTCGATACCTCCGCTCCCATCACTTCTAAACACCAAGGGGTTGAGAAAGCGACACTCAGCTGTCCGGCGAAATGTTGGTTAATTAAGTTTTCGTAGTGGACGAGCTGCTCATGATCTTGTTTGGTATTAGTGAAGAAGATTTTAGCGACGCCTTGATTCGGGGCTGCATTGACGTCAAAGACTTGATAAGTAAAGCCGGAGTCTTCGTGGAAATGGCGCAGTACTTCATCTTCACGATTGAGTAACCAGTCGTCATCGCGATAAATATGCACATAAATATCGTCATCGTGTTTGACCAGATCGATGATCGCTTGGACTAACTCTGCAGGTACATTTTTACTGTACAGTTCTTTGTCATGCTGATCATGCACACGAGCGCCATTTGAGGTGATCATATAGGCAGGGATGCCAGCAATTTCACGAATGCCAGCAACATCAATATGATGTCGTCCGGTAGCAAATACGAAAGTAAAACCTTGTTGATGAAGAGCGTGCAGCGTCTGCTTGGTGATTTCACTTAATTGATGGTTAGGCGCTAACAAGGTGCCATCGAGATCGGAAGCGACAATACGTACCGGTGTTGTTTGTTCAGTGGTCATAAAACCCTCGTTGTACTGCTAAAATGCCAAGGCATAACTGTGGCAGACTAGTGTAAGTGAAAATGATTGTCCAAAAGAGGGTAAACCTAGAACGGGTTCTTTTCCTCTATTGGCAATGCGTGGTCATTATTGGGAATGCTGTGCAAAAAAAGCCAGGATTTTATCTAACACGGGAGTGCGGTAATGATCGCTTTCAAACAGTAACTCATGCCTTGCGCCATCAATAATCTCGATCTTGGCTTGAGGGTTGGTGCGTGCTAATTGCGTCATGAAGCGAGTTTGAGCGTGATTACTGACAATCGTATCTTGTCCTGCTTGCAGCAATAACAAGGGGAGACGAATACTTTTCATCTCTGTAAAGCAACGTTTCATCGCCAGTAGGCTTTGCCAAACCCAATGTGCACTTGGTCCCCCCAATTTTAGTTGTGGCTGTTGTTCATACAGCTCACGAAACCATTGGTAGCGAACAGCGCTGTGGGTAAGTTGGTTAGTGGCAAAAGGTTTTGGCAGATAAGCGCCATAGCCGGGAGCGTAATGGGGAGTCGCATAGGTAGCACTGAGCAGCTTGGTCAGAGTGAAGGCGATTGGCCGCAACTGCCAAGGCATATTGATCCCCAGCATGGGGGCGCTAAGTACAACCGCATCAAAAGGGTGGTTTGGATAACTTTCTAGGTAGCGTGTGGTAATGGCGCCGCCCATTGAGTGAGCCAACAGATAGCGTTGCGTGTAGTTTTGCAGTGGAAACCTAGTGATAAGTTCATCCATATCCCGTACATAATCATCAAACTGCTCGACATAGCCCATTTGTGGGTCAGCAATCAGTCGCTCTGACAGTCCTTGGCCTCGATGATCAAAAGAGTAAATATCATACCCTTGGTGAAATAAGTCATAGAAGAGTTCTTGATACTTACACGCAGACTCAATACGGCCATTAACAATGATAATCACTTTATTATGCTGCGCAGCGGTAAGCGAGCACCAATAGAGCCGTTTATTATCAAGCGTCAGGTGATAACCTTGCTGACGAGATTGCCAACATGGTGCGATATCGTGCTGCATCGCGTATTGAAACTGGGCTTCTTGAGTATAAGAGTTTGGCATGAGCTTATCTAATCTATGGATGATGAGGTGCCGTCTGCAAAGGACCGACTTGGCTAGCATAAGCCAGTCAACCAGAATTGCAATGCCTACCTGCAACGCCAAATCGTTTGTATAAAGGCATGACAATATTAGTAGTGCACCCATTCACTTTGTTGATGGATTGGATCCGCCAATAAAAAAGACCGTGCGCTTATTCATCCTTGTCTTTGGGGAGGGAATACGCGCCGGTCAAAAGGGTGGTGATTATTTATGGATGGTTTAATGATTCAGTAATCGTGATCTGTTTAAGCGGCGACTTCGGTTTATTGCAGCCAAGCGTTAAGCATCCAGACCAGTTTTTCTTGCTCGCGAATGTAGTCACCCATTTGCGCGCTGGTGCCTTCATCGCCGACTTCAGCGGCAAATGCGAGGATCGCGCGTTGCTGAGTAATTAATGCACCAAAGCCGTTCACCAGCCCTTGCATGGTCGTTTGACCATCGGTGGCGTTAGTGTGTTCTGCAATTTCTGTGGCATGTAAATAGGCGCTAAAACTGTGTAAGGGCTGAGCGCCGAGCGTTAAGATGCGTTCGGCTAACTCATCAATTTTGGCTTGTAGATCGGTGTAAATCTCTTCAAATTTACTGTGCAATTCAAAAAAAGCTTTGCCTTTGATATTCCAATGGTAACCACGAGTGTTCATGTACAGCACTTGGTAATTAGCCAATAACTGGTTTAAGGATGCAGCGAGTTGCTGGCTTTGATGACTGTCTAGGCCGATAAGATTGGTTTTCATACACTCACCTCATTAATATTTTTATAACGATCGATGGTAATCGATGACAAGATTTTGCTGTTTTGCAAACGTTGAAGCTATGTTATCGCCCGATGAGGTGTTAAGAAAATGGGTTGTGGGTATTGTTTTAATAGGTTAAACCGATGGAACTGGGTTGCGCTTTGATTGATGAACTCACCATTGACAGACGATTAGCTTTATTTTTACCTCTCTTTTAAATCCATCCGTTATAGTTATTTTTCTATTTTGGGTAACCCTAAGTCCATCAGTCTATGCTCTAGGGGGAGCGGGATTGTTGCTTATTCACCACCTCTAGAGCACGTTATGACTAAGCGAGTGATTTTTTTTGATTTATTGCGTTGTGTTGCTGCCGTTGCAGTGATTGCGATTCATGTCTTAGCGCCTTATCGGTCGATGATGGGGACCATTGCTGATCCACAATGGATCAGCGCGGTGACGATTAATGGCCTTAGTCGCTGGGCTGTGCCGATTTTTATTATGATTTCTGGCGCCTTGATGCTGAGCGACCCTAGGCCATTTGAGTTACGCTATTACCTTCAGCGAAGATTAGGCAAAGTGGTGGTTCCCTTTGTGATTTGGTCGCTGTTTTACGCTTACTTAAGCGGCTGGAGTATTCGCGGATTTGACCTCAACGTAGTAAAACAAACGTTGATTGATAGCCCTCATCAAGAGACCTATTACCATTTAGGTTTCTTTTACTATTTTATCCCGCTGTATTTACTTATTCCTTGTTTACATTGGTTAGTTAATCGAGTCGATGATGGCTTTTGGTACAGTTTGGTGACGATATGGTTAATTACAACAGGCTTGTACTTATTTGGTATTGACGGGCCATGGAGTCATGAGATTTGGCTCTATAGTGGTTATTTGCCTCTAGGTTACCTGCTGTACCAAAAGCTGCGGCTATCGTCTTTTAGCCTATTATTAGTTGTCATTCTGGGCTCGTTTGCACTGTATATGACGGTCCAAGCGGTACTGGAATTGAGTCTCATGCACGGGCGGTATACGGTTGGGCGTTGGTTATCGTATAAAACGCTTAATGTCGTTGCTGCGGCGATCATGGTCTTTGTGTTGTGTCGCTCATTAGCTGAAAGATTACCAAGTGCAGTGCAGCGTTGGGTAGTGATCATCAGCCAGCACAGTTTGGGCATTTATTTATTGCATCCGATTTTCCTATGGCCAATGAAAACTTACGCATGGTATGACGGCCATCCCTTATGGGTCATCCCACTTTGGGTATTATTGAGTGGCGCGGGGGCATTACTCACCAGTTATGCTTTATCAAGGTCGACAGCCACTCGTTGGTTACTGCCTTAAGTTTTCAAAGCAAAGTGGAGAAATTTTCGTCCTTGGTAGGTCAGTATGCCTTGATCGCCAGGATTTAAAGCGTGGTAGTAATGCGGGCCAATTTGAAATTCTCGTTTCGGGCCCAATGTCCCTTTTTGGACATAAATCCAATATTCTTGTTCCTCTTGTTCGGGAAGTGGGTTATCTATGACCACGATTTGTTTGTCTAAAACGGTGACGAAGGCGGTACGTTCAGGGGCATTTTCACCTTGAACATGTTGACGAAAAAAACGACTAAATAACCATAAGCCAATCAATAATAGGGCCAGTATAGTTACGATAAGTAACAGAGAAGGTGACATTATATTCTCCGGAAAAGCCGCTGAGCTAAACTCATGACGGGGCTCGATAGTAGCCAAAGACAAAGAGTGAAGACTGAGTTTACCGAAGTGGTTGACTTTAGGGGGAGTGAAGCGAAATTGCGTGATTAACTCAGCATTAAGCAACAAGATTTTTCGGTTGAGTTCACATTTTGGCGGTGAGATTTTTTCTGGCGCGACAATTCAGTCGTGCCACGTTTTACGATCGGTAACAATAGGATCGTGGTAGTGTATACCTAAACCACTTGGAGTTGCAGGTAGGCGGCAAGTGAGTCCCCATGAGCATAGACAGACTCTATGATTGGGGTGAACGACCGTAGCCAACACCGTTGCAGCTTCAAGTAGCAAAGGTATAAGCAAGGAGGCAGACATGTCCGAGATAGAACAAGTCGTATTACGAACGAGAAGATTAGAGACCTTATTGCGTCAGCATTATCATGCTCAAGGTAAAGGTTTGCATCAGTTGATTTCTAGCTGCGAGGAGCGTTTACCGCATGACATTATTGAAAAGTTGAGATACATCGCTACGATTCGCAATAAAATTGTTCATGAAGATCATTTTCATTTGCCGGATAGGAAAGCGTTTTTACTTGCGTGCCTTCAGTGTGAAAAAGAACTCGCTCCACGTAGTGGGCGCTTTATTTGGCGTGTTGCTGTGATGCTGATGTTATTAATGACGATGGCGGCGGTAACGTTTTATTATCTGCATTGGGATGAGTTATCTAAGTTTTTCCCCCACTTTTTACCCAAGAGCTAGCACAGAGACTGAATCTTGCGCTTTAGATTAGAGACTTATGCTATCGATTAATAAAATTAAACCGTATCGATAAGTTAAGCAAGGCTAGCGCCATCGTTCGGTTTATCTGTTACTGATGCCAATAAAAAACACATATAAAAAAGGACACCTAGTGTCCTTTTTTATATGTGTTTTTTATTGTTTTCTTTTTTTAACAAAGGGTTAGTAAAGTAGTGGCAGTGTCATTAAGCCTACGATGACCGCGATCATTACCAATCCCTGTTTTTGAGATGAAGAAATCATAACACTGCTCCTCTGTTGTCTGTTTCATCTATGTAATCAGAATAGCTTGCTTTATTGACTTGATCAAGGGGATCTTGCTGAAAGCCTTAAAAGTTGGCTTTAAAGTGTGATGGTTTATCCGATTACGGCTTGATGAAGAGGAGTTTATGAGCTGGTTACCTCTTGTTCTCATTGGCGCTTAATTATCCATTTTCAATTTAAGTTATTGAATTTATAGTTATTTATAATGTTGCTTTAATGTTTATATGATGTGTTTATTCTGGTTTTGGAGACTACTTGGCGAGTTTTGTCATTTTTCAGTTAATTGCTGTTTTTTTAAGAATACACTAATAGCTTAATGATATAAGTTATCATTTGATTCTGGTTGGATGAGTCGTTGTTTGTTTTTTATTGTTGTTTTTGTATCTTTTATTTGTTTTTAATTTAAGGTGGATTTTTTATTGATTTTGTTTTTTTAAGTGTATGATTTTTATTTTTTATTTTTTATTTTTTTATTTTTTAACTTTGATTTTTTATGGGTTTTTGGTGTTTGTTTTTGCTTTAAAACGATGTTTTTTATGGTTTATTGGTTGTGTGTCGAGGATAATTCAGTCAAAGAATAGTTAACGAGGTAGAGATGCGGATAAGCTTTCAATGGTAAATTTACCACTATCGAATCGCAATCAAGATCCAATTTTTGCAGTTCACTTCTGGACTTCATCGATGACATGCCTACACTGGCGGCAGAATTGATAAGAGGTATCGACATGTGGAGCTGGATTTCTGTGGCATTATCGGGATTCATCAGCATTTCTGCGTTGGAAAACCATCATAGACGGCAAGCCGTATTGTTTAAAATGGTCAGTTTAGTACTACTACTAGCGATGATCATTGAACCACTATTTTCTCGTTCTATGCCTGCAATATGGATAACCACCGGTCTAGTTATTGCTATGTTGGCGGATGGATTACATACGTTTCATTTGCGACCTAAATTGTGCTTTTTAGGCTTTCTATTTGCTCAGCTCTGTTATAGCAAAGCATTTTGGATTCAATTATCCGGTAATATGGTGTGGTGGCTGCCCGCTTTATTGATTGCAACCAGCATTGTGACTTTTTTCCTTCTTCTGCCACAAATCGATACGTTACTTTTTCCGGTTACGATCATGGGGCTTGTGCTGGTACAATTAGCTTGGGCGTCCGGTGAGGTATTGCTGCAGCGCCCTTCTTTGGCATCTTTGGCAGGGTTTGTGGGTAGCTTGCTGTTTATTTTGTCGGCGTTATTATTGGCCATTCATGACTATCGACACACTTTACCTTGGGGACAATATTGGATTTCTGGGAGTTATCTGCTCGCTCAATCTTTGATGGTCGCTTCTGTTGTTTTGCTTTTTTAATTCAACTTTTCCCTTGCCACGGACATACCCATTTATCACCCCCTGTGTCTATTGAGGTTTTATGGAAATTTTATCGGCGGCAACCATGTTATTTTTGATCATGGATCCGCTGGGTAACCTGCCTGTTGTGTTATCCATTCTTAAGCATCTTGATCCTAAACGTCGCCGTAAAGTGCTGATCCGCGAACTGTTCTTTGCCTTAGTGATTCTGATGCTATTTTTGTTTGCAGGGCGATCGATTCTCGGTTTCTTGCATGTTCAGCCTGAAACCTTGAGTATTTCTGGCGGCATTATTCTGTTTATCATTGCGATTAAAATGATTTTTCCCAGTGCGGGTAGCATTACAGGTTTAGCGGCAGGAGAAGAGCCATTCTTAGTACCGATGGCGATCCCGATGATTGCAGGGCCTTCTGTCATTGCCGCGCTACTTTTACTTTCAACTCAGCATCCTCAACATATGCTTGAGCTCTCTGCGGCGGTGATTCTTGCATGGTCAGGAACTTTTGTTATTTTAATGTTCTACAATTTCTTCCATCGTGTATTGGGCGAGCGCGGGTTAAAAGCAGTAGAGCGCTTAATGGGTTTGTTATTGGTAATGATTTCGACCCAAATGTTCCTTAATGGTGTGAAAAGCTACATGGGCATGGCGTAATCGAGAGCAGATAGCTCCGCTCCCTATCAACGCTATTTATCTTGCATCACCAAATGATAGCGATCGTCGGTGACGTTATGCCGACGTCGCTTGTCTGAGGTATAAACGGTAGCACACTTGGCCAGCGGTTTTTTCTCGATGCAGTTGCCAGTTGTCAGGTAGTTCATCCAATGAGAGTTCTTTTTCACATTCAATATAAATAATCGCTTGTTCTGCTAACCAGCCGTTGGATTCAAGTAACGGTACTACTTGGTTGATCAATCCTTGGTGAAAGGGGGGATCAATAAAAACCACATCGTATTCGCTGGCGGATTGTTTGAGATACTGCAAAGTATCGCCATGCACAGCATTGATGTTATTGGCTTGTAAGCGAGCGATGTTACTCATCAACTGATGATAAGCCGCCCCGTTGAGTTCGAGCATGGTCACTAGGTTTGCTTGACGGGAGGCGCATTCAAATCCTAAGCTGCCTGAACCGGCAAATAAATCTAAGCATTTTGCTTTTGCGATGTCTTGCGCTAACCAATTAAACACGGTTTCTTTGACTCGGTCAGTGGTGGGGCGTAATCCCTGTGCGTCATGCACGGGTAATTTTCGGCCGCGCCATAATCCACTGATAATGCGAACATGGCCACTGGGGAGGCGTTTTTGTGATAGGGTTTGCGGGCGACGTTTTAGCATAGATTTTTTGACCGTGAATTAAGTGTTACTATATGACTGATCTATTTAGCTTGTGTTTAAACATTGAGATAAATAGCCAGCAGAATTCAATATTATGACAAAGTTTATCAAGCGAACGAGAAAGTTTTCACTGCTTTGTCATTTTTCTTTTCTTAAAAGGATAATCTTGCAAGAAAAGAGTCATCGTTATGTCAAATTCAGGATAGCTCCCAATGACGGAAAAAAAGAAACGTGGCTTATTGTCATGGTTAGGGTTTGGGGATGAACAACCAAACACAACAACAGTAGTAGAAGAGAAAGAATCACAGTCAATAACCGAAGCGGAGCGTACCGCTTTAGACACATCGATCTTACCCGTTGAACAAGAAACAGCCAGTTCAGACGCTTTTTCAGAAACAGAAACAGAAACAGAAACAGAACAAATACCGCCAAGAATTCAAGAGCAAGAAAAACCGAGTGAAAGCTTTTTTGTGCGTCTTAAACGGAGTTTAAGTCGTACTAAAGCAAATATCGGCGTTGGCTTTTTTGGGTTGTTTCAAGGTAAAAAAATCGATGATCAGCTATTCGAGGAGCTTGAAGAGCAATTATTGATGGCTGATGTAGGAATGGAAACTACGGTTAAAATCATTACCAGTTTAACCGAAAAAGCGTCTCGTCAGCAGTTGCGTGACGGTGAAGCGCTGTACGCGTTATTAAAGCAAGAAATGGCAGAAATGTTGGCCAAAGTAGAAAAACCGTTGCAGATTGATAGCCAAACCATGCCTTATGTGATTTTAATGGTGGGGGTTAACGGGGTTGGTAAAACCACAACGATTGGTAAGTTAGCCAAACAATTCCAAGCGCAAGGTAAAAAAGTCATGCTGGCGGCAGGGGATACGTTTCGCGCCGCGGCCGTTGAGCAATTGCAAGTCTGGGGAGAGCGTAATCACGTTCCGGTTATTGCTCAGCATACGGGAGCAGATAGCGCTTCGGTGATTTATGATGCGATTGAAGCTGCTAAAGCTCGAGGTATTGATGTGGTGATTGCTGATACGGCAGGTCGACTACAAAATAAAGCCAATTTAATGGAAGAGCTGAAAAAAATTGTCCGTGTAATGAAGAAAATTGATCCGCAAGCGCCGCATGAGATCATGTTAACTCTCGATGCGGGAACGGGACAAAATGCGATTAGCCAAGCCAAGTTGTTTAGCCAAGCCGCGCCACTCACCGGGATCACTTTGACTAAATTGGATGGCACCGCGAAAGGCGGCGTTATTTTTGCTATTGCTGACCAATTTCAAATACCCATCCGTTATATTGGCGTTGGTGAGGGGATTGATGATTTGCGTCCGTTTGTTACCCAAGAATTTATCGACGCGCTATTTAGCCGAGAAGAGTAACCACTACGGTGTTGAATCCGGCGATCATGCATGGCTGACCGGCCTGCCTGTCGCCGTTAATATTTTTAGCCAGCGATGTGTTATGTGTCATAGAGGGATCACGGGTGATTAAGTTTCAACAAGTCAGTAAAGCTTATCGTGGCGGTCGGCAAGCGTTACAAAAAGTCGATTTTCATCTGCGTCGGGGTGAAATGGCTTTTTTAGGCGGACACTCTGGAGCGGGTAAGAGCACCTTACTTAAGTTGATCTGTGCGATTGAGCGTCCCAGTGACGGTAAAATTAGTTTTAATGGTCATGATATTACTCGTATTCCTAACCGCGACATTCCTTTTTTACGGCGCAATATTGGGATTGTGTTTCAAGATCATCGCCTACTAATGGACAGAACGGTATTTGATAATGTCGCTTTACCCATGCGTATCGAATCGATTGCAGAGCAAGATATCAAGCGGCGCGTTTCAGCAGCATTAGATAAAACCGGCTTACTAGACAAAGCCCGTTGTCTACCTAGCCAATTATCGGGCGGTGAGCAGCAACGCGTTGGTATTGCTCGCGCGGTAGTGAACCGGCCGACCTTATTGTTGGCGGATGAGCCGACAGGTAACTTAGATCCTGATTTATCGAATCGTATTTTACGGCTCTTTGAAGAATTTAATCGCGCAGGTGTAACGATTTTATTGGCAACTCATGATATTAACTTGGTGCAATCTCGACCTCAGTATCGTCACTTTGAGTTGAACCAAGGCTTTTTGAGTGAGGTGGAAGAGTATGGTCAGCAATAAAGTCAATCCTAAAAAACGCAGCCAGCCTTATCCCAGAGCCCCGCGAGACAGCTTTATTACCACTCATAGTAAGCAAGCCAAAATGGCATTTTCGGCATTATGGCAACGTCCACTGGGTAATTTGCTTACATTAGCGGTGATCTCAATGGCGTTAGCGTTACCGGCCAGCTTATATCTATTGACGAAAAATATCGCTTCGGTTGCGGTGAATGTCACCAGTCCTTCTCAAGTGAGTGTTTATCTTCAACAAGGGACACCTGAATCGCGGGTGATGATATTAAAAGATCAGTTAGAAAGTCGCCCTGATATCGCTTTGGTTGATTATATATCCCCACAGCAAGGTTTAGCTGAACTCAGTCAATATGCTGGGTTTGATCAGGCCATTAGTTTACTGGATGAATACGCCCTACCAGGGGTACTCGTCATTACTCCTAGTGTTGAAGACAATCAGCAAATCAAACGGATTGCTGAGGAGGCTCGTCAGCAAGCCAACGTCACCGATGTCAGATTAGATGAAGATTGGTTAGCGAGGTTAGATGCGATTCGACATTTAGCGATGATCATCGTGGTTAGTCTATCGATACTGATGTTGTCATCGATCTTTTTGATCATCGGTAATACTTTGCGTTTTAATGTTCAAGCCAATAAAGATGAAATTCAAACCATGAAACTGATTGGCGCGACGGACAGTTATATTCTACGTCCCTACCTGTATTCAGGGATGTGGCTTGGTTTGCTGGGTAGCTTATCCGCTTGGCTGTTAACGGCTTTAGTGACCATTATCCTCAATGGTGCTGTGGCTGAATTAGCGACACTTTATGATAGCCGTTTTCGATTGATTGGCCTTAATTGGGATGAGTCGTTATTGCTACTGATGCTAGGAACTCTGTTGGGGTGTTTGGCGGCGCGTCTTTCTGCGCAGCGGCATTTAAAAGAAATTGAACCGCTATAAAATAGCGCGGTCTTATTGATCGGCTCCCAGAGCTGAGAGTAAAATTATCGGCAATCAAGGCTTGAAACCAATTCATTTTCGGTTCAAGATTGTCAGGTTAAAATTAACTCAAAATCACAGATTGATGAGGATTTGAATGACTAACCAAGCGTACCCAATGGCTCTTATTTCACAAGATAGCTTAGATAGCTACATCCGTTCAGTCAGCAGCTACCCAATGCTAACGGCTGAAGAGGAACGTGAACTGGCTGAGCGGTTGCACTACTCAGGTGATATTGAAGCGGCGAAAACGTTGATCTTATCGCATCTTCGATTTGTTGTTCATGTTGCTCGTGGCTACTCGGGTTATGGGTTACCGATTGCGGATCTTGTTCAAGAGGGAAACATTGGTTTAATGAAAGCGGTGAAACGCTTTAACCCAGAGGTCGGCGTAAGATTGGTCTCCTTTGCGGTGCATTGGATCAAAGCCGAAATTCATGAATACGTGTTACGCAACTGGCGTATCGTGAAAATTGCGACCACTAAAGCGCAGCGCAAATTGTTTTTTAACCTACGTAAATCGAAAAAGCGTCTCGGTTGGTTTAATAACGGTGAAGTTGAAACCGTTGCTCGTGAACTCGGGGTTGAACCTGCTGAAGTTCGAGAAATGGAATCTCGTTTAGCGGCGCTCGATTCAACGTTTGAATTTTCTGCTGAAGATGACGACAACCCGAATGCTTACACTGCGCCAGTGCTGTATCTGGAAGATAAGCAATCGGATTTAGCGGAAAATATCGAAGCGCAAAACTGGGAGAATCATACCAATCATCGCCTTAGTTTAGCTTTGGCAAGTTTGGATGAACGTAGTCAGCATATTGTGCGCTCTCGTTGGCTGGATGACCAAAAGGCGACCTTGCAAGAATTAGCGGATCTTTATCAAGTTTCTGCTGAGCGGATTCGCCAGCTAGAAAAGAATGCGATGAAAAAGCTCAAAGAGGCGGTCGGTGATTTTTAACCGCTAGACAATCAATGAGCAGAAAGCCGAGATCAATCGATCTCGGCTTTTTTATTAGGATCGAAAACAGTGATCAACGTCGGGTCGATTTTCTGTGGATAACTCTGTGATGAAAAGTATCACGAATGATCATCAGTGACGATAAATCAAGGCTTGAACGCTGTTTTCTATTTGGGGATATGTTTTTCTTACACACAGAAAAATAAAGATCATCACAACATGTAGTGGATCATTTTCTCTTGAGATACCTTATCAACGCAATCCACAGAATTATCCACAATATAATGCTTGAAGATTATTGAGCATAACCCCACAGTCGTTATGTACTTGTTCAATGTGGGTTAGGTTACAATGTGTGCTAACTAATTATGGCTTAACGAGAATCACTTCATGGACCCATTTCAACATATTGATGTTATCAGTGCACAACAGTTACTTGAACAAACGGAGGCCACGCTGGTTGATATCCGTGATCCGCAGTCTTTTGCGTTAGCTCATCCTCGGGATGCGTTTCATTTAACCAATGACACGCTCAATACTTTTATTAAAGAGCACGAATTCACACAGCCCATTTTAGTCATGTGTTACCACGGTATTAGTAGTCAAGGTGTGGCTCAATACTTGGTTAACCAAGGTTTTGAACAGGTGTATAGTATTGATGGAGGCTTTGAAGCCTGGCATCACGCTCATTTACCGACAACAACGAGTTAACCCAAATGATAAAATTGATCACCTTAGCTCATCCTCGGATGGCACAAGCTTTCATTGATTACATGGCCTCACGGCATATCGAGATTCAGATGCAGCCAGAGGAAGGTGGTCAGGTTTCTTTATGGCTCATCGATGAGCAGCACCAAATAGAAACCGACAGCGAACTACAGCATTTCTTGCGTTATCCTCAAGACAGTAAATATCAAGCGGCTTCTTGGCAGGTAGCCAATACTCAACCAACGCCGTTTACTTATCAAGCCCCGAGTCTTCTATCACTGGTAAAAGCCAAAGCTGGGCCAATCACATTACTGGTGATGATGGTCTGCATCGGGATTTTTGTTTTACAACAGCTTGGTTTGGCTCGTCAGGTGTTTGCGGCGTTGCATTTTCCGGCTTTCGCGGGTCAACAATGGCAATTATGGCGTTGGTTTAGCCATGCGCTGCTGCATTTTTCCATCATGCATATTGCGTTTAATCTACTGTGGTGGTGGCAGCTTGGCGGTGATATTGAAAAGCGGCTTGGTAGTCTTAAACTCACCCAGCTAGCATTGATCGCTGCGGCTCTCTCTGGTGCTGGACAATACTGGGTGGAAGGCGCGAATTTTGGTGGCTTATCTGGGGTTGTGTATGCTTTGGTGGGTTATTTATGGCTGCTGGGCTGGCGAGCGCCTCAACTTGGTTTAGAGATGCCTAAACCGTTAATTGGTTTTATGCTGATTTGGTTGGTGTTGGGATTTGTTCAGCCATTTATGGCGATCGCCAATACGGCGCACTTGGTCGGATTAGTTAGCGGTATGTTATTGGGTTTACACGATGCAAGTCGGTCATCGAAAGCGTTCCATTGAGCGATAGTTCGATGACCGTGAGAGATTCGTTGACTCTGTTTTATTGATAAATGTATTTGGTAAACAGTAAATCAGCGATCAGTGTACGTCCGGTTTCAGGCAATAAGATATTGTTTAAATCCTCGACGAGGGTTTTTCGTAAGTTTTCTCGGCCAGCAAGAGAGCGGATGGCATCCTCGGTTTGTTTACCAAGCTGCTCAATGACCGCATCACGAATGAGTGGTTGATGGAGCTCGATTAATGGTAGATCGGCACTATTGGCGACCATAATATCAATTCTGACCTGAATATAGCCAAGACGATTACCTCGGGTATGGAAGTTGGTGGTCAATTCCGGCTCTAATGTAAAATAGGCGAATTGAGTTCTATTCTCCGTACTCGCCATCGCAGAGTAGGGGGCTAGCAGGCCAAAGGCGAGCATTATTGGGACTAGATAACGTTTAAGCATAGTTGTGCCTGTTCTTTCTTCTGTTCACGATATTCGAATCGCCCGACTCTTGTTACAATAGCGCATCTGATTGTAAATAAAATGCTTAATAGAGTCTGAACGCTGCGCGGTTTACCTGCATGTCGGCGTTATTGTATGACGATTAAGCGTCATATTGAATACTAGTATGAATAGAATGACTCCGCTCTATCTTTCTTCATTACGCCAAGTTAATTGGCAATGGCCGGAAGATTTTACTTATCCTACGGATAACGCCCAATCTTGGCTATTAGAGCAAGGGTCGTTATCGCGTCTGATGGCTCAGTATTGTCAGCGACTGAGTATTATTCAGCACCATAACCAGTGGCTGGAACCTGCACAACTGGATTTTACGGAAGTGACGTGGTTAACGGCAGAAACGTGTCTATTACGTCAGGTTATTTTAGCCGGAGATACTAAACCCTGGGTCTTCGGTCGTACACTCATTCCTCAAAGCTCTTTGCAAGATCAGCCAGAGGATTTGACTCAACAAGGGGATATTCCGCTTGGCCTTACCGTCTTTAACAGTGATCATGTTCGACGGGATGGATTACAAGTTGGCTGGGCGATGACCTCAGATGGCCCGTTACTTGCGCGACGTTCACGATTATGGATGAATCATAAACCGATGTTAGTCGCTGAATTATTTTTGCCCGATTGCCCAATTTACGCGAAGGAGAGTGTGTAAATGAACCAAGCAAAAGTTCATGCCTATTGGCAACTGATGCGTATGGATCGACCTATTGGTTCGTTGTTGCTGTTATGGCCAACGTTATGGGCGCTGATTTTAGCAGCGCAAGGTATGCCGGATTTTCACGTACTTGTGGTGTTTGTGGTTGGGGTGTTTGCGATGCGTTCCGCCGGTTGTGTGATTAATGATTTTGCCGATCGTCATGTTGATGGGCATGTGAAGCGCACAGCTCAACGTCCGTTACCCACTGGGAAAGTGAGTGAGAAGGAAGCGATTGGGTTGTTTTTAGTCTTGGTGATCCTGTCTTTTTTACTGGTACTAACCATGAATCCTTTGACAATAAAACTCTCTTTAGTCGGGGTGTTACTGGCTTTCATCTATCCTTTCATGAAACGTTATACTCAAGTACCTCAGCTTTTTCTGGGCTTAGCATTCAGCTGGTCGATTCCGATGGCATGGGCCGCTCAAGCCAATGCCTTGCCTCCAATCATCTGGTTAGTCTTTGGGGTAAACCTGCTATGGACGATTGCTTATGATACTCAATATGCGATGGTTGACCGTGATGACGATCTGTTGATTGGAGTGAAATCCACCGCGATTTTATTTGGTCGTCGTGATAAAGCGATCATTGGTGTGTTGCAACTGATGACGATCGTTTTATTGATCGCACTGGGTTGGGTTTATTCGCTAGGAGCCAGTTATTACTGGGCGATTTTAATTGCCAGTGGTTTATTTGTGTATCAGCAGCATTTAATTCGTCATCGACAACGTATGCCTTGCTTTCATGCTTTTTTGAACAATAACTATGTCGGTATGGTCATTACATTGGGGTTAATACTCTCACTGTGGTGGTAACTCGATGATCAACGACTAAGGCATCCCGTGGGATGCCTTAGTGTTATTGGGTCAGTGATAACCAGCGTCTGTAACCGTGATGACGTTAACTCATTACCACTCGACCTGACAGATACTCTCTTGAATGGTTAAACGGACTTCAGGATAGAGCATCAGGTAAAGCGCATCGGCAAACTGCTGAGTTTTTTCCAATTGGCAATAACCATCATGACCTAAGTAGCCTTGTTCGGTTAAAGTGACAAACAGCGCCGAAAAAACACCTTTATCAAAAAATTCTGGCGCATTAATCCCATGCAGTCGTCCCAGCCGTTGAGCAATCTCTTGGCTCTTAGCTTCGAGATCCGTTTTGGCTAAATCTGGGTTAGCAACCAGTAGATTCAAGGCAATCGCATAACGTTGCAGTGTTTCGGAAATCGTTCGACCAAGGAGCATCAAGACTTGTGTCTGGGCTTGGTTGATGGTTACCGTTTGCTGTTCAATCGTCACTAAGTGTTGGCGCTCAAGCTCGGATAGGTAACGCTCAACAATTTCATCCAATTCATGTTCGGCATAGCTTAAAAATAGTTCTTGCTTAAGGAAAGGATAGACTTGAGCAACGGTTTGCTGGATAGCACTGATCGATAATGATTGCTGACGGATCAGCATCTGCGCAATTAGCGATGGTAGTGCCAGTAAATGAATGATGTTATTACGATAATAAGTCATCAAAATCGACTGGTTACGATCTAATGAGATAATGTCGCCAATACTGTCGGTTTCAACCAAAAACTTATCTAACGACTCAGCATGGGTGACCAATTTCTCTGCGCTATCACTAGGTACGGTAAAGGTCGTCGAGTAAGGAACATTGCGTAGTAGCGCTAAATAACAATCGATTTGTTTGACCAAATTGTCCCGAGCTAATGCACGTTGCCTTGAGGCTAATAATGCGGTCGCACACAAGGTCATCGCATTGGCGGCAGCAGCATCGTTAATGTGTGTCATCATTTTGGTCGCTAATTGGTTAACGATAGGCATCATCCATTGGGGTTTGCTGCCCCCCATGGCATCAATGTCTTGAGTCCACTCTGGTGCATGTTCATTAAGATAGTGATTAAGAGGGATTGGCTCACCGAAATTAACGTAGCCTTGGCCAAAGTTACGTAGTTTACGTAGCGTGCGAAACACTAAGCCTGCATTCTCTTTTTCTTTGCGTTTACCGCGCAGCTCTTTGGCGTAAGTGCCGACTTCCATCACGTGTTCATAGCCAATGTAGACGGGCACTAGGGTTACAGGACGGTTCAAGCCACGCAGCATGGCTTGAATGGTCATTGCTAACATACCGGTTTTGGCTTGCAGTAAACGCCCGGTACGTGATCGGCCACCTTCACTGAAATATTCTACCGAGTAGCCTTTAGCAAACAATTCTGCCAGGTATTCGCGGAAAATCGTCGAATAAAGAGGATCGCCTTTAAAACTCCGACGGATAAAAAATGCTCCGCCACGGCGGAATATTTGTCCGGCAGGGAAAAAGTTTAAATTAATGCCCGCGGCAATGTGCGGAGGAACTAACCCTTCGTGATAGAGCACATAAGAGAGTAGAAGATAATCCATATGGCTACGATGACAAGGAACATAGACAATTTCATGACCATCTTGAGCGAGTCGACGTACCGTGGCCGCGTTGTTGATGTTCAGCCCTTGATAAATGCGATTCCATAGCCAGCCAAGAACATGATCCCCTTTTTTGATTAAAGAGTATGAAAAGTCGGCGGCGATCTCATCCAAAATATTATGCGCTTCTTTACGAGCTTTCTCTAATGAGATGTTTTTACGGTTGGCTTCATCGACAATCGCTTTTTCTATCGCAGGGGAGGTCATTAGTCTTGAAAATAACTGATGACGCTGAGGTAAGTTAGGGCCGGAAGCGGCTAATTTTTGACGAGAGAAGTGAATGCGTGCCACTCGTGCGAGTTTATGGGCAATTGAACTATCGGTCCCGTGAGCATCGGCCATGTAACGCAATGAAACTACAGGGCTAAAACGGACCAAACAGTCACGTCCAGAGATCACCACGGCGATGGCTTTTTGTAACCCGTTTAGAGCTTGTAAGTAAGGTTTTTCTTGTCCCTCTTTACCCGGACGTCTTCCCCATAGCACACTTGCAGGAATCATTTGAACATCCAATTCAGAATCATGCTTATGTAAGGCTAACAGTTCAGAAAAGGTAGTAATCGATTCGTTAGGCACATTATGGTCGTCTTGCAGTAGCGCTGGACGAGAAGCGATAAAAACATAACGTTTTAGCGTTTGACCATTAATGGTCAGTGGGGTCAGTGGGTCGGGGAGCCCCGCATTGAGCGCATGAGTTTGTAACGTCAGTAGATCAACATTCGAGCGAAACGGTAAGACATAAACAATCGGTTTATGCAGATCAATGGCTAAATCATCAATCGGGTTCGATGGGATCGCCGTGCCTTTTACCATTACCGATAGCGGTAATTTTAATAAAGAGCGAGAAAATGAGTGTCCGGAAGACATAAGAGTTCAAGGCCTCAAGATGCTGTACTAAAACTCAAACCGAGAGCGATCGATTTGAGTCGGTGTCTTTTTTTGAAGCGCAAGAATACCAGAAACTGGTCAAACCTTTTAATACTATTCCGTCATGTCAGTTGATTGCTTACTAGAGGTTTGATTTGTTTCATGATTCCTGTTCGAAACACTGCCCAGCCGTGACGGGCGGTGGAGTAATCAAAAAAGCAGCAATCCACTTTGCTTTTCGTGAATTACTGGATATACTCACAGTTAACTGTATAAAAAGACAGGTGAGTCATGAAGCCGTTAACGCCACGCCAGCAACAAGTCTTCGAGCTAATTAAAAGTAAGATCGAAGAAACCGGAATGCCACCCACTCGCGCTGAAATCGCTCGCGAACTGGGATTTCGTTCAGCCAATGCGGCAGAAGAGCACTTAAAAGCTCTCGCTCGTAAACAAGTGATTGAAATTGTTCCCGGTGCTTCACGTGGGATTCGTATTTTAGTAGGGGCAGCCAATGATGCTGAGCAAGATCTTGGTTTACCTTTGATCGGCCGAGTCGCGGCTGGTGAACCGATCCTCGCGCAAGAGCACATCGAAGCGCATTATCATGTTGATCCGAGTATGTTTCGGCCTCAAGCCGACTTTCTACTCCGTGTTCAGGGGGAAAGCATGAAGGACATTGGTATTATGGATGGTGATTTGCTCGCGGTTCATAAAACTCAGGATGTGCGTAATGGGCAAGTTGTTGTCGCTCGTGTCGAAGAAGATGTGACGGTCAAACGTTTAGAGCGTAAAGGCGCGAAAGTGTGGCTGCATGCTGAGAATGACGCTTTTGCACCGATTGAAGTTGACTTAACTTGTCAAGATTTAGCGATTGAAGGGATTGCCGTTGGGATTATCCGTAATACCGATTGGATGTGACCCCTGCTCAAATATCACGCATTAGCTTGCCAATCTAATTGATATTCATTATCATCTTTTTATGGTGACATAAGGAAGATGATAATGCCCTCTAAGTACACTCATTCATCACCACGTTATCAAGTACCCACTCGTTTACTGCAGCCGCTTTGGTTGCGTAGCCGTGAAAGTTTCGTCGATGATGGCTTGGTCTATGATCCGATAGCCGCTCGTGCCTGTCAGCGTTGTCACCTTGCGCCAGACTGTCTCGCGGGCGACATTCCGCAAAAACAGCTATTGCATGTTACGCTGGCTCGACTGTGCGATCAGCAAATTCATCGTTTTTTAGCGACCCATCCTGATGGCTGGATCATTAATGTTGGCGCTGGTTTAGATACGCGTTTTTACCGAGTCGATAATGGGCGCTGTCACTGGGTGGAAGTCGATGTGAGTGAGCATTTGTTATGGCGGCAAAAACTGTTTCATCGTAGTGAGCGTTATCAGCATTGCTGCGGTAGTGTCGATAATCTTGACTGGTTAGAGCGGTTAATCATTCCTGATTCGGCTCCGGTATTGATCTTATGTGAACATGCGTTATTAGACTGCCACGCAAAGCAGATTTCTTCTTTTATTCGTGCGTTGGGGCTGCATTTCGTTAATGCTCGCGCTTGTTTAGTTCTGGCGGGTGATAAAACTATGACACGTCTTGGACAAAAAATGGGCTCTGGTCATTATCAACATGGTTTTGCTAAACCGGATCAAGCGATACTCAATGCTTTGCCTTGGGCACATAGCGCCTTGCTGTTATCGCCCCTTGACCGCCATTGCCATCGCTGGAAACTTTGGCAACGTTTGGTGAGTAAAATCAACGGATTCAAACATCGCCTAACCCCCGTGGTGGTCCAAGTGCGTTGGTAATGTCTTGGCGTTATTGGGATTGATGCTCATTGAGCGCTGTCCGTCGTCATCACTTGGGAATGCTGATTATTTTCGGTACACTGGATGGCCGATCTTAAGAGGGTTTCTATGTGGCGTCGCTAGTCCAAATTCTTACCAACCGCACCATTCATCGTCAAGTCTTACTGCTTTCCATTCCTATGGTGTTGTCCAACATTACCATTCCATTGCTTGGCTTGGTCGATGCGGCGGTGATTGGTCATTTACAGCACGCATGGTATCTCGGTGGCGTCGCGCTTGGGGGCATGCTGATCAGCGTTTCTTTCTGGTTATTGGGCTTTTTACGCATGTCGACGACCGGATTAACAGCACAAGCCTATGGCGCTGATGACCGTAATCAGTTGGCTTTAGTCTGGGTACAGGGCGTGCTGATGTCTCTTGGATTTGCGGTGGTCTTTTTGTTACTGCACCGTTTGATTGGTGAAGGCGTTTTTGCCTTAAGTGAAGCCAGTGAGCAAGTGAAACATTATGCTCAGCAGTACTTTATGATTCGAGCTTGGAGTGCGCCGGCCGTATTAATCAACTTTGTGCTGCTTGGTTGGTTATTGGGGACGCAAAATGCTAAAGCGCCAATGTGGATGGTGATCATCACCAATCTGACCAATATTGTGCTCGATGTCCTGTTTGTGCTCGGTTTTGGTTGGAAAGTCTCTGGCGTCGCGTTGGCTTCAGTGATCGCCGATTACCTTGGTATGGCTTTTGGTTTATGGTGTGTCTGGCGCTTTTGGCGTGCTAAAGGTTTACCATCACCTTGGGCTTTATTATTGCAAAGTACTCAAGGGATGAGTCGTTTTGTACGTTTAAATCGTGACATTTTCTTGCGTTCGTTATGTTTGCAGGCTGCCTTTAGTTTTATGACGTTTCAAGGCGCGGCTTTTGGTGATCAAGTTGTCGCTGCGAATGCGGTGCTGATGAGCTTCTTGATGATGATCTCTTACGGCATGGATGGTTTTGCATACGCGATTGAGGCGATGGTGGGCAAAGCGGTAGGAGCGAAAAGCCCGTCGCAACTTAAAGCTTCTATTATTGGCAGTACGTTTTGGAGCTTACTAATTTGCCTTGGGCTAACGGCCGTCTTTGCGTTCTCAGGCTCGAACCTGATTGGTTTAATTACGTCTATTCCAAGTGTACAGCAGACGGCTCAGGAATATCTGCCGTGGTTAGTCGCGATGCCGCTGGTGGCGATGTGGTGTTTTTTACTCGATGGGATATTTATTGGTGCCACGAAAGGGCGAGAGATGCGTAACAGCATGTTTATTGCCGCCAGTGGTTTTTTTCTGGTGTTTATACTTTTCTCTGCTTGGCAAAACCACGCTTTATGGCTAGCGATGTTAACGTTTATGGCATTGCGTGGACTGAGTTTAGGTTGGGTATTAAAGCGCCAGTGGCAGCGAGGCGATTTTCTCTAGCTTAGGAAGAGACAGCTTAAACTGACGACGACTCTTTTGTTTAAGTCGCCGTCATCAACCATGGTTAAAACAAGCGGTTTAATCCATTGAGCGCGGCAACACGATAAGCTTCAGCCATGGTGGGATAATTGAAGGTCGTGTTGACAAAATAGTCGATGGTATTAGCAGGGCCTTTTTGTTCCATGATTGCTTGTCCAATGTGGATGATTTCTGCCGCGCGCTCCCCAAAGCAGTGAATACCTAAAATCTCTTTGCTATCGCGATGAAAGAGAATTTTTAAACTACCGATATCTTTACCAGAGATCTGTGCGCGTGCTAAATGCTTAAATGAGGATCGTCCTACTTCGTAAGGGATTTTCGCTGCGGTAAGTTCTTGTTCGGTTTTTCCAACTGAACTGATTTCTGGGATGGTATAGATACCCGTTGGGATATCTTCGATCAACTTATTCACCGCTTGGCCCTGAGTAATCGCTTGGGCGGTAAAACGGCCTTGATCGTAAGCAGCACTGGCAAGGCTTGGGTACCCAATCACATCCCCAACCGCATAGATGTGCTCGACATCGGTTTGATAATTGTGGTTGACGGTTAATTGACCACGGGCGTCGGCGGCGAGACCAACCGCTGATAAATTCAGTTGATCGGTATTACCCGTACGACCGTTAGCGTACAACAAGCAGTCCGCTTTCATCTTTTTACCCGATTGTAAGTGGACAATCACGCCATCATCAGTACCTTCAATTTTCTGATGGGTTTCATCGTTGCGAATCACCACGCCACTATTCCAAAAGTGGTAAGAGAGCGCATCAGAAATTTCATTATCTAAAAAAGCCAATAAGCGATCACGAGTATTGATCAGGTCGGTCTTTACGCCTAACCCTCTAAAAATAGAGGCGTATTCACAACCAATCACCCCTGCACCATAAATAATAATATGCTGTGGATCGTGTTTTAAATTTAAAATCGAATCGCTGTTGTAGATCCGAGGATGGGTAAAATCGATATCATTCGGTTGGTAAGGTCGAGAGCCAGTGGCAATCACAAATTTATCGGCTTGATAGTGCTCGATGCTGCCATCGTGTTTATGAACTGCGACAGTGTGAGGGTCGATAAATTCGGCGCTACCAAAAATTAAGCTACATTGGTTTCGGTCATAAAAGCCTTGTCGTAAGCGAGTTTGTTTATCGATAACGGTTTTTGCATGACCGAGAATGGATGAAAATGTGGCGTGTATGCTGGTGTTGTTTTTACAAAACAGCGGGTTACTGTTGAATTCAATGATTCGACTGACGGCGTGACGTAAAGCTTTCGAGGGAATGGTTCCCCAGTGTGTACAACCGCCGCCGACGGTGCTTTCCTTTTCTATGATCGCGACATTCATGCCAGCTTTGGCTAATCCCATTGCTGCGCCTTCTCCGCCAGGTCCGCTGCCGATGACGATAACGTCAAACTGGTGCTTCTGTGTCATAGGATATCCTTGTTGTTATCGATGCTTATCAGTGCTGTAGCGAGATTGTAACTGATTGTGTTGCTAGGTAAATCTCATTTCCCCGATAGGGTGTTTAGGATCACGACATTTTATAGGATAGCGGCTGGAGAATTTAAGTGTGGTATTTTTGTGTTGTTGAATGGTTGAGAAAATGCAGACACTGCTATGCAAGCTGGGATCGACAATGGTGCGTTTCGCGTTATAGTATGCGGTTGATGATAAGGCTATGAGAATAGGTTCAGTATGAAATCTACCGGAATTCGTGCGCTACAAAAAGAAAAAACTCGTCGTTCATTGATTGACGCAGCGTTTAGCCAATTGAGTGCGGATCGCAGCTTTTCTAATTTAAGTTTACGTGAGGTCGCACGCGAAGCTGGGATTGCCCCCACCTCTTTTTATCGACATTTTAAAGACATGGATGAGTTGGGGTTGACCATGGTTGATGAAGGTGGATTACTGCTACGTCAACTGATGCGTCAAGCGCGGCAGAGAATAGTTAAAGAGGGCAGTGTCATACGTACGTCAGTGGAAACCTTTATGGAATTTATTGAAAGTAGTCCTAATGTGTTTCGTTTACTGTTGCGCGAACGTTCTGGCACTTCGTTTGAGTTTCGCGCTGCAGTAGTGCGTGAAATTCAACATTTTTCTGCTGAGCTGACCGAATACCTGATTAATACCGGTATGGGACGAGAAGAAGCGGTCATCCAAGCTGAAGCGTCAGTGACGTTAGTCTTTAGCTCCGGCGCGCAAGCATTAGATCTAGAACGACAAGCGCGTGATGAATTGTCTGAGCGACTGATCATGCAGTTGCGTATGATGGCAAAAGGAGCCCTTTGGTATCGCAAAGAGCGTGAACGTAATCGACTAAAAAATGGGATAGAGTAATGAGTAACGAAACATCACCCACTTCCAATAGTAAAACATTGCTGCTTGCCTTAATTAGTGGCATGTGCGGTGACGCACTTTTATCATGGCTGACGATCAGCGAGGTCTCTTTCTCCCTCTTTCCACTGATTGCCCTCGTGTTGTCGGTACAAATGTTATACCAAGACTATTTACGTCATCCAGTAGCAGACGATATTCCGTTGGTTGGTTTAGCCTGTTTTTTTGTCGGAGCTTTTGGCCACTCGGCGTTTATGAAGGCTCAATACCCCGATTCAGGTTCAATGCTGTTTTCAGTGATTGTGGTATTAGGGCTTTTGTGGTGGATTGGTAAAAAGCTCGGTTTTATCGGACGCAAAAATTAACGAGCCGCTAGGCTCGTTAATTTCTTTTATGCTTTACGCTCTAGCATCACACCTGCTTCCATGTGGTGGGTAAATAGAACTCTGAATCTTGTGGCGTCTTATAAAGTCCAGGTTTGAATTTTAATTTATTGTTTTTGTTGATATTTTTACCACTCCTTGTCCAAGGAGGTCTTTAGTCGTACAATGAAAACTCGTCTTTCCCCGTACCCGACGCCGTACCCAGAGCCGTACCCAGAAATGCAGAGGTTTTTAAACCATGACCAAGCGAATTAGCACCAATGCCACGTTGCAATCATTGAAAGCACAAGACAAAGAATACTTAGTTCCAGATAAGAAAATTGAAGGATTGAATATTCGTGTTCGCCCAACGGGCACAATGACTTGGATCTTTCGCTTTCAGGTTGGCAAAAAACACGAAAAAATCACCATGGGGCGGTATGTTAAGTTGAAACCGGAAACGGGGATGACACTTGAACAGGCTCGAACAGAAGCGGGGCGTTACCGCAGTTGGCTGGAAAATAATAAGAATCCGAAGCAGGAACTAGCGCGAGAGCAGCGCGAGCAAGAGGAAGCGAAAACCTTTGACGATGCTTTCGCCAGTTTTGACGAGAAGCGTTTGTCCAAGCAGCTACGAGGTGAACAAGCGAGGGCAATCTACATCCGGGATATAAAACCATTTCTTGGTCACATCAAACTAGAAGAGTTGAGAATTCATGATCTCAATAAAGTGTTTGATGCCAAGGTTGATGAGAGTGGTAAGAGAAAGGCGGGTGCGATTGGAGCATGCCACAAAATCATCAATCAGGTGATCAACCATGCACTGGCTTTGAATATGCTCGGCGCTCACCCTGCACCACATTTGAAATCCAAGGATGTCGGTGGTGGCTCTAAAGTCACCAAGCGCAATTTGAGCTTTTCAGAGTTGAAGACATTGCTAACTAGTTTGCCTTCTTGGCGTACAGAGCCCTCTAACGTCCGTCTAATGCAGTATTTGCTTGGTTGTGGGCAACGTATTAGTGCTGTGCTTGAAATGTGCTGGAGTGAGGTAGATTGGCAAGAAAAGGTATGGTTGTTACCTGCCAGCTCTGAGGAGCGCCACACCAAAAGCCAGGAGAGTCGGAAAGTACCATTAAGCGATTACCTGTTGGCACTGCTTAAAGAGCAGCGTGAGAGTGTACCCAGCAAATGGAAATTTGTTTGGCCTCAGCTTTTGGTCGATAAGGTTCAAGAGCCAGCAGCGGTACGTGCGCTAATCAAACGTAACTTACCGGATGATTTTGAGCGTTTCTCGCCGCACGATTTGCGCCGAACGTTTATCAGCCGTTGCAGCGAAATGGGGTTAGACATTGTGGCGATTGAAAAGACGGTCGGCCACCAGCTACCAGGCATGTTGCGGGTATACAACCATCACGATTATCTTAAAGAGCAGCTGGTGGTATTACAAGCATGGGGGGAGAAGTTGCAATCGTTAGTTGTAGAAAACGTTGTTCCGTTGGGAAAAATAAAATCTGTTTGAGTCATGGTGACCCTAAGTTAGTGTAATTTTTAGGGGGGTAAGCCTCAGCCTAGTCTGGCAATTTTACCGCTCCATCACAAGAATTTAAATACAGACACTTTCAGCGGAGTTGAAAGGGTGAGTAATCAGGAACTTTAATAAGCAGGGATGCAAGCTTACATAGCTTTCATTCAGGTGTGTTTCGTTATCACTTTCCCATCACACTATATAATACTTAATTTATACTTTTGTTTTGGTTGTTGATATAACAAGTCATAAAGTAAATATGGCTAGGTTTTTCATGTCTTCTCCTAATAAAAATCAACAAATAGCAATACACCACTACAAAGGACCGCTTCTAATCATAGCTGGTCCTGGTTCTGGTAAAACCTACACGCTAGTTGAGCGCATCATCAACCTTATCAATGTGCATCATGCAGCCCCAGAACAACTATTTGTTGTTACGTTCACGGAGAAAGCAGCTCAGGAACTCAAGACACGGATTTCAATGTGAATGAAATGTACCTGGGAACCAGAAGTGGACCCCAACGGTTGGACACTTCTCTTTTACCTATCGAGCTTAGAAAGCTTGGACTCCAACATTAGAATATACAATAAGTTATGAACAACTGGCGTACTTGGAAAATAAAATACAAAAAACAAATTGATCATGTGGTAGGGTATGAGGAGGCATTTGTTGACAAGATTCTATCTCAAATACCAGAGATTAGCCCCGCAGATGTAGTACCTCAATTTCATTTTATCGATGACAACGGTGGTAACCGTTATATCGATTTCATGATTGTAAATGAAAGTAAAGGTTACTTCCTGCCAATTGAGCTAGATGGGACATATAAAGATATTAATCATCAACGCTGGAAAGATTTTCTTGTTCGTCAAAATTCACTGATAACTAAATTTGGCATGGTGCTTCGTTTTAGCAACAAACAAATGATCTGGGAGTCTTCTGAAGTTGTGGCTAAGATTAGACAAACCCTTCACCTTCAATCGACCAATAAGATCACTGAAGAAAGTAAGGTTCGAGAACGAGAACGTTTGATGGAATGGTACGAGAAGAAAATCAATGAACTGGAGCGTTCAAGCCATAATCATAAATCGATTGAAGATGAAATTAACCAACTCAGAACATTGGTTGAAGAAATAAGAGCGCCACAACAACAAGCCCCCACAAAAGAGTTGGTGACCAACCAAAAGGTTTCCGGGTCTAAATCTAGTTTTTGGTTAGGTATAAGTGTTGCGTTATCTACCGTATTAGTTGGAGTTATCTTTCTGTGGACAAAATCTGAAGTGCCAGATTTCAATGAATTGAAGCAGCCCATAGATAACCGTGGAGCTGCTATAAGCATTATGAATGCTTCCGGTGAGTCAATGATAGAAATTGACAACTTAACAAGCTCTAATGGTAATGATGTCAAAACCGATGATAAAAAAAGTATCCATGAATGGGTAGAAGTTAACGTTGATGAAGCGGTACCAACTCGGGCGGGGGAGTTACACAAGCAAGGGGCTATTGCAACCAGCCAAGCAAAAAGCTTGGTTGGGACATATCAGGTCGTGTGCGGAGTTGCCAAAGAGGTTAAAGCCTTTTCTAAAGGGACTTACCTTAATTTTGAATACCCATCCCCGAACACAACGTTTAGGGCTATTGTTTGGGACTCAGACGCAGACAATGTATTAAGATACGGTGAGCAGTTCCAACACTTTTTAAATCAAAGACTCTGTATCTCAGGTGATATCACTTCATTTAATGGCCAGCCTCAGATAATCGTAAAATACAATAATCAAATTGAGATATTCTAAAATGAAAAACTTAGCATTAGTCGGAACCTTATGTCTTTCTTTAATGGCACTACCAACTCAAGTCAGGGCCAATGAACAAAGGATTGAATCATACCGTGCCGCTTTTCATGTTGGTGAGACAGTAATGGCTTGTGGAGTCGTGGCCCAAGTGCACAAGGGTAGAAAGGCGACTTACCTAAATCTAGATAAGCCATACCCGAACCAATCGTTAGCAATTTTAATTTGGGATGATAACCTGAAAGGCTTTGAGAACCGCTTTGGTCAACTGACTAGATTTAATGAGCAAAAAGTCTGTGTGCGAGGAAAAATCACGGAAAACAAAAATAGCTTGCAGATGCAGGTTTCTAATCCTCAATTTCTTCGTTTAATGAAGTAAAATGTAAAAATACACACTCCAGTCAGAATGCCGTTTCAAACTGGCAGCGAATGTTGCCAGTCTCTTTCTACTTGTCGACTAAGTAGATCACAATTCGAGTTTAAAACTAAGGTAAACGCCCCATGAACCCACGGGGCGATCTTGCTAATGTTTGAAGTTCCAAGGCAGGAGCGCATCGATATAGCGGATAAGTTTCAGCCATTGGCCGAGCGTGTATTTTATCGCCTTACCCAGCGGGCTAGACTCCATCACTTGTTGAGTCGTCATCCACTCGTACAACTCATCCAGTATCGGCTTAGCATGTTGTTTACGTTCTGATTTTCTTTTTTCAGCAGATTCACCTTTTAAGCGAGATTCTATTCCATAGAGCTTCTGGATTTTGGCCAGCGCTTTATCTGCTTTGTTAACAGAGTTAATACCATCATGTTTGTTTCTCCTATTGGTTATCTATTTTTCATTCTCCATGTTTTTTCAAATATGCAAGGCGCAAAAAAGGGGCCGAAGCCCCTTGGATCAGATATGAACTTTCGGAAAGCCCATGGCACCGTAAACATTCAGCACATCATTCCAATCCCAACTTTTCACGCCAAGTGACGTTGGTATCGGAGGGATCAACACTTGTGTCAGAATGCCTTTTTGCCAGGCTTTTTTCTTGAGTTCATTCGCTGCATTCAGGCCGGTCTCAGAGAGATCGTGGTCTGCCCAGATGTACAGCATTTTCACATTACTTGGTGGTTCAAACCTAGCCAGTAGCGTTGCATTCACAACCGACCTTCCATTCAATCTGTCTGAGAGTTCTAGAGGAATATCGAGAGTTCACTAGGCTGAAACGCTCATTTGTGCTGATGGACCAGTTTGATCAGCAGTACTTCCTTTATCAGAATTTACGAGCGTTCAGAGATATTGAAGGCATCGAGCACATTCAGGGAGAGCATAAACTCCCTGCTTGGATTAAGTCAGAAAATCTAATGACTTGGTTGAATAAGGCTTCTGAAGAGGTTCTTGACGTTGAGGTGCTGTGCCAATCTCCTGATATGGCAATCAATGCATTGGGCGAGAGCTATCGCGTATATCAAACGCTGCTAACTAAGCACAACGCGTTGGATTTTTCTTGTATTCAGTTAGAAACGTATCATCTATTGCTTGAGAATCCATCACTGCTTGAGGAGCTTCAAAATAAGCTTGAATACCTCATGGTGGATGAATACCAAGATACCAATACTATTCAGGAAAAGCTGCTTCAGTTACTGATGGGAGAAAAGCAAAACCTGTGTGTTGTTGGTGATGATGACCAAGCTTTGTACCGTTTCCGTGGTGCAAGTGTGCGTAACATACTCGAGTTTCCACAACAGTTTTCTCCTGGCCAGTGTCAACAAGTTAAGTTATCTACCAACTATCTTCACACCCTGAAATCGTTGGCTTCTACGATACGTATATGGGAGATAAGCCTTGGTTACGAGGCCAAGTTAACTATCGCTATCCCAAAAACATAATTGCGCGAGATGGCGACTTTCCGGATGGGCCAGCGGTAGTGAGTGCCATTACTCCTGAAGGAGATGATTGGCATGACGATATTTACCAGTTGTTAACTCATTTGAGAGACAATGGCCAACTGACCGACTGGAATCAAGTGGCTTTCTTATTCCGATCAGTGAAGAACGATAAAGTGAGAGCTCTAGCTCAATCGCTCGAAGATAAAGGGATTCCTGTCTATTCTCCGAGAGCCAATTTATTCTTCGAACGAGAAGAAATTCGATTGATGATCGGGGTTCTTCATATTGTTTTCCCCATGGTTCTACCTGACCGCAAAAAACGCTCACAGGAAGGGAAAGCTCTGCCTATATGGAACTACTATGAGCAGCAATGTTTAGCGCCTTTGCTCACTGAACTGCCGAAGTCAGAACAGTCAGACTTAGTTGCCTGGTGTAAGAAAAAAGCCCATGAGCACATCAACTTAACCAAGAACGCAGATAGCTCATTTCTTGGAATCTTTTACGATATTTTGCAGTTCCCATTGTTTTCTAAATACTTAGAGCAAAAAAATGGCAATGAGCGTGCTCAGCGTAACCTAGCGCAGTTCAGCCGAATGCTTGGGAAATTTGAGTGCTTACATCGTGTCAGTGTTTTGAACCCAAAGTATTGTGAGCTTACGAGAAGATAGTGTACATAGGTATTAAGAAGCGGCTCTGGCCGAAAGCCAGAGCCTGTTTTGATTAGATATTGGACTGATAATTCCAGGGCAAGAACTGTTGTGGATTAGCCTTAACTTCACTTTCCATTCGCTGTATCGTATTAAAGTAATCCAGCACATTTATACCCGCTTCGGCTGATGTCGCTATCATCGCCATGATCACATCCGCAATGCTCGCACCAGCCTGTGTTTTATGGAACAGGGCATTTTTTCGGTTGCGAGCAACTAGCTTGAGTGCTTGCTCCGCTCGGTTATTATCCAGCTGTGCTCCCTCGAGACGGCAGAAGGCGGTCAGCCCCTCATAATGCTTAGTAAAATAATTAATTGCTTTACCAAGCCCGCTGTTTTCTTCTGTATTTCCCCTGTTCAGCTCGGCCTGACCCCAGTTTCGGATCTGCTCCATTACCGGAAGTGATAGTTTTTTATGCCAAGCTAACCGTTGCCCCGCGTTAAGTCCTAGCTCCCTGGCTTCATCATCGGATTGATTTAAAAGAGAAAAAGGAAGGATTTCGGGCATTCCGATCGCGGTTTTCGCTATTCCGATCACCGATTTCGGAGTTAGGCTAAAAGTGATCGGATAATCGCGGAAATGGGTGATCGGATAATCCCGAAATGACTGATCGGAATGCTCCGAAATATGCAACCGTGCTGAACGTGCAATTAAACCGCTGGTTATAGGCAGGAAGAACTGGTTGTTCTCGAACACTGCAAATGGCGCTGAAGCGAGCGCGATGCTTTACAGTATCGTCGAGACAGCGAAAGCCAACGGCCTTATCGTTTACGACTACATGGTCAAGTGCATGCAGGAGTTAGCGAAAGCGGAACCTGATATCGATGCACTCCTGCCTTGGAACTTCAAACACTAACAATATCGCCCCGTGGGTTCATGGCGTGGATACATTTAAACAATGAGTTAAAAGTACCTATCAAATAAATCAGAAACCAAAATCAAAATACGACAAAGCATAGAAATAGCTTAATTATCAATAAATTGTGATCTTTTTCTCTACGGTTACATAACGCCCGCTTAAAGGGCAGGCAACGTAAAACAGCTACACTCAATCAGAATAGCCATAACCTAAAATGTTCATTTGAACCAAAAATGCCCAGCGTTGCCTGTCCCTATTGAAGCGTTTGTTGAACGAAGCCGCTGCGCGGCAGAGTCAATAGCCTCTTGTCCATACTCTTCAGTAACACTGTCATTCCGACCGTGTCTACCGGAGAAATGATTATGACCCCTCATGAACAAGAACACTTCAATTTTCTTTACCAACAACATCTTACCAATCTAAAGTTGCAAGGCAAAAGACCAGCCACTATTGATGCCTACTCTCGTGCTGTTCGTCGTATTAGTGAGTTTTTTAACCGTTCACCTGATACGTTGACCACCGCAGAACTTCGCACTTACTTTGCGAGCCTTATCCAATCTCACTCATGGAGCACCGTCAAACTCGACCGTAACGGCTTGCAGTTTTTCTATCGCTACACCCTCAATCAGCAGTGGGAATGGTTAAATATCGTCAAACCACCGCAAGTGAAGCGTCTGCCGGATATTCTAACTCCTGAGCAAGTGGCATTACTGATAAGCACCACCAGAAAGCGCCACTATCAAGTGTTCTTCCTTACCCTGTATTCCATGGGATTACGCCTTGGCGAAGGACTCAACTTAACCACTCAAGATATCAACAGTAGCGCTATGCAAGTGCATATTCGTGAAGGTAAAGGCGGAAAGGACAGACTCATTCCCTTACCACAGAGAACACTGAATGCGCTTCGATCTCACTGGCTTACCCATCGGCATCCCACTCTTATATTCCCTGGCAATAATGGTCAACAAAACACACCAATGGACAGAGGCGGAATACAAAAAGCCATGAAACAGGTGCTCAAAGAGTGTCATCTCAGCTCTGCCATTAGCCCGCATTCCTTACGCCACTGCTTTGCCACCCACCTGCTTGAACAAGGACTTGACCTACGTTCACTGCAAACCCTGCTCGGTCATGGCAGTTTAAATACCACCGCTCGCTATACCCAATTAACTCAACCCAAACAATACAACATGGCAATAGCGTTGAACCAACTGGCTGACCGCCTCACTTTAAGATGGGAGGACGCATGAGCGTTTTTATCGAACTGCTTCGCCAGTATCGTGATGAACTTGAGCGGCATTATGACTCTCACATCACCGATGACATCCGCCAAGCCATGGCCGCTATGTTGCGTTGCCAAACCGAGCAACAAGGACGCTCTCAATGGTTTTGTTCTCACTGCCATCATGATGACCGATTGCCACTCTCGTGTGGTCACCGACACTGTCCTCAGTGCCAACACCGCACCACATCAGACTGGCTAGAGCGCCAAAAACAAAAACTCTTGCCCGTTCATTACTACATGGCGACCTTCACTTTACCTTATGAGTTAAGGGAGCTAGCTCGTCAGCACCCCAAAGCACTCTATCAGGCAATGTTCACTGTCGCTTCGAGCGTATTAAAAGACTTCGCCCAAAGAGAACATAAAGGAGAACTGGGCTTTACCATCGTGTTACACACTCACAGTCGACAACGAAATCTGCATCCGCATCTCCACGTTATCGTCGCTGGCGGCCGGTATGACGCTTCCCGACAACAATGGCACAAGGGCAATAAACGTTACTTGTTTAATGCCTTCGCTCTCGCTAAAGTCTGGCGAGCAAGACTGCTCGATGCCATCGTTCATGATGACGTCATGTCCTTACCTAAAAGCGTACCAAACAAGTGGGTGGTTGACTGCCGATGTGTTGGCTTCGGACTGTCCGCTCTTCAATATCTCTCCCGTTATCTTTATCGGGGCGTATTGCCAGACAAAGACATCATTAAAGTCACTGATACCGAGGTCACCTTCCGCTATCTAGACAGCCAAACCAACACGCATCAAACCCGGACTCTGCCCGTACTGAAGTTCTTATGGCTTATCCTGCAGCATGTCCTGCCCAAAGGAATGCAACGTGTCAGAGACTATGGCTTCTTGCGAGGAAATGCCAAACAGACACGCGTTAGGATCCAGTTGCTGCTACTTGCTTTGTTTTACTGTACTCCGCATAAAGAGCAACCGGTTAGAAGCAAAGCAGTGCGAGCTTGTCCCTGTTGTGACCACGAGATGGCTTGTGTCGGGGTAAGCCGACCGAGCTAGCCGAAAGGTAACCCGAATAAGGATAATGGCCGCGACTTCATTAATAGGAGATACACTGAAAAAAACACCGAAATGTTAGAGGGTTATCGACGTGATGAATAAACATCGTCACGCCGTGGCTTTGCTCGCCTTGAAAATACGGTCTACTCCGTACCTACCATAAACATCGAATCTGCAATTTACTATATAAGTGGCTTGGGCTTGTTCAACACCCAGATAAAGTGTCGGCTGCGCGACACTTATCCTTGTTTGTTAGGCTACAGGCTACCCTCTAGCATCCCTACCTTCTTCATCTTCTGGGACTCGAAAACGCCAATACTTATCAGGGCGAACCCAAACCACAGTTTCTGAATTTAGCTTTTTAAACTCATTCAGAGCTTGACGCCCTATTACCTGATTACCATCAGCGTTTTCACGCAACAGTTGTTCAGCGCACGATTTAATAGCATGATCGACAACATCATCTTGATAAAGACAACCTTGCTTTTCAAGCTCAAGTTGCATCCAAGCTGCAAGTGACTTTGCATCCATTGAATTATTCGCCAGAGCTTACTTTGAGTAGAGATTCTTGTGGAAAAACACCGTTATCTAGTTTTTTACCAGCAAACCACTGACAACGATAATTACCACTGAAAGAGCCATAATCAGTAGAGCCTAAGCCTTTTGTAATAACTTCTTTTACAGTCATATCTGGACCACCAGATTTAAGTTTTACGATATCACCAACTGCGTAAATTGCTTGTTCGCTCATAACCACTCCATACTCAACAAAACACTAATAACTATATTTTATATAAGGGTAAATTTGGCACTTTCAAGTGCTATAAGTTTAAATATGTAGCCTAACGCCCAATTAAGTAGCCCGAAACGCAACTACCAACTTCCCGCACAACGCCGTAATCACTAAACTCAACGCATAATAAAAATGCCACGCGTTGAGGGTCTGCTTGAATTGTTTGTTATATTTCAGTTCCATACAGCTACTGAAACACCAAACAACCTTTAAAAATAGCAAACAACATCAGTCACTTAACGTAAGTTGAACTAATTTTTGGCACAAAAACAAACAGTTAATTTTTAAATTGACTCAAGCTTGCCCATTGATTCTGATGATAAATCTCAGAGAAACAAACCATTAATGTAAACCAAATCAAAATAGCAGCTAAATGAGCCCAAACGATAATGTTCGATAGGTATTGATATACTTGATCAAATCAACAGCTATCCATCACAATAAATCATCAACCAGCAAAGATCCCACATTACCACTTAACTTTTAAATTTGTAACAGGTTGAATTCAAGAGAAATATAACGCTTTCTATGCGGCTTTTAGCCGCCTTTCATATTCCTATGATGCAACCTTTTTAATACCACATCAACGTGTAATCAATAGGTTAATGAAAGTTAACGGAGGTTAGATTGCATGATGCCTTATAATTTCAGAAAAATGCTGCTACCCAAACTCCTTCGGATAACTTTTGATAGGGGAAAGTACTGTGAACTAAGTGAGCGAGAACTTTTGATCTGAATTGTTTTGGGGCACTTTCGTGCTAGAAAGTGCCGAATGAAACAGTTCTGGACAGAAATGTTTCGTATCCGCCCCATGAACCCACGGGGCGATATTGTTAGTGTTTGAAGTTCCAAGGCAGGAGTGCATCGATATCAGGTTCCGCTTTCGCTAACTCCTGCATGCACTTGACAATGTAGTCGTAAAGGATA
>NZ_VHTA01000012.1:0-76938 GCF_030851525.1 Vibrio sp. 2017_1457_13
CTAAAAGCCCTATCAATTTGGTCACTCAGTTCATTGAAACCGAAGTGCTTATTGCTAAGCATTTTGATTATCATCAACGAGTGCCCACACAGATTGATTGGTTTAAATTGTTAAAGAGCTGGCTTGCGAATCTCTTGTTGAGCTTCGAAGCGGAGGTGAATTCTAGCGAGTTAATTTGAAGAGTCAAACACTTTTTCAAATTTTCTTTTTTAGAAGCTTTCCCTCAACCAACACTGCCCGAAGCCTTGCGGCGTCTGCCGTGTCAGTGAGGTCGCATTATAGGGAGCCTGGTTAACTTGGCAAGTGCTTTTTTGCTTTTTTTGTTATTTTTAGCTTAAAAGGCTAATTATTGCTCAAAAAAGCCGTTTCTAGTACTATTCTTAGCTTATTTACTGCAATTTAAGCCTGTTAAGGATGGTTTGATGAGTTCTATCCGAAGTTATAAAGGGGTATTACCGACGCTAAATGAACGTGTCTATATAGATAACAGTTCTGTATTAGTTGGCGATATCACGATTGAGAATGATGCCAGCATTTGGCCTTTAGTCGCGGCACGTGGTGACGTCAACCATATCCGTATCGGTGCACGCACCAATATACAAGATGGTAGCGTTTTACACGTCACCCATAAAAATAACCACAATCCTAATGGTTATCCGTTACTGATCGGTAATGATGTCACCATTGGCCATAAAGTCATGCTGCACGGCTGCACCATTCACGATCGGGTTCTGGTGGGAATGGGCTCTATTATTCTTGATGGGGCAATCATTGAAAGTGACGTTATGATAGGTGCAGGTAGCTTAGTACCGCCCGGAAAAATCTTAGTCAGTGGCTATCTGTACGTAGGAAGCCCAGTGAAACAAGCCCGTAAGCTGACTGAAGGGGAGCAACAATTTTTACTGCAATCAGCGAGTAACTATGTACAAACCAAAAATGAGTACTTAGCTGAACAATCGCAAATCTAGCTATATCATTGCTCTAGATCTATTGACCTTTCGTTCGAGCCCTCCCATGAGGTGTTTACGGTTTTAGCACCTCAATCATACCTGCTGAAGTAAAGCACTCTTCTTCAATTAGCTGCTCCGCTCGTTCTTCAATATCAAAACGCCACTCACTAAAAACCGTCAGTGCCTGCTGTGGAGTGGTCATCGTCACCCCAGACCAAGATTGCAGCTCAGATAGAGAAATAAAACAACGGATAAGCGCACCACTCTGCTGCGCGGAAAACTCAACCGCTTGCTGCTGCTCATTCCACTGTTGATCATCGGTAAATAAAATTGCTTGGTTCATACACCACCAGATAAATTTTTTCTTAATTCACGTAGCACTTGCTTAGCCCCTGGGCGTAACCCTCGCCATAACATAAAGCTTTCTGCTGCTTGTGCGACTAACATGCCTAGCCCGTCATAAACTGAATGGCATCCTTGTTCCTTAGCCCACTGATTAAACGCCGTTGGTTGCTTGCTGTACATCATGTCGTAAGCAATGCTACGCGGGCTAAAAATAGTCTCAGATACCTGCGGTCGCTCTCCGTCCAAGCTGGCTGAGGTCGAGTTAATGACAAGATCAAACGGCGTATACCGTTGACTCATTGGTTGGGCGATCACGGCGCCATAAACAGAAAACTGCTGTGCAAGACCTTCCGCTTTGGATAATGTCCGGTTAGTGATCACAATAAGCTCGGGCTGTTGGTCCAATAGCGGCTTGATAACGCCTCGAGCTGCCCCACCCGCACCAATTAATAAAATCTTCGCCCCAGTCAACGGAACTTGATGCTGCAGCAAGTCTTGAACCAAACCTTCTCCATCGGTGTTATCACCGAGCACTTCTCCATCATCCAGTTTTTTCAGAGTGTTGACGGCACCAGCTAATTGCGCTCGCTCTGTTAAACGATCCGCCAGCTGAAAGGCCTGCTCTTTAAACGGTACGGTCACATTGCAACCTTTACCGCCATGAGCAAAAAATTCGTTGATCGCTTGCTCAAAACCATCAATCGCTGCCATCTGCGCCGTGTAGTTCATGCTTTGATTGGTTTGACGTGCAAACAAGCCATGAATAAAGGGCGATTTACTGTGCCCAATCGGATTGCCAAAGACGGCATAACGATCGTGTTGATATTCCATGTCATTAACCTAAATTAGCCAAAGTATCTTTTCAGACCCTATCACTGCGTTGATTTTCTGTCACCAATCGCGTGGTACTAAAAATTCCGCCAATTTCGCCTCTGGGCTATTCGGCTCTGGCTGGTAATTGTATTCCCAGCGCACTAACGGTGGCATCGACATCAGTATTGACTCGGTACGCCCTCCAGTTTGCAGCCCAAATAACGTCCCTCGGTCATAAACTAAGTTAAATTCCACGTATCGACCACGGCGATATAACTGAAATTGCCGCTGCGCTTCACCATAGGCCGTATCTTTACGTCGCGCAACAATCGGTAAGTAAGCTTCAGTGTATCCTTTACCAACTGCTTGCATATAGGCAAAACACTCAGCAAATGGCCATTGGTTTAAGTCGTCGAAAAAGAGCCCACCGACACCGCGAGTCTCGTTACGGTGCGGTAAAAAGAAGTAATCATCACACCAAGCCTTATGTTCAGCATAAACCTGATCACCAAAAGGCGCGCATAAGGTCCGCGCTGTGGCGTGCCATGCTTGCACATCCTCTAAAAATGGGTAAAACGGCGTTAAATCAAAGCCTCCACCAAACCACCAAATGGGCGTTTCTCCCTCTTTTTCGGCAATAAAAAAACGCACGTTGGCATGAGACGTCGGCACATAAGGGTTATGAGCGTGCATCACTAACGACACACCCATTGCTTCAAAGCGACGACCAGCTAATTCCGGGCGATGTGCGGTGGCTGATACGGGCATCTGTTGACCGGTGACATGGGAAAAATTAACGCCGCCTTGCTCAAAGACTTGACCTTCTTTCATCACTCGTGTTCGCCCACCACCACCTAAGCGTTCGCCCGGCTCCCGATGCCAGATTTCTTCGACAAACTTAGCCTTGCCATCGGCCTGTTCTAATTGCTGGCAAATACTGTCTTGTAACTCAAGCAAAAACTGCTTTACCGCTTGCTTATCAATCTCTGGCATCGTCGATTTCCTTGCTTAACCTTGTCTTAAAATTTGACCCGTTTTCGCGTCACGAATTTCACTCGGTTTATTTCTACCACCCGTTTCACCGCGTAAAATAGCTGGCAGGTGCTCACCCAGTTGCTGCTCAACTTGCTCAGTGGTCATACACGGCGGCAGCCCTGTTAAATTAGCACTGGTCGAGGTAAGCGGTTTACCGAACGCATTACATAACTGTTGTACTAGTGGATGATCGGTGACTCGCACCGCAATCGAGTCAAACTGACCGCTGACCCATGACGAGACTTTCTGACTAGCAGGCATCACCCATGTAACGGGTCCCGGCCAAGTCGCATGAATCGTTGCCAATTGTTCTGCGCTTAGTTGGCTTTCATCAATATACGGCAACAATTGCTGATAAGAGGCCGCAATCAAAATCAAGCCTTTTTCTACCGGTCGCTGTTTCAGCGTGAGTAGTTTTTCAATGGCTTGCGGGTTATCCGGATCGCATCCGACACCGAACACCCCTTCGGTTGGATAGGCAATAACATCACCATCACGTAATGCCTGTAAACAAAATTGAAAATTATCCACGATACCTTTCTCTTGTGACATTTAATCGACTCACTGAGTTTACAAATTCTGGCTGAAACAGGCTAAAGCTATTTAATGACAAATGGTATCTTTGGCAAAATAACCATGACGCAAACGTTTTCCTAAGAAAAAAATACTCGTATAATGCGCGCAAATAACCCATTCACCCTAATGTGATGATGTTTGAAGGAGTTTACAATGAAAGTGGCGATTATTATGGGTTCGAAATCCGATTGGCCAACCATGAAGCTAGCCGCGGAGATGTTGGATCAATTTGGGATCGATTATGAAACCAAGGTGGTGTCTGCTCACCGAACTCCTCAACTACTGGCTGATTATGCTAGCAGCGCTCAGCAACGAGGCATTAAAGTTATCATCGCCGGCGCCGGCGGTGCAGCGCATTTACCAGGCATGACCGCGGCGTTTACTAGCTTACCGGTACTCGGCGTACCAGTGCAGTCAAAAGCGCTGAATGGCATGGACTCATTACTCTCCATCGTGCAAATGCCAAAAGGCATTGCGGTCGGGACGCTGGCTATCGGTGAAGCGGGAGCCGCTAATGCTGGCTTATTAGCCGCACAAATCCTAGCCACACATGATCACCATATCATGGCGAAAATCGATGCCTTTCGTTTAGCGCAAACCGAAACCGTGCTCGCCAACCCCAATCCAGCAGAGGACTAATCACATGCAAGTTTTAGTCTTAGGGGCTGGCCAATTAGCCCGCATGATGGCGCTAGCTGGCACTCCGCTGAATATTGAGATCCATGCGTTTGATGTAACAACCGGTAATATCGTGCAGCCGATCTCGGGGCAAGCCATCGGCCAAGGGCTGGCTCTGGCCATTGACCAAGCGGATGTGATTACCGCTGAATTTGAACATATTCCTGATGATGTACTTGAGCAATGTGCGCAAAGTGGCAAGCTGTTACCGAACCAAACGGCCATCAAAGCTGGTGGCAATCGGCAGCGTGAAAAAGTATTGCTTCAGCAAGCTGGCGTCAATAGTGCGCAATACGCCATCGTACACTCTCGTGACGATTTGCTCACTGCTATCGAAACCATTGGACTACCGATGGTATTAAAAAGCACTCTGGGTGGTTATGATGGCAAAGGTCAATGGCGTCTCAAACAAGCGCAAGATATTGATAACATTTGGCCCGAGCTACAAGACTGCTTAGCAAGCTCAGCGCAACAAACCATCATTGCAGAGCAATTTATCGCTTTTGATCGCGAAGTCTCGCTGATTGGCGCTAGAGGACAAGATGGCAGCATAGTGACCTATCCCCTGACGGAAAATGTGCACACCAATGGCGTGTTGAGTTTATCCACCTCGTTGGATGATCTCGCGCTACAACAACAGGCCGAAAGCATCTTTCGCGCGGTAGCTGAGCAATTAGATTATGTGGGCGTACTGGCTTTAGAATTTTTTGATATCAGCGGGCAGCTATTGGTCAATGAGATTGCCCCGAGAGTGCATAACTCCGGCCATTGGACACAACAAGGTGCCGAAACCTGTCAATTTGAAAACCATTTGCGCGCCGTATGTGGTTTACCATTAGGTAGCACGCAACTGATCCGCCCAACAGCGATGATTAACATCTTAGGCCTTGATAGCCTGCCGGACGCGTTGCTTGCGATGGAAGGGTGTCATGTCCATTGGTATGGCAAACAAAAACGCCCGGGGCGTAAAATGGGCCATATTAATATCAGTGCCGATTATAGCGGTGAACTGCAAAGACGCCTTGCACGCCTCAGCCAGCTATTGGATAAAGAGGATTTTCCTGCGCTGCACAAAGATGATTAAACGCTGACTCATCGCCTAAAACCACGCCAGCCACACATTAGGCTGGCGGTGGTGATAACAGCCCCTAATACCTTCAGCAGATCGATGACTGCTCAGCTTGCTGATAAGCCTTAGCGACTTCTTCGGCGATAATCTGAATACCTTTTTGCATTTCCTGATCATCTTGCACATAGTTCATCCGTAGACATTGATGAGCATGTGGCCAGTCTTGCTGCTGCCCAATAAAGAAATATTCACCAGGAACAACCAATACTCCTCGTGCTTTAAGACGCTGATACAGCGCCATAGTGCTGATCGGCAATTCATCAAACCACAGCCATAGGAAAATCGCCCCTTCAGGTTTGTGAATGCGAAAGCGCGGGTCAGGTATCGCCTGCTGAAGTAACTTCACCGCGGTTTGTGATTTTTGTTGATAAAATGGGCGAATAACTTCGTCACTCAAGCGCAGTAAATCCCCTCGTTCAATCATATGTTGAGCTATCGCGGGGCCAACACTGCCGGGGGCTAAACTAATAATGCCATTCATATTGGTTAAAGCTTGAGTCACCGTTTCATTGGCTATCACAATGCCGCAACGTACGCCTGGTAATCCAAGTTTGGATAAGCTCATGCATAAAATGGTATTGTCATTCCAAAACGGTTCAACCTGTTCAAAAATGATATTGGGGAATGGCACACCATAAGCATTATCTATGATCAACGGAATACCATTATCCCGCGCTAACTGATCGAGCTTATGGATCTCATCTTCGGTCAAGACATTACCCGTCGGGTTGGTGGGACGAGAGGCGCAGATCGCCGCGATGGAGGAATCGACCGTTAACTGGTTAAAGTCGACATGGTATTTGAATAACCCATCATCAAGCATTTCAATCTCGGGGCGATAAGAAATAAACAGATCGTCATCAATCCCTGCATCGCCATAACCAATGTATTCCGGAGCCAACGGCAGTAAAATCTTCTTATGCGATCCATCGGGCTGCTGACCGGCGAATAAGTTAAACAGATAGAAAAAACCACTTTGGCTACCATTGGTTAAGCTGATGTTTTTCTCACTAATTTCCCAGCCATAAGTCGTTTTTAGTAGCGCAGCGAGTGATTTAACGAAACGATCTTTGCCTTGTGGTCCATCGTAATTACTCAACGCAGCGATCAACTCACCATTACTCAGCATCTCAGCGCTGGTTTGATGAAAATAGTCGATCATCGCTGGTATAGCGGCAGGATTTCCGCCACCGAGCATGATGGCTCCTGGTGTGCGCAGACCATCATTCAAATCATCCATTAATTGAGTAATACCGGAATACTGATTAAATTTTTCACCAAATTTTGAAAACTGCATTGCTGACTGCCTAATTCATGATTGTATTTGCTTGCTTAAAGGAGCATAAAACGATGCTATGCTCATCGATCAATCCTTGAACATACCGTAATGCTTTTACCTATCAAAGTACTATTTTTGAACACCTGAGTATTCAGTTGAAAAAAAGCCCAACTCATTAGAGTTGGGCTTCAATCACAAACCGTATGGTTTATTGCTAATCATTACTTTTGTAAAAGAGAAATGTCAGCAATTTGCAGGAATAAGTTACGTAAGTCGTTAAGCAAAGTTAAACGGTTTTGCTTTAGCGCTTCATCGTCAGCCATCACCATAACGTTATCAAAAAACGCATCAACGGGTTCACGTAGTGAGGCCAATTGACTCAGTGCTTGCTGATAATCACCTGACGCAAAGACTGGCTCAAGGGCTTCGCTCATCACGGCTACGTCTTGTGCCAAGGCCTTCTCTGCGGGTTCTTGCAATAACGCGAGATCAACCTCAGCAGGCAACTGACCAGCAAATTTCGCGAGAATATTCCCAACCCGTTTATTGGCCGCAGCCAACGCTTCTGCCGCCTCTAATTCACGGAAGTGCGACACGGCTTTTACGCGCTGATCGAAATCAGCCGGCTTGGTTGGACGACGCGCCAACACGGCTTGAATAACATCTACGCTAAAGCCTTCGTCTTGATACCAAGCGCGGAAACGACCCAGCATAAATTCAATCACATCGTGTTCAACCGCTTGATTAGTCAAACGATCACCAAAGAGAGATTTCGCTTTCGCGACTAAATCCACTAAGTCAAGCTTATAGCCGTATTCAACGATGATCCGCAGCACACCTAAAGAAGCGCGGCGCAAAGCAAAAGGATCCGAGCCTTTTGGTGCTTGGCCGATCCCGAAAATACCAACGATGGTATCCAGTTTATCCGCCATTGCTAGCGCAGAAGAAACCCCATCAGTCGGCAACTGATCACCAGCAAAGCGCGGCATATACTGCTCGTTCATCGCCAATGCTACCGCTTCTGGCTCATCATCATGACGCGCATAATGCATACCCATTACGCCTTGAGTGTCGGTAAACTCAAACACCATTGAGGTCATTAAATCACATTTAGCGAGCAAGCCTGCACGTTTAGCTTGTGCAACGTCAGCGCCAATTTGCTCTGCAATATAACCGGCTAACTCCGTGATTCGGTCAGTTTTATCTTTAATTGTGCCCAATTTCTGCTGGAAAATCGCCGTTTCAAGCTGTGGTAAGCGATCAATCAGCTTACTCTTGAGATCGGTATTAAAGAAGAATTCAGCATCAGCCAAACGTGGACGTACCACCTTTTCGTTACCTTCGATAACGTGGCGTGGCTCTTTAGACTCAATATTGGTCACAAAGATAAAGTTGGGTAAGAGTTGCTTATTAGCGTCATACACGGGGAAGTATTTTTGGTCACCTTTCATGGTGTACACCAACGCTTCCGATGGCACATTGAGGAATTTCTCTTCAAATTTTGCCGTTAAAACCACCGGCCATTCTACTAATGCGGTGACTTCTTCCACTAAATCGTCGTCAAGTTCCGCAATACCACCCACTTGTTGGGCCGCTTGCTGAGCACCAGCAATGATCGTCGCTTTACGCGTCTCATAGTCGGCAATCACTTTACCGCGTTGCTCTAAAATGTCTGGATACTGCTGGGCGGAGTCGATGGTAAATTCTTTCTCACCCATAAAACGGTGACCACGAATGGTGCGTGCTGAAGCCACGCCTAAAATTTCGCCGTCGATCAACTCATCACCAAGCAGAATGGTCAAGGTTTTTACTGGACGAATAAATTGAGTCTCTTTATCGCCCCAGCGCATTGGCTTAGCGATAGGTAAGTTGGCCAATGCTTTCGCAGCCAGCTCAACGACAATCGCTTTCGCCGCTTGACCTTTCACTTCTTGTTTGAACAGCAACCACTCACCTTGCTCAGTTTTGAGGCGATCGGCTTGCTCAACGGTAATCCCATTACCACGCGCCCAACCTTGTGCTGCCTTCGTCGGGTTACCTTGTGCATCAAAAGCCACAGACACCGCAGGTCCACGTTTTTCTAGAACTTTATCCGCTTGCTTTTCGGCAAGATTAGCGACTTTCAGCGCCAAACGGCGCGGGGTCGCAAACCATTTTATGCCATCATGAGTCAACTCTGCCGCGGCAAGTTCTGTACTAAAATTGGCGGCAAACGCTTCAGCTAAAGTGCGCAGCTGCTTTGGTGGTAACTCTTCTGTACCCAGTTCGATTAGAAATTCTTTGGCCATGTTATTTATCCTCACCCTTTTTACACATTGGGAAGCCTAGCGCTTCGCGAGAGGCGTAATACGCTTCAGCAACCGCTTTAGTGAGGTTGCGGATACGCAGGATATAACGTTGGCGCTCAGTCACCGAAATCGCCTTACGAGCGTCAAGCAGGTTAAATGCATGACCCGCTTTTAAAATCCGCTCATAGGCCGGTAATGGTAATGGTTTTTCGAGTTCAAGCAGATACTGGCACTCTTTCTCACACTGATCGAAGAAAGTGAACAGAAAATCCACATCCGCGTGTTCAAAGTTGTAGGTTGACTGCTCGACTTCATTTTGATGGAAAATATCGCCATAGGTTACTTTACCTAATGGACCATCTGTCCAGACTAAATCATAAACAGAATCAACACCCTGAATATACATCGCCAGACGTTCAATACCGTAAGTGATTTCCCCGGTTACTGGTTTGCACTCAAGACCACCAACTTGTTGGAAGTAAGTAAACTGGGTCACTTCCATACCGTTAAGCCATACTTCCCAGCCTAATCCCCATGCGCCTAAGGTTGGGTTTTCCCAGTTATCTTCGACGAAACGAATATCGTGAACCAGCGGGTCAACACCCAATACCTCAAGTGATCCAAGATACAGCTCTTGAATATTATCCGGTGATGGTTTGATGATGACTTGAAATTGATAGTAGTGCTGTAGGCGGTTCGGGTTTTCACCATAACGACCGTCGGTTGGACGACGAGAAGGTTGAACATACGCCGTGGCGATAGGCTCTGGGCCGATAGCTCGCAGGCATGTCATTGGGTGAGAGGTGCCTGCACCAACTTCCATATCTAATGGTTGAACAATGGTACAGCCTTGTTGGGCCCAATAATCCTGCAGCGCGAGGATCATACCCTGAAAGGTTTTGATATCGTATTTTTGCATAGTCAGGTTCGCGCGATTCTTCTGTTTGAATTGATAAGAAATAGCGAACAAGTATACCGAGATATTCGCTCAGCGAGTAGGGGTAATCTTGCTTAATTAATGGTCAAAAATCCCTTTTAGGGCAATTTACACCATGGATTGTAGCAAATTATCCCAAAAATAAGCCTTGAGGTCATTTGAGACTTGAGATTTCTTAACAGCCTGATTAGAATTGCGCCGTCTTTGGGGAGTAGCTTGCCGGTAAGAGGGTTTAATCTTAACGGTTCGTTCGTCAACATGATTGGTGCCAAATCACCATGGCGTTCGAAGCTAAAGTCATTTTAGCTGAGCAAGACCTTAGGCAAACAACGCGAACCGGGGTGGGGCGTGGCGTTTGTCTATGGTTATTATAATTATCCCGCCCCATTGAGCCTGTCGTGAGCGTATTAGCTATTTCAATTACTACCGTCGCCTTAGCTGAAATTGGCGATAAAACCCAACTGCTTTCTCTACTGTTAGCCAGTCGATACCGAAAACCGATTCCGATCATTGCGGCGATATTTCTCGCTACGCTAGCCAATCATGCCTTAGCGGCTTGGTTAGGCGTCGTCGTTGCCGATTATTTGTCGCCCGAGATATTAAAATGGGTCTTGGTGGTGAGCTTCTTAATCATGGCTGGCTGGGTGTTGATTCCCGATAAACTGGATGATGAAGAATCGATTTCTAATCGCGGGCCATTTGTCGCCAGTTTTATCGCCTTCTTTATTGCTGAAATTGGCGACAAAACCCAAATAGCCACTTCCATCTTAGGTGCCCAATATGCCGACGCCTTATTGTGGGTCATTTTAGGCACCACGATTGGTATGCTGTTGGCTAATGTCCCTGTCGTAGTGATCGGTAAATTATCGGCCAATAAACTACCACTAGCCCTGATCCGAAAAATCACCGCGATTTTATTTGTCGGCTTAGCGATTGGCGCAGCGCTATTTTAAGACCCAACAACTGAGCTTTTTCGATAAAAATTGTTAGCACTGGATCACGCTCTTGATGAAAAGCGATTAAGAGCGTGATGTTCGCCATATTCGTATCACTATTGCCGTGCTAGGTTAAACCTATCGTGGTGCGGTAAGAGGGTTAATTATGCTGACACGCTATACAGGAATGACCGCCAAAAGTCAGAGCTACTTATTCACTTTTGGCTTTCTACTCACCTTATTAGGTATGACGTTAACCAATATGTGGCTGCCGATGGTCGCCGGAGCGATTATTATGGCTGCTCTGACTGTCGAAGCTTGGATCCGAGTCGCCTACATCATTCCAATGCATAACGAATTAAGGACTTTGCAGCAACAAGTCAATAAACTGCAAGCTGAAATCCGAGCGATTGAGTACCAAGAATAAACTTCATCCGCAATCAGCAGATATAATCAACATTCATGCTGGTTACTCTAGAGATGATAAGGTAAGGCGCATCATATTGCTGCCTTACTTTTATCGACTAAATTCCCATCCATCATCGTTGCCAAAGACTTCAAAACTAGACTAAACCTTTTTTGATCAAGTACTGGTAAGGCAACTGCTCAGTTTGCTGCGCCAACAGTTGATGATCCATAAAGCGGCAAAAACTGGGGATATCTCGAGTCGTGGAAGGATCATCCGCCATCACCAATAACACATCGCCAGCTTGCATGGTACGAATGGTCTTTCGCACCATCATTACTGGTTCAGGGCAACGCAGTCCTTGCGCATCAAGGGAATGGGTCGCTAATGTTGAGTCAAATGTCATGCAAAAACCTAATCGAGTAGCAAAATAAGGCGTAGATAATACGGCTGGAGAAAAAATATTCAATAATCACTTGGCAAAATCAATCCTATCGACTAAATTTATTAACAGTTATTTAACTGACCATTAACACAAATCTCCGATAATAACGCTTTAATTTTTCTTGGGCTTCCCCGCTGTATGGCGGGATTTTTTTTGCTCTTTATCTAGGGTCTGTTTATCTTTCGAGCTGATTTTTGCAGCAGTTTGTGGCTTCTTTATACAAGGCAGAGGCTTTGAAATGTAGTTATTCTACCTGAGAAGCCGATAACGCCGTAGAAAGGAGCCACAAACGCTGCCCGAAGGGTTCGGCTAAAAGTGTTTTACTCTTTGTTGAGAGGTGTTTTGCCTAGAATAACTAGGCTACAAACCTCTCGCCGCGATTAAAACACTTTTATCTCGAACAAAATTTAACCGCGAAAGATAAACAGACCCTAAGCGCAAAACGAAGACACAACAAATCGATCAGCGTCTTAGTTTTGATTAATCACGGCTATCTTCTATTAGAGTTTAATCACTACTCGGCCAGTCACTTGGCCTTGCGTAATCGCCTGTGCAAATTCAGGCACCTGCTCAAGAGTGATCTCGTGGCACGCTTGCGCAAAATAACTGGCAGGTAAATATTGCGAGAGACTGTGCCATGCTGCGACACGTTTTTCTGGTGGGCAAGAGACGGAATCGACGCCTTGCAAGCGTACATTACGTAAAATAAATGGCATCACTGTCGTCGGTAAATCAAAGCCACCCGCTAAACCACACGCCGCAACGGTGCTGTTATAATCCATTTGCGCTAACACTTTGGCTAATACTTTGCTGCCTACGGTATCAATCGCCCCAGCCCAAAGCTGCTTTTCCAGAGGACGAGCGGGCTCTTCAAACTCAACCCGATCAATAATTCGACTGGCACCGAGTTTTTCGAGTAGTGGGCCATTTTGTTCAACACGACCAGTGACCGCCGCAACTTTATAACCTAGATTAGCTAATAGTGTTACTGCAACAGAACCAACACCGCCACTGGCACCAGTAACGAGGATTTCACCTTTTTCAGGTTTAATGCCTGCATCTAACAGAGCTTGAACACAGAGCATAGCGGTAAAGCCCGCAGTGCCAATCATCATTGCTTGTTTACTGTCCAACCCAGAAGCTAACGGCACGAGCCAATCGGCTTGCAAACGAGCCTTTTGTGCCATACCGCCCCAATGATTTTCACCCACGCCCCATCCGGTTAACACCACTTGGTCACCGCTTTGGTAGCGAGCATCCTTAGACTCAATAACCGTACCCGCTAGATCAATCCCTGGAACCATAGGGAAATCACGAATAATTTTACCTTTGCCAGTAATCGCCAACCCGTCTTTATAATTGAGTGAAGAGTACTTCACTGCGACCAAAACTTCGCCATCAGGCAATTGAGTATCATCGAGTGATTCGATGGTCGCGGTTGTGGCTTTTTCTTGTTGGTTGAGGATTAGCGCTTTAAACATTCGGATCTCCTTGCTGATAATTAACAATGTAGACGTGGTGCCATAATCGATGAACTCACCATAACGACAATAAAAACATGAGCTTCAATTCAAATAGCCACAGTATACGTAAACCTCGGCAGTAATAATTGGGTGCATAGTTAGATTACCGATACCATGATCACAAAGCTATACCCAAACGACTTGAAGTTGCAGGTAGGCGGTAAGTGAGTGAATCCCCATGAGTATAGGCAAATGATGTGATTGGGGGCCAATACCGCTGCAGATTCAAGTAGGAAGGGGATAATCGACAAAAAAATGCCAGTCATTGGACTGGCATGCTGAACTTTAACTCAGTTAAGATAGAAAAAAATGATACGCGGAATTATTGGTTTCATCTTTATATTGATAACCCAGCTCATAAAGATGAGCAGAAAAACGCGCTAAGTCGCTCTCTTCCAGTTCAAAGCCACACAGTACCCGACCATAATCCGCGCCATGATTGCGATAATTAAATAAGCTAATATTCCAATGGGTGCCTAAGGTACTCAAAAATTTGAGTAACGCTCCGGGGTATTCTGGAAACTCAAAGCTGTACAAGCGCTCTTTGAGCGGCTTCGAAGGTTTACCACCGATCATGTAACGCACATGCAGCTTAGCCATTTCATCGTCAGACAGATCAACCACCGGATAACCGCCCTGACGCAAATCATGGATAATATGCTGCAGCTCCTCTTGACCGCCTAACAAACGTACGCCAACAAAGATATTAGCCAGCTTGTCATCGTTATAGCGATAGTTGAACTCGGTGACCGCACGACCGCCAATGATATGGCAAAACTCAAAAAATGCGCCTTGCCGTTCAGGTATCGTCACCGCCAAAAGTCCTTCACGCTTTTCACCCAGCTCACAACGCTCAGAGACATAACGTAAACCATGAAAGTTAGTATTAGCACCCGATAACACCGTACCAAGCTGCTTATCCACTAACTGGTGCTGTTCAGCAAACTTCTTCAATCCAGCTAAGGCTAAGGCTCCAGAAGGCTCGGCAATCGCGCGCGTGTCTTCGAAGATATCTTTAACCGCCGAGCAGATTTCATCACTTGATACCGTAATGTGGCCATCAATGTATTGCTGGCATAAACGGAAGGTTTCATCACCAATCCGCTTCACCGCCACACCATCGGCAAACATGCTGACTTGGTCAAGTACCACAGGTTGACCGGCATCTAAAGCGGCTTTTAAACACGCTGAATCTTCTGGCTCGACGGCAATCACTTGAATATCAGGCATCAACTGCTTGATGAGTACCGCCACTCCTGCGGCTAACCCACCCCCACCCACCGGCAGAAAAATATAATCGAAATGACCATTTTGCTGCAGCATCTCCATACCAATCGTTCCTTGACCTGCAATCACCAGTGGGTGATCAAAAGGCGGCACAAAAGTATAGCCATGCTGAGCGGCTAATCGTTCCGCTTCTGCTTTCGCTTCATCAAAGTTATTGCCATGCAAAATCACCACGCCACCAAAGCCACGAACGGCTTCGACTTTAATATCTGGGGTGGTTTTGGGCATCACGATGGTGGTTTTAATGCCTAATTTAGTCCCAGATAACGCCATACCCTGCGCATGGTTACCCGCGGAGGCAGCAATCACCCCAGCGTGTTTTTGCACATCGGATAAGCTCGATACCATATTATAAGCACCGCGCAATTTAAATGAGTGCACGGGCTGACGGTCTTCTCGTTTTAACTGAACACGGTTTTGAATACGCGCCGATAGGCGCGGCATTGCTTGTAGTGGCGTCACTAACGCCACATCATAGACAGGTGCACGCAAAATTTGCCGTAAATACTCCGCGCCCGTTTGCTTACTGGCACTCATCCGCTAGCCCTCGAGTTTCGATTTATCTCGCACCGCGCCTTTATCGGCACTGGTCGCCATACTCGCGTAAGCCTTGAGTGCTAAAGAGACTTCACGCTGGCGATTCACGGGCTTCCAGCCACGCTTATCTTGCGCAGCTCGACGCTCAGCCAGCTCCGCTTCTGAAACCTGCAAGCTAATCGAACGATTCGGAATATCAATCGCAATCATATCACCGGTATTGACTAAACCAATCGTGCCACCATTAGCGGCTTCAGGAGAGACATGGCCAATCGACAAGCCAGAAGTACCACCGGAAAAGCGGCCATCGGTCAATAACGCACAAGCCTTACCAAGCCCCATCGATTTAAGATAGGTGGTTGGGTAAAGCATCTCTTGCATGCCTGGACCACCTTTCGGACCTTCGTAGCGAATCACTACCACATCACCAGCTTTAACTTGGCCACCTAAAATACCTTCTACGGCAGTATCTTGGCTTTCAAACACAATCGCCGGACCAGTAAAGGTTAGATTGTCTTCATCGACACCCGCAGTTTTCACAATACAACCGTCAAGGGCAATGTTGCCACGAAGCACCGCCAAACCACCATCTTGACTAAAGGCGTGGGCTTTACTGCGAATGCAGCCTGAGGTGCGATCATCGTCTAATCGATCCCAGCGACAAGATTGTGAAAACGCCTTGGTGGTACGAATGCCAGCAGGGCCAGCACGGAAAAAGTCGAGCACCGCTTGATCGTCAGTTTGCATGATGTCGTATTGCGCTAATTGCTGCTGCAAGGTCATCCCCAACACAGTATGGGTTTGATTATTGATCAATCCTGCGCGATCCAATTCGCCCAAAATCGCCATGACGCCTCCAGCGCGATGGACATCTTCCATATGATATTTTTGGGTCGACGGTGCTACTTTACAGAGATGCGGCACTTGGCGTGACATGCGGTCAATATCCGTCATATCAAAATCAATCTCACCCTCTTGCGCCGCCGCTAAGAGGTGTAAAACCGTATTGGTAGAACCGCCCATAGCAATATCCAGCGCCATGGCATTTTCAAACGCCGCTTTATTGGCAATATTACGTGGCAACGCCGAGTGATCGTCTTGCTCGTAGTAACGCTTGGTCAGTTCGACAATCCGCTTGCCCGCATTGATAAATAACGCTTCGCGATCAGCATGAGTCGCCAGCATCGAACCATTACCAGGCTGGGAAAGCCCTAATGCTTCGGTTAAACAGTTCATGGAGTTAGCGGTAAACATCCCTGAACAAGAGCCGCAAGTTGGACAAGCCGAGCGCTCAATTTGCTGGCTTTGCTCATCAGAGACGGTCGGGTCTGCCCCTTGAATCATCGCATCGACCAAATCAAGCTTGATAATTTGATCGGACAATTTAGTTTTACCCGCTTCCATCGGACCGCCAGAGACAAAAATCACCGGAATATTTAAGCGCAGCGCCGCCATCATCATTCCTGGGGTGATTTTGTCACAGTTCGAGATACAGACCATGGCATCGGCACAGTGCGCATTAACCATGTACTCGACAGAGTCTGCAATCAGCTCGCGTGATGGCAGTGAATACAACATGCCGCCATGGCCCATGGCGATACCATCATCCACCGCAATGGTATTAAATTCTTTGGCGATACCGCCGGCTTTTTCAATTTCACCCGCTACCAATTGCCCCATGTCTTTAAGATGCACATGGCCCGGTACAAACTGAGTAAACGAGTTGACCACCGCAATGATCGGCTTTCCAAAATCTTCTTCTTTAACTCCGGTCGCACGCCATAATGCGCGAGCGCCCGCCATATTACGACCATGAGTAGTGGTTGCTGAACGATACTTTGGCATTATCGGTTATCCCCTATGACTGCTTCTCTGAGTACACATAATCCAACCAACCCCATTTATCTTCTGTGGTACCGTTGAATAAGCCAAAGTACGCCTCTTGCATCACTTTAGTGATTGGTCCGCGTTTACCTTCACCTACCGTAATTTGATCGACACTGCGTACTGGGACAATTTCCGCTGCCGTTCCGGTCATGAAAATTTCATCCGCCAAATACAGCGCCTCACGGGCAATATTCACTTCACGCACTTCGTAGCCCATGTCTTTGGCAAGGGTCATGATCGAATCGCGGGTAATGCCAGGCAAAATGGAGCTGGTCGTTGGCGGAGTCAGCAGTACGCCATTTTTGATCACAAAGATATTTTCGCCTGCACCTTCAGATAAATAGCCATCCACGCTTAAGGCAATACCTTCGGCATAGCCATGACGACGCGCTTCACCGCCAACAAGCAGAGAGGATAAGTAGTTACCACCCGCTTTAGCAGCGGTTGGAATGGTATTCGGCGCAGCGCGATGCCAACTAGAAACCATCGCATCAACGCCATTTTCTAGTGCTTCATCGCCTAAATAAGCACCCCAAGGGAAAGCTGCGATAATCAATTCCATTTCCGTATTCACAGGTGGACAAACGCCAAGCCCGACATTGCCCACAAAACCCAACGGGCGAATGTAAGCCGAATCAAGCTTATTAATCCGCAAGGTTTCGCGCGTTGCTTCCATGATTTCGTCAATCGTATAGGGAATTGGAAAGCGATAAATTTTTGCCGAATCTTTCAGACGCTGAGCATGCTCGCGATGACGGAAAACGATTGGGCCTTTTGGTGTGTTATAGCAACGCACGCCTTCAAATACCGAGGTACCGTAATGCATTGCATGGGTCAGGACATGAACATTAGCGTTTGCCCATGGCACCATTTCACCGTTAAACCAAATGTAATCTGCTGTTTTTGTTGCCATTGCTTGCCTTCCTTATGCACAAATCTTTTGTTGTAAATTGTTGTTAGGGAGTTCGTCGAGGTTTAAAGGGGTAACGTCGACACTACGAATATCCCATAATTTTTCAATTTGGTTAACCAAAGTGCTGATCGGCCGATCGCTATCGACAATAATTTCAACACTGGCGACCTGACTAATATGGTTTTGGGTTGCCGCCACTTGTCTGATAGTAAAGCCGCGATGACGCACCACCCGCAGAACACGCTCTAATAGGACCGGTTTATCATCGGCTTTGATGTCTAATAAATATCTTTCCATTAGGTGTTCTCCAACATATCACTATTTGAGGCGCCGGGTGGTACCAACGGCCAAACATTTTCTTCTTCATCGATCAAAACATGCAATAAGTAAGCGGTTTTACTGGCAAGCATCTCTTGCAATGCTGGTTCCACTTGCTCTTTTTTGGTGATGGTCTTACCTGGGATACCGAAGGCTTGGGCCAGCATCACGAAGTCTGGGTTGTCATCCAAAATCGTTTCACTATGACGACCATCAAAAAACAGCGATTGCCATTGACGGACCATGCCTAAACGTTGGTTATCGAGTAACACCATTTTCACTGGGATTTGACGCCGCTTGAGCGTGCCGAGCTCCTGAACATTCATCATGAAAGAGCCATCACCAGAGATCAGGATAGATTGGTCGTCTGGACGAGCCACCGCTGCGCCCATTGACGCGGGTAGTCCAAAACCCATCGTGCCAAGGCCAGCCGAAGTAATGAAGTTTTGTGGCGCTCGGGGCTGAATATGCTGCGCTGCCCACATTTGATGCTGACCGACATCGGTGGAAACCATCGCACTATCAGGCATCATATCGGAGAGTTGCTTCAGTAGCAGTGGCGCAAAAATCAGCTCGCCGGGATGGTCATAACGCCAAGTAAAATCGCAGCGTAAACTTTCACTGTAATCAGCCCATGATGAAATATCATGGTTTAACTCCAGTTGTGGAAGAATGCGATTAATATCGCCACGTAAAGCGGCATTAGCTCGGCGTAATTTATTAAATTCAGCGGCGTCAATATCGATATGAATAACTTTCGCATGCGGTGCAAAAGTATCTAGCTTGCCGGTGACTCGGTCATCAAAACGCGCGCCAACCACAATCAATAAATCACTCTCTTGAACAACTAAGTTGGCGGCTTTGGTACCATGCATACCCAACATACCCAGATAATGCGGGTCATGCCGTTCTATCGTACCGAGCCCTTTTAAGGTACTCACTGAAGGCATAGGATTTAAACGCAAGAACTCACGCACTGTTGCTGTGGCTTTCGCCAATTGCACGCCACCACCCACATACAACACTGGACGCTGACTGGCCGACAATAGCTGCTGCGCTGCTTGCAATTGCTCAGGGCAAGCTTCCGGCATCGCTGGTGGTGTGAACACAGGAAACTCTGAACTTGGCGCTTGGGCTAACTGAACATCTTTCGCGATATCAACGATAACCGGACCTGGACGACCGGTTTTCGCCACCTCAAACGCTTCAGCCAGTGTCGCAGCCAATTCACCAATATCGGTCACCAGATAGCTGTGCTTGGTACAAGAGAGCGACATCCCTATCACATCCATCTCTTGGAAAGCGTCGGTACCTATGTGTGAGCTTGCTACTTGACCTGTGATCGCTACTAGAGGAACCGAATCCAGAAATGCATCCGCAAGGCCAGTGACTAAATTGGTCGCTCCAGGTCCCGAGGTTGCCATACAGACCGCCACGCTTTGGGTTGAGCGAGCCATACCAATCGCCGCCATCGCCGCCCCTTGCTCGTGGCGACAAAGGATATGCTCCACTCCGCCATCATACAGCGCATCATAAATAGGCATGATGGCACCACCAGGGTAACCAAAAACGGTTTTGATGCCCTGTTGCTGTAAGGCGGCAACGACAAGTTGTGCTCCCGTCATTGTACCCCTCCTAAAGCGCGCCTTGCGCCGTTAACATTGTTGTGTTTGCACTTCATGTGCCGCTCCCATTCTTCCTGTCCATATCTGGTTGGATAATCACCGATCAGATTGCACGATGTCGTTAGATAGTTGAAAAAAAACCCCCGAACTTCTCAGTGCGGGGGTCTTTTTAAATTTGTGTGTTATTTTGCGCCCACAAGCCCCCGCGCCGTCATAATAATGACCACGATCAGCAGGTTAATTAGTGCGTTAATGCGAGCGTTAAAATTCATAATAATCGTTCTATATGTTGCCGTACTGAGTACGTAATTGTTTGCGGTTCTAGTGGTAACACACATATCTGTTACATGACAAGCAAAAACTGATTATTTTTTCACACTCTCTTAAGCTTATTTGTGCGTCTTCTATCGAAATATCACCATTTTTATCCTCAGAACGCTGATTCTTCGCACGTTATTCAGGCACATTGCCAGTAGAAGTCAACCTAACGATAAAGGGAAAAAATGGGCCTTGCGATTATTCATAGCCGAGCCAGTATTGGCGTCCAAGCACCAGAAGTCACTGTCGAAGTACACATCAGTAACGGCATGCCCGGCTTCACCTTAGTCGGCCTCCCCGAAACCACGGTGAAAGAATCCAAAGACCGAGTGCGCAGTGCGATCATTAACTCACGCTTCGAGTTTCCCGCTAAACGAATTACCGTTAACTTAGCACCTGCCGATCTCCCCAAAGAGGGAGGACGGTTTGATTTACCCATCGCTCTGGGGATTTTAGCTGCGTCTGAACAAATACCTCACACTCATTTAGCCGCTTATGAGTTTATTGGTGAGCTGGCATTGTCGGGAGAAATCAGGCGCGTTAAGGGGGTTTTGCCCGCGGCATTGGCAGCGAATCATGCTCAACGCAGTTTGGTCGTACCGCAAGATAACGGTGATCAAGCGGCGTTAGTCGGTGAAAGCAACCATAAATCCGCACAAAACCTGTTAGAAGTTTGCGCGGATTTATGTGGTCAAAAGAACTTAACGCTCTTTCAAAGCGAACCGATTGTACAACCACCCGATCACTCTCGAGATCTACAAGATATTATTGGTCAACAACAAGGAAAACGAGCACTGGAAATTGCCGCAGCAGGGAATCATAACTTGCTATTTCTTGGCCCTCCGGGGACCGGGAAAACCATGCTCGCATCGCGGCTGTGTGATTTACTACCAGAAATGAGTGAAGAGGAGGCGATGGAAACCGCTTCTGTCGCCTCGCTGACCCAGCAGGAGATCAATCAATACAACTGGAAACGTCGTCCTTTTCGGTCACCACACCACTCAAGCTCGATGGCAGCCTTAGTTGGTGGCGGAACGATTCCACGGCCAGGAGAAATCTCATTAGCCCATAACGGCCTATTGTTTCTCGACGAAATGCCTGAATTTGAACGAAAAGTGCTTGATTCACTCCGCGAGCCCCTTGAATCAGGAGAGATTATTATTTCACGCGCCCAAGGTAAAACTCGCTTTCCGGCACGCTTTCAACTGGTGGGTGCACTCAATCCTAGCCCTACTGGCTATTATGAGGGCAACCAAGCAAGGGTTAACCCGCAAGTGATCCTGCGCTATTTAAGTCGACTTTCTGGCCCTTTGCTAGACCGATTTGATATGTCGATTGAAATTCCTGCGCTACCAAAAGGGACGTTATCTCAAGGCGGTGATCGAGGAGAAACAACGGAGGTGGTACGGCAACGAGTACAGATAGCGCGCGAACGAATGCTGGCGCGCAGTGGTAAGGTTAACGGGCTGCTGCAAAGTCGTGAGATTGATATTTTTTGCCCATTAGCTCGTTCGGATGCAGAGTTCTTAGAAGCGGCATTGCATCGCTTAGGCTTATCCGTCCGCGCTTATCACCGGATCATTAAAGTGGCACGGACTATCGCAGATTTAGAAGGCGTAGCCGATATTCAGCGGTCACATCTGGCGGAAGCGCTCGGCTATCGAGCAATGGATAGACTACTCAAACAATTGGTTGCGCAGGCTGTTTGACCATGACTCAATAATCGGAAAATATGGCTAAATGACACCGTTGGGTTGTGTATAAAAAAATCATGCATGGCTCTTCAGCAATGCATGATTCGCTTGACCAACAACAATGTGAGATGCCTGAAAAATTACTGCGTTAACAAATAATTACTGCGTTAACAAAAAGTTGACTAGCTCAAAATACTCATCAACGGTTTTGATGCCCTGAGCTTGCACTAGGTAACGGTTGTTCACCACCACCGCAGGTACACCAGTTAAACCGCTATCTTGGAACTGTTTATCAAAACGACGTACCATCGAATCGACCGCAAAACCATTGAACGCAGCATCAAACTTTGCGCCATCGATCCCTTCATCGGTGAATATTTGACGTAACTCTTGATCGTTTTTCGGTGCTTTACGTTGATTATGAATACGATTAAACATCACTGGCAACATTTGCTCTTCAACGTTTAAAGCCAGCATCGTCGCGTACGCTTTACTCATTGATTTGCCCATATTACCGCCCATGAAGGAGACGTGATTTTTTTGTAATCGAACCTCTGCTGGCAACTGTTCTTTAAGCTGTTTAATGATCGGCTCAAACGAATAGCAATGCGGGCAGTAAAACGAAAAGTATTCACTGACACTAGGCTGGCTAGCCTTGGGTAAATCAAGCACTTTGTAGTGCACTCCCTCTTTAAACTGAGCGGCATGAGCCGAAAGACTTAAGATTAGGGTTGCAACCAGTGCAAACAGCTTTTTCATGATTAAACTCCATTATTCCTTTGATGAGGCAAGTTACCAATTTGGCATCAGTGATAGAGACGGTTCTTCTAAGGCAGATAACTGCTCTTTAAACGCAAGCACTTGACCTTCCCAATATTTTGGATCATTGAACCATGGGAAAGCGAGTGGAAACGCCGGATCATGCCAGCGTTTGGCCAACCAGGCCATATAATGCACCATGCGTAGACCACGCAATGGCTCAATAAGTTTCAATTGCTGGGGATTAAAATCACAAAACTCTTGATAACCTTCCAGCAAAATATCCAACTGAACAAGCTTATCCTGCCGATCGCCACTAAGCAGCATCCATAAATCTTGCACCGCAGGCCCATTACGCGCGTCATCTAAATCGACAAACATTGGCCCATCTCGCCATAAAATATTGCCGGGATGGCAATCACCATGCAGGCGAATGGGGCTCAGTGTGGGTTGCCAATATTGCTCGATACGCTCTATTAACAAATTGAGATCATTAAAAAAAGCATTTTGTAAATGTGATGGAATAAACGAAGCTTGTTCTAAGACTCGTTTCGGTTGATATAAATACTCTTCTAAACCTAAGCTCGGGCGATGAATAAAGGTTTTACTGCCCCCTATTTTATGGATTCGCCCTAAAAAACGTCCCACCCACTCTAGCTGCTGCGGATTATCCACTTCAAACTGGCGTCCTCCCATGCTAGTAAACAGCGCAAAATAGTAACCTTGATAGTAATGTAAGCTGTTGCCATTGATCACTAAAGGGGGCGCTAATGGGATTTCTGCCGCAGCGAGTTCTAAAGCGAAATCGTGCTCCTCTTGGATTTGCTGCTCCGTCCAACGTTGTGGTCGATAGAACTTAACGACAAAACGTCGACTCTCTTCGTCAGTAAATTGATAGACTCGGTTTTCATAGCTATTGAGGGCTAAAAAACCTGATTCAGCACGCACGCCGATGCTTTCTAGTGCGTACCAAATTAAATCCGGAGTCAGTGCATCGAAATGAAAAGTCGCTTGCGTCATTGCATAAAGGAGATCATTACTGAGCTCCTTGCCATAGTGAGATCGTGTCAATCAGCTTATACCCAGGAAGAACCAAGGCATCGTTCGCTAATCCTTCGTTTATTCAGGCAAGATACCACGCGCACGTAGGATCGCCGTTTTAAAATCATCTTCGTAGTCTTTTTTAAGGCCTGGGATCACTTCATCTTTACTGCTATTACGCATTTTCAAATGATAAATCAGTACATCATCGGTTAACTCACTCAGATTACCTTGGTAACCAGCCTCTTGAGCTAATAATCCAATAAACTGGACCAAATTCAATTCAGATTGCTTGTGCCATTCTGGCTCTAATAAGGCTAATAACTCTTCAACGCGATGGCATTTCATGCTCGTCTCCATATGGTTATGATGGTTTTTCACTAAAGGTAGCAAATTGCCTTCTGGCAAACAATCCAAAGGGGAAGGGTAAGCGAGTTAATCGGAGAGATAGCACCATCGGCGCAAGGTCAGTAGCCATGATGCCATCGATGAAAAAAAACCGTGGCGAGCGACAAAAAAGGGAGCGCAACAGACAAAAAAAAGCGCAGAAAATAAGCTGCGCTTTTTAACTTAAGCGGCCTGGACCACTTTTGTTTCATTCGATGCGATAAACGCACGTTGTTCGACAAGAGTCGGTGCAGACGCGATTTTTTTTGCAACCAATGCAGTAGTAAAACCACTACGACGGCGCATTGCACTACGGTTAGTGTGCGAAAACCTGACAGCTGTTGGGCGCATTAACTTACCTAACGGTCAGGCATATCCATTGCCAATGGTATAGCCTAAATAATTATGAGTTAATCTTTATCCAATAATGGCTAAAAAGTGGCTCATTCTGGCAGTGCCAATCCAAATAATTATTTAGGGATGACGATATGTTTGCATATCAATAATAGATTAGCACCAACTCAACCATTGATCGATAGTTAACCAACATTTTTACTAACAAAAAACCAACTTACACGTGTACGCTTAATGTGCGATAATCGAATAATAAATACATTAATGGGTAAAGAGACCATGGCAACAGATACTTATCCTTATAAAGAAGAGATCGCCAACACCATCAGCCACGCGATTGGCCTATTGATGGGGGTTATTGGTTTGATTCTATTGCTCAATAAGGCTCTGGCTTATGAAGCCGATCCGCTAACCATTACCAGTATGGCTCTGTATGGTAGTAGCATGATTGTGCTGTTTCTTGCCTCTACCTTGTACCATGCGGTTTCTGATCAAAAAATCAAACAGGGGTTGAAAGTTTTTGACCACTGCGCGATTTATCTGTTGATCGCTGGCAGTTATACACCTTTTTTATTGGTCAGCTTACGTACGCCTTTAGCGATAGGTTTAATGGTGATCATTTGGTCGATTGCGCTGGCGGGGATCATCATGAAAATCGCGTTCATGCAGCGCTTTAAACGCTTTTCGCTGTTTAGCTATTTGAGCATGGGCTGGTTATCGTTGATCGTGATTTATCAACTAACCGCTAATTTACCTTTAGGGGGCTTATTGCTGTTGGCATTAGGCGGGTTGATTTATTCATTGGGCGTTATTTTTTATGTTGCTAAGCGCATCCCTTACCATCATGCGATTTGGCATGTGTTTGTTTTGGTCGGCTGCGCTTGCCACTTTTTAGCGATTTATTTTTATGTGCCAGCATCATAAACACACAGCGAAGGATAGACTCCTCTACCGTCGCCAAAAAGCGGGAAAAAATAGCACTAAAATCGTCAATATTTCCAATCGCCCCATCAGCATACCAATACTGAGCAGCCACTTCGCTGCATCGGGTAACGGGGCAAAATTGCCACTTGGGCCAATCACATTGCCCATACCTGGACCCACATTCGCGACGGCCGTGATCGCTCCAGAAATACTGGTTACGGCATCCAACCCCATCGCCGATAACGCACCAGCAAGCAAAATAATGGTAATAAAAAATGCCAAACCAAAGGCGACGACGGAACGCACAATATCTTCATTAACCGGCCGCTGATTATAGCGCTGCACAAACACACCCGACGGATGAACCAGTTTCAGCATTTGTTTATTGAGCAAGGCAAAGCCGATTTGAAAACGAAAGACTTTTATCCCACCGGAGGTGGATCCGGAGCACGCCCCGGAGACCATCAAAAAAGCGAATAACGTCGCAGGGAAGGCCCCCCACGCCGTAAAATCATCCAGTCCAAATCCTGTGGTGGTCACTACCGAGACAATATTGAACATCGCCACGCGCAGTGCATCTAATAACGAGTAGCCATTATGTATGGTTAGCCATAGCGCAATCACTAAACTGGTGATCATAAATAATAGGAAAAAGCCGCGTACTTGGGCATCTTGAATGACCGTTTGCAGGCTACGCTTACGAAGGGCGGCAATAAATAATAGGAAAGGCAACCCACCCAAAAACATAAACACAATCGCTACCCAGTGAGCACCATGAGAGAAATGGTTCATTGAGCCATCAGAGGTTGAATAACCTCCGGTCGATAAAGTCGTGAACGCATGATTAATAGCATCAAACCATCCCATGCCCGTCAATAAGTAGCTGAGGATACACAGCCCGGTTAACACCAAGTAAACCCCGACAATATTTTTCGCTACCGTTTTAGCGCGGGGACTGCTTTTATCGGACCAATCGGATGATTCAGTCTGGAACAGACGCATCCCGCCAACGTTAAGCATTGGCAATACCGCCACCGCCATGACGATAAAACCAACGCCGCCTAGCCATTGTAAAATAGAGCGCCAGAGTAGAATGCTCGGGGCCATAGAATCCAAGCCACTGAGCACCGTAGAACCCGTGGTAGTGAGACCTGACATGGTTTCAAAATAAGCGTCGGTAAAGCTGATGTGGTTGATGAACACAAACGGTAATGCCGCAAAGGCACTGGCAATCGTCCAAACCAAACTGGTGATCAAAAACATATCTCGGGCATTCAGACGAAATACAGCGGAGCGGCCAATACTCAAACAAGCAAACGACGCAAGATGGGTGATCACTAGCGCTTGCGCAAAATCGATAAACCCTTCAGTGCCAGTAAAAAAGGCCACCAATGTCGGGACATACATAAATAGCGCTAGCTTTGACAGCACCAGCCCTACCACGAATAAAATCGGGCGTATATTCAACATAACGCCAAATACCTATAACTATAAAAAGAAAGGGCTTGGCTGGAATAAGCTTTCCACGTCAGGCACGTATTTTTTATCGACCAAGAACATCACCACGTGATCATCTTGTTCAATCACGGTGCGATCATGGGCAATCAGCACTTCTTCACCACGGACAATCGCTCCAATGGTCGTCCCCGGTGGCAAGCGTATTTCTCCCACCGTGCGTCCGACCACTTTAGAGGTGGTTTCATCACCGTGAGCAATCGCTTCAATCGCTTCTGCTGCGCCGCGCCGTAATGAAGAGACATTAACAATGTCCGCACGACGCACATGAGTCAATAACGCCGAGATGGTCGCTTGTTGAGGCGAGATCGCCACATCAATCACGCCTCCTTGCACTAAATCGACGTAAGCGCCACGCTGAATCAACACCATGACTTTTTTCGCGCCCATGCGTTTTGCTAGCATGGCGGACATAATATTGGTTTCATCTTCGTTGGTTAGGGCAATAAATACATCCACTTGATCGATATTTTCTTCCGACAATAGCTCTTGGTCCGCCGCATCGCCACAAAATACAATCGTGTTTTCGAGCTCTTCAGACAGTTGCTCCGCCCGTTGATAATTACGCTCGATAAGTTTCACGCTATAGGTATGTTCTAAACGTTTGGCTAGACTCGCGCCAATATTACCGCCACCAACAATCATGATCCGTCGATACGGTTTTTCTAACCGTTGTAGCTCACTCATGACTGCACGAATGTGGTTGCTCGCAGCGACGAAAAAAACTTCATCGTCAGCTTCAATGATCGTCGTACCTTGCGGTCGAATCGGTCTACCTTGTCTAAAAATCGCCGCCACACGAGTATCAATATGTGGCATATGCTCGCGTAATGCCGATAATGCATTGCCCACTAACGGGCCGCCATAATAGGCTTTTACCGCCACTAAGCTGACTTTTTCTTCGGCAAAACTGACTACCTGCAACGCACCGGGATACTGAACTAAACGCTCAATATAACTGGTTACCAGCTCTTCTGGAGCGATCAGATGATCAACAGGCACCGCGCCCGATTGAAACAGTGCCTCTTTTTCTAACAAGTACTCAGGAGAACGAATTCGCGCCACTCGATTTGGGGTGTTAAATAAAGTAAATGCGACTTGGCAGGCAGCCATATTCGTTTCATCTGTATTGGTCACGGCCACTAACATATCGGCATCTTGTGCACCCGCTTCACGTAGCACACTCGGATGGCTAGCATGGCCATTAATCACTCGCAAATCGTATTTATCTTGTAATTCACGCAACCGTTCGGGATTACGGTCAACAACGGTAATATCATTATTTTCGCCGACCAAGTTTTCTGCTAGCGTGCCACCCACTTGTCCAGCACCAAGAATGATGATTTTCATACCCTACTCTCTTGTCTTCACGTAATCCAACGGATGATAAAAATTAAGCGCTAATTGTATTAATTAACGCTCAACAGCCGCTAGCCTCTATCTATGACTAGGCTTGCTTGCGCAACACCGCATAGTAGAAGCCGTCCATGTCCTGCTCACCAGGCAAAATTTGTCTGCCCGGCTGCTCGGGATCAGAGTCGATCAGCTGTGCCTTAGGCGTTCGCGCCAAGAAAGCTTTGATTTGCTGGCTGTTTTCTTGCGGAGTAATTGAGCACGTTGCGTAGACTAAAGTGCCGCCGATTTTAAGTTGCTTCCACATCGCATCGAGAATTTCACTCTGTAGCTCAGCTAAAGCCTCAATATCACTGGCGCGGCGTAACCATTTAATATCCGGATGACGACGAATCACTCCCGTTGCCGAACAAGGCGCATCGAGCAAGATACGATCAAACTGCTCACCTTGCCACCACTCTTCTGGGTAGCGTGCATCGCCGCAAATCACATCCGCGCGCAGTTGCAGACGTTCTAAATTATCGTAGACTCGCTCCAAACGTGCCGCATCGCTGTCGATCGCCACTACTTCAGTATCTTGAGTATGCTCTAAAATATGCGCTGTTTTTCCGCCCGGTGCCGCGCAGCAATCTAAAATCAGCTCACCATCTTGCGGTTGTAAATAATCTATTGCTAACTGAGCGGCGGCATCTTGCACTGACACCCAACCACGATCAAAACCGGGCAATAAAGTAACATCACACGGACTCGCGAGCTTAATCGCGTCTGCCGCCTGTGGATGTACGGTGTATTCGATCTGCTCATTATCGAGCAGTGCAAGGTATGCTTCACGGCTATGATGCTGGCGATTAACCCGCAGCCACATCGGTGCTTTACTATTGTTGGCTTCAATGATGGTTTGCCATTGCTGAGGATAAGCCTCTTGCAGTAGTTTCAATAACCAACTTGGGTGCGCATATAATCCTGCATTATGGCTAACAGCAAAAGCATCAAGGGCTTCTTGATCGCGTAAATAGCTGCGCAGTACGGCATTGATCAGACCACTTAAACTTGGACCACGCAAAGTTTTGGTGGCTTCCACCGTTTCCGCCACTGCGGCATGGGAAGGAATACGCATATAGCTCAACTGATACAAACCGACTAAGATCAGATGATGAAAGACGCGCTTTTTACCTTTTAATGGATTATCCATTAACTGGCCGGCTATCGACTCTAAACGAGGCAAATAACGTAATGCCCCGTAGCAAATCTCTTGTAATAAAGCATGATCGCGGGGACGGATGGTTTTTTGCGCCGCAGGCAAAGCGTGTGACAGAGAGTGACCTTTATCGACCACTTGGAATAAAACATTGGCCGCAGCTGCGCGAACATTCATGAGTAATACCACATTAAAAAGAAAATCAATTAGGGCATCTCTGCCCTCGTAAAGGTTTAGCTAAGTTGGATGCCCACCGCAAACCAACTGGCGCGAGCATTAAGAATATCTTGTACTGGCATGGCTTTTTTACCCGGCACTTGGATTTGCTCTAGCACTAACACACCACGGCCTGTCGCCACATAAATGCCCGATTTATCCGCTTGAATAATGGTACCGGGGGCATGAGTAGACTCGCGCTCATCGACACGGCTTTGCCAGACTTTAATCGTGTTATCAGCGACATCAAAATGGCTGATTGGCCAAGGGTTAAAGGCTCGCACACAACGCTCAATGAACGTCGCCTCTTGTGTCCAATCGATTTTCGCTTCTTCTTTACTCAGCTTCTGGGCGTAATTTGCCAAAGCATCGTCTTGCTTTTCTGGGCTAAGTTGGCCTAAAGCTAATTTATCAAGGCAAGCAACCAAAGCCTGTGGGCCAAGCTCAGCTAATTTGTCATACATTGAAGCGCTGGTATCACTGGCTTCTATCGGTAAGCGAACGATACTCAGCATATCACCGGTATCTAAACCAACATCCATCTGCATGATGGTGACGCCAGTTTCACTGTCACCGGCCCAAATCGAGCGCTGAATCGGCGCTGCGCCACGCCAGCGAGGTAAAATTGAGCCATGAACATTAATACAACCCAATTTAGGGATATCAAGCACAGCTTTCGGTAATAACAAACTGTAAGCCACCACTACCATCACATCGGCATTAAGATCAGCCAAGGTCTGTTTTGCTTCGTCGCTTTTGAAATTCTCTGGCTGATACACAGGGATATTTTGCTCAAGCGCCATCTGTTTAACTGGGCTGGCGGTGAGTTTTTTACCGCGTCCGGCAGGTCGATCGGGCGGAGTATAAACCGCGATAACCTCATGCTCCGAAGACAACAACGCCGCCAAGTGACGGGCGGCGAAATCCGGAGTTCCTGCAAACACAATACGTAATGATTGGTTCACGCTGACCTCTCTATTGCATTAATTTCGTTTCTCGTTGAAACGCTTAATCTTTTCTAACTTCTCTTTGATACGCTTACGCTTTAATGGCGATAAGTAATCAACAAATAGCTTACCTTCTAAGTGGTCCAGCTCATGCTGAACGCAGATAGCCAATAAATCATCAGCCTCAAAGGTATACTCTTCGCCATCGCGATTAAGCGCTTTTACAGTCACCTCAGCAGCACGAGGCACTAAAGCTCGCGATCCAGGCACCGATAAGCAACCTTCTTCGATACCATCTTCACCGCGCTTTTCAATAATTTGCGGGTTAATTAGCACCATGGGTTGATCTCGGCTATCCGAAACATCAATCACCACAATACGTTGATGAATATCGACTTGAGTCGCAGCAAGCCCGATACCCTCTTCGTCGTACATGGTTTCTAGCATGTCATCAACGATTTTTTGGATCTCTGGCGTGATCTTTTCAACCGGCTTGGCAACGGTGCGAAGACGATCATCAGGGAATGTTAATACTTGTAATACAGACATATACACTCGAAAAATTGAACTGTGCCGAAACAGCTTAACGCTGGTTGGGTCAATTCTAGACATTTTATGACCTAAATGACAGCATCCTGCCATATTTCTCACAAACCTTTTCTCATTCATCCAGCAAGGAAGTCAGGTGATGACCGTATTAATGACTCGATATCGCTCTCTGTGGCTACGGTTTAGCGCACTAGGTTTAGCCGCTCTCTGCTTATCCATCAATGCATTAGCCTCTTCTGCTCCGTTAAGCATCAAAGACTCAGCACCACGGACTTATACGGTAGTTAAAGGCGATACACTGTGGGGGATTTCTGCCCTGTATTTAGATAGCCCTTGGTTATGGCCACGTCTGTGGCAAGCAAATCCTGAGATAAGTAATCCGCATTTAATTTATCCTGGCGATCAACTGACGTTAATCTGGCGCGACGGTCAACCGACATTAAGCCTTAAACCGATGATCAAACTCAGCCCACAAGCACGAGTACTCGAAAAACCGCCCCTCACAACGGTCGAAGAAGCGTTACTGCTGCCTTACTTACTGGCTGATAGACTGATTCCCTCCCAAGAGTTGAACGACCAGTTACGCATTCTTGGCTCAAATCAAGGCAAGCAATACCTGAGTCAAACGGATGCGCTATACCTTGAAGGTCAACATGAGGCGCAACATTGGGGTATCTATCGTCCCATGAACGAGTTTCAACGTGCCAACCACTCTATGCGAGCTCTACGTCGCTTGGCGACCGCACATCTGGTTGAAAGTACCCCCTCAATGACAACCTTAGCCATTGATGAGCTCAATCAAGAGATCCGTGCAAACGATATCGCTTTGCCAGAAATCAGCTTGGAATCATTACCATTAAGTACAACTTTTTTCCCTCGCCCAGCACCACATGATGCGCGCCCTAGGCTACTCGGCACGTTGGAAGGTAGTCAATACGCAGCGAAGCACCATGTGGTGGTTATCGACCATGGGCGAGAAGAGGGCCTAGAACAAGGCAGCATGTTTGAACTTTATCAAGCCGGCCAAACGGTTTACCAAAAGGGGGAGCAATATACCGACAAAGCACAGCGCGCCAGTCAAGTCATTACGTTACCAGCGAAAAAAGTCGGTACTCTCATGGTCATTCGTCCTTATCCCACCATGAGTCTAGCTCTGATCACCAGTAGCCAAGCCGCGATTGATAATCAGATAGTGATCCTACCTCCCGAGGTATCGGATAGCGCGACATCGACGTTCAGCTCACTTCACCCATAGCACAGTGATGCCAACCGACCAACACGATTTAACCATCTGGCTCGCACTCAGTTTTACGCCTAAGTTAACCCAAAAAAACTTAAGCCGATTACTGAGTCGTGATGCATTGACTAACCTTGCGGGTTACACCGCCCAACAATGGCTGGCTCTGGGATTAACCGCTCAACAAGTGGATTATCTGCTTAACCAAGGTAAGAAGGACGTTGAACAGTGTTTAATCTGGCAACAACAAGCTGCACAGCGTCATATCATCCCTCTCTATGATGAAGTCAATTATCCTCCGTTATTGCGTGAAATTCCCTCGCCCCCCAAAGTACTGTTTGTTGAAGGACAACGGCACTGGTTAAAACAACCTCAAATCGCTATTGTCGGCAGTCGTAATGCGACGATTGATAATCAACATATCGCTCAACAATTTGCTGGTGAATTAGCCGCGCACAATATAGTGATCACCAGTGGACTGGCTTTAGGCATTGATGGTTATGCGCATGATGGGGCGCTGAAAGCTGGGGGAGCAACCCTCGCAGTATTAGGCTCTGGACTGAATTGTATTTATCCCACACGGCATAAAACGCTTGCGGAGCGGATCAAAGATAATGGCGCATTAATTTCTGAGTTTCGTCCTAATACACCACCGCGTGCCGAACATTTTCCACGACGCAATCGCATTATCAGTGGCTTATCTCTTGGGGTGTTGGTTGTAGAAGCCGCTGAAAAAAGCGGCTCATTAATCACCGCCCGCTATGCAATAGAACAAGGACGAGACGTTTTTGTGATTCCCGGCCCGATCACGAGTACCAATAGCCAAGGCAGTAATCAGTTGATCCGTCAAGGTGCCTGTCTCGTACAGACTGTTGAGGATATTTTGGCAGAAGTAGAAAACCTGCTCAATTGGTGCAAAGATTCACCCTCTAGCACACAAGGTGAACTTTTTTGTTGCCCAAATGATGAAGAACAATTGCCATTTCCCGAGCTGTTAGCTAACGTAGGAGTAGAAGCGACACCAGTTGATATTCTGGCACAACGGACCCATATCCCCGTGCAAGAAGTCATGATGCAGCTACTAGAGTTAGAGCTTTTAGGCCATGTTGTTGCCGTTTCCGGTGGCTATATTCGTAAGGGGAGAGGCAAGCTATGATGATGGATATTTTGATGTATCTATTTGAGACGTATATCCATAGCGATGCTGAATTGCAGGTGGATCAAGACGAGCTCGAAGATGAATTGTTAAGAGCAGGCTTTCATCAACCAGATATTTACAAAGCACTACATTGGCTCGAAGAGCTGGCAGCGTTGCAACAAACGGATACTCACTCTGCCATCGCCACCAGCGCAACCACGTCGATGCGAATGTTTACCGCCCAAGAAATGGAACGTTTGGACATTGAAGCACGTGGATTCTTACTGTTTTTAGAGCAAATAAAAGTATTAACCTCTGATACCAGAGAAATGGTTATTGATCGAGTCATGGGCTTAGAAACCAACGAATTCGAACTCGATGACCTAAAATGGATCATTTTAATGGTGCTGTTTAATGTTCCCGGCAATGAAAATGCCTACACTTTGATGGAAGAGCTACTGTACAGCAAAGAACAAGGTATTTTACATTAAGCCACTATGAGCAATTCGATCGATCCATCGCTATTTTCGGCTCATGAACAAGCCCTTAACCATCAACCATGTCCCAAGTGTGGCGGAGCCCTACAGCTTCGCCGCGCTAAACTTGGCCCATTCTTAGGCTGTGAGCACTACCCCCAGTGTGACTATATCAAACCCTTGCATCACAACGATGGACACATTGTCAAACCACTCGGTGTCGCTTGCCCAGAGTGTCAACATGAACTGGTGCTACGCCAAGGACGCTACGGCATGTTTATCGGTTGCAGTAACTATCCAATCTGTCACCATATCGAGTCACCAACCGCAAACACACCAAAAGAAAACCATACGAGTCACTTGGTTTGTCCAGAATGTCACCAAGGCCATCTGATCGAACGTCAATCTCGGTTTGGCAAAGCCTTTTATGCCTGTGATGCCTTCCCAAAATGCAAATTTGCCGTCAATCAGCCACCATTAGCAGGACAATGCCAAGTTTGTGGATTCCCATTACTGGTAGAGAAAAAATTTGCCAGCGGCACTAAACACTTATGCGCAAATCGTAAATGCGCGCACGTTCAATCCGCCGACTAACTTACTTTACAGGTTCAGGTTACTTCGCCACACGCTGAATAAATTCACTTAACCACTCTTCAACTGCATCTTCAGGTACAGGATGGTGCTGAATATCAATCGTTAAGCAATCTGCAATCGGTGTTGCGCCAATGTCTTCCAATAAATCATCAGCGTGTTTTCCCGCCGCACAAAAGGTGTCATAACTTGAATCACCAATCGCAACCACCGCGTAAGACAACTGCTGAGTATTCGGTGGCGTTTGCTGAAGATCATTAATAAAAGGCTGAATATTATCAGGATAATCTCCAGCACCATGAGTTGAGGTCACAATAAGCCATGTACCTTGCGCTGGAATATCCGCCAATACGGGCTGGTTATGAATCTGAGTATCAAGCCCCGCTTGCTGCAATACGTCACTAATGTGATCGCCTACGTACTCAGCCCCGCCCAAGGTACTTCCGGTAATAATATGAATCATGTGCATTACTCGATTAACTGATATAAAAAAATGACGCAGCTAGCGTGATGAACTTCTCGCCTATATCTGTTGACGAACGGCCTTAATACAGCAACGTGACGTCAATCGCTCAAGAAAGCCAACAAATCGTTTCTTGAGATTGGAAACGAGCGACATAGCCGTCTAAGATAATTATATTACACGTAAAATGAAGCACTCTGTAGCCAAAACCTAACAAAGTCATGATGAGAATAAACGCGCAGAGATCATAAGTTAGAACAATGATAAATAAATCGTTCATCGACTCATCGAAACCAATAAAAAGAAGTGGATGCCATTAAATCATTGGCTAAACCGTGAGGAGACTCTTTTTGCAACAACTCGAACGTATTTTGTATGTCGAAGACGATCCAGATATCCGCGAAATTGCCACCATTGCGCTGGTCGATGTTGGAGGTCTGACGGTAAAAGCTTGTGATTCAGGCGCACAAGCTTTACGAGACATTAGCGACTTTGCGCCACAAATGCTGCTATTAGATGTCATGATGCCCGATATGGATGGGCCAGAAACACTACAGAGGCTGATCCAGCAGGGAGATGTCAATCAATCCATTGCTATTGTATTTATGACCGCGAAAGTCCACCCTGAGGAAATTGAACGTTATAAACAGCTTGGCGCGATAGAGGTCATTTCTAAACCTTTCGACCCAATGACACTGGCTGACGATATCATCAAAATTTGGGCATTATTTAATGAGTAACTCATCACCGCCGAGCTCGCTAACTACTCGCTTAGAAGCCTTAAAGCTTGCCTATTCAAAACGCCTCGATTCCGAACTAGAACAGCTTCGATTTCTCGCCAAACAGATAACCAGTAAACCTGATGATACGGCCTATCTTGAACAGTTGCATTCAACATTACATACCCTAGCTGGCTCGGCTGGCACCTTTGGTTTCAATCAACTGGGTCGACAAGCACGATTATTTGAGCAACAAGTCCAACAAGAGCTAGCAAAAAAACGTACCGACCGACACCCCTTAGCTGTTCTCGAATGGGTCAAACAACTAGCGATCATCGTTGATTCAGATACAGAACCAAAAACCGCGGTGAGCTTTTCGACACCTAACGCTGAGACACTAATCGAAAAACCAAAGGTGTGGTTAATTGAACGCGATATCATCCTCGCCGAATACACCATGCAGCAACTAGAAAGCTTTGGCTTTCGTGTTAAGCACTTAAAAGATGCTGATGAACTTGAGCATCACACTTCTGAGTCGCCAGATTTACTTTTGATTGATCATAACGCAGGACAAACAGAAGCACTCAAGTCCGAACCGGTCGCTTTTTGGAAGCAATATCTCAACGCTTTTTCCTGTCCACGATTATTTATGGGCGTCGAAGAAAGCTTTTCTGCTCGTTTAAAAGCTTTGCGCAGTGGTGGGCAAGCTTACTTTGTAAAACCCTTAGACATACTGAAACTCTCTTCGCATATCATTGAACTAACCAATACAGAACAAGCTTGTCCAGAGCGTATTTTATTGATTGAAGATAATCACGACTTGGTAGAGGTTTATCAAACCGCGCTTAAAAACGCTGATATGGAAGTGATAGCGATTGAACGCCCAGAATCCTTATTTGAAACCATGAGTGAGTTTAACCCTGAAATAATACTCATCAGCCTAAGCTTTCCTGATGTCTCGGGAGTAGAAATAGCGACTTTATTAAGGCAATCCGACCGCTGGCGTCAACTACCGATTATTTATCTCGCACTTCAATCAGATAATACAGCAGAAGCCGATCTGTTAATCACTGGCGCCGATGGATTATTGACTAAACCTATCGACATCACCCTACTGATCAAACTGTGTCGAGCACGAGTACAGCAACTCCGTGAACGAGAACAAGCGCGAACTCAAGATGGGTTAACTCAGCTATTAAAGCACGCCAGCATTAAAGAAGCCTTACATAATCAGTGGCTTATATCTCAAAGGCAAGCGCAAGGTTATTGTGTGGTTATGCTTGATATTGACCACTTTAAACGGGTTAACGATACCTATGGTCATTCGGTCGGTGATGTGGTTATTGCCACGACTGGAACTTTATTAAAACAACGCTTTCGCCGTACAGATAAGCTCGGTCGCTACGGTGGTGAGGAGTTTATGCTGATTCTTCTCCATTGTGATCTTCAGCAGGCAGAAAAAATGGTGAATGGTTTAAGGCAAGATTTTTCAGCGATTCAATTTAGCGGTGGTCAGCAACGATTTTCCTGCACAATATCAGCAGGCATTGTCGATAGTCAGCAATTTCCTAACGATGACGCCGAAACACTGCTCAACCGTGCCGATCAAGCGCTATATCTGGCCAAAAACCGTGGGCGCAATCGAGTTTGCTTGGCTACGCCAGAGGCGATCTCGAATGATTAAGGATGACTAATGCAAATACCACCTCTTCCTGAGGAAGAAAGCGAACGTCAGAAAACACTGGATCAAACCGGCTTACTCAACAATGGCTCCGAAGCTCGCTTTGATCGTATTACGCGTCTCGCGCAGCAGATTTTTTCTGTCCCGATCGCACTCATCTCTCTGGTTGACCGAGATCGTCAATGGTTTAAATCTCGTCAAGGGCTTGATGCACAGCAAACCCCAAGAGAGATTTCATTTTGTGGCCACGCTATTTTAAATAGCGAAGTATTTGTGATTGAAAATGCACTGGTGGATCAACGGTTTTGCGATAATCCCTTGGTCATGGGCGCTCCTGATATTCGTTTTTACGCTGGTGCTCCATTACACTCAACCAAAGGTTATCGGATTGGCACACTCTGTTTAATCGATAGCCAGCCGCGATCATTTTCAAACAAGCAGCGTTCGATGCTCAAAGATTTGGCCGCCACCGTTGAAGCGTTAATCCAAGCGGAGGAGATCAGTAATGAGCGACTTGGTAAGTTAACCGCCCAGCTTCCGGGGGTCGTCTATCAATTTCAACGCTTTGCTAATGGTAAAATCACCTTCCCTTTTAGCTCACCACAAATTCTCGATCTCTATGGCATTACACCTGAACACGCCGCGCAAGATGCTAGCCCAGCTTTTGAACGAATCCATCCTGACGATTTGCAAGGAATTAGTGACTCTATTGAGCATTCCGCGAATACTTTAGAATATTGGCAAGCAACTTATCGAGTCCGCTACCAAGGTCAAGATTACCGCTGGTTTGCTGGGCAAGCCAAGCCAGAAAGATTAAGCGATGGCAGTGTATTATGGCACGGCTATTTACACGATATCCACGAGCAAGAACAAGCGCGCCAAACCACCGAAAGAAATGAAGCGAGATTGCGCAGTTTATTCGATTTTTCACCGATTGGTATCGCACTTAACGATTTCGAAACCGGCCAGTTTCTGGATCTGAATAATGCACTGATTGCCCCTACTGGTTATACTCGCGAAGAATTTGTCGCCCTTAGCTATTGGGATATTACGCCTCAAGAATATCAACCACTCGAAAAGCAAGCACTCGCCAACTTGAACACCACGGGACGCTACGGCCCATTTGAAAAAGAATACATTCGTAAAGATGGCAGTCGCTATCCCGTTCGCTTACAAGGCATGTTAAGCAAAGAGCAAGATGGTCGCACAGTAATTTGGTCATTGATTGAAGATATTACCGAGCGCCGTAAGCTTGATAAAATGAAAGATCAATTTATCTCAACGGTCAGCCACGAACTGCGCACGCCACTAACATCAATTAAAGGTTCACTCAATTTACTTGCCGGAGGTGCGGTTGGCTCCGTTTCTGATAAAGCACAAGCCCTATTAGTCACCGCTGAGCGTAATGCTCAACGTTTAACGACCTTGATTAACGATTTACTCGACATGGAAAAATTGGTTGCAGGCAAAATGCCGATGACTTTTTTAAAACAACCTCTTGGTCCTTTACTGGATGAAACCATCGATTCCTTAAGCAGTTATGCTCATCAGCATAATGTTGTGCTGCAATACTCTGGAAGCTGGCCCGCCGTACAAGTCAATGTTGATGGGCAGCGTTTGATTCAAGCATTGAGTAACCTACTCTCTAATGCGATTAAATTTTCTCCGCAAGGCGAAGCGATAACCATCAAGGTGCAACAACAGGATACCAATATCCACATTCTGGTACGCGATCGTGGTCAAGGTGTCGCACCTGAATTTCAAGACCGACTGTTTCAACGTTTTTCTCAAGCTGACAGTAGCGACACCCGTAAACTACCTGGAACCGGGCTTGGGCTCGCGATTACTCAGGAAATCTGTCAACAACTCGGAGGTTGTGTCATGTACCGACAACCTAACGGCCGTGGGGCCGAGTTTATTATTCAATTGCCGATAGGATGAAACGCATGCTACGAGTGCCATTAAGTCTGCGGATTATTCTCCTCGTGATCATCACCAGTACCGTATTGGTGGGTGGCTTGCTGATGACCGTCTATAAACTGATGATCAATGATTACCAAGCGTTAGTGATGGAGCGCGAGAGTGCTAAAATAGACCGCCTAGTGTCAGAACTTGAACTCTCTCAACAACAACGCTTACTCGGATTAGAAGGCTTGGCGAGTCGTGTATTAAACCAAGAAGGGCAATTATCCCCCCCATCGATACTACAAGCTTTACTGCAAAAGCCCTCTGTCGCTCGCTATCTGTTTCCTGATGGGGTACTTATTTTTGATGCCCAGGCAACATTAATTGCCGAAAGTGATTATGTGCCTGGTCGCCTTGGAACCAACTATGCCGACAGACCACACTTTCAACGCGCCAAAGAAACTCTGCAACCCGTCATCTCGGAACCCATATTAGGTCGTCGAACTGGCCTACCGTTAATTTCCTATATACATCCTTTGGTCACCAGCGAGGGAGATATTTTAGGCTACCTTGGCGGCAGTTTAGATCTATCTAAAACACCGCTACTCAATAAACAGCTAGCCACTAATGATTCCGCTAACTTAATCACCATCATTATTGATCCGACACATCGCTTATTTGTATCGATGCAACAACCCTTTGATAAGCCTGAGCCCTTACCCGAAGTAGGCATTAACCCTTTGGTTGATTCCGCTGTGTCTCTCAGTCCAGCAGGCACCTTAGTTAATTATCAACAACAGCGCTATCTACTGATCAATCGATCACTACAAGAGCTGGGTTGGGTCGTATTACGCGCTATCCCTTACACCGAGGCAATGGCTCCCGCACAAACCTCTTTTCATCGCTTATTATTAATCACTCTCATCGCCACAAGCTGTATCGGATTAGCAGGGATCGGCTTGGCACACAGCATCACCAAACCGATTGAAAAAATGACTCGACGCATTGATCAAATGGCGGATAGTGGCCGCTTTGACGGTAATTTCCTAGAACAAGGAGGCCCTGAAGTTTGCGCATTGGCTAGGGCGATGAACCGCCTTGCTGAACAACGAAAAACAGCAGAAATTGCCTTATCTCAAGCCGAGCGTTTTTTAGCGACTGTATTAGATGCGGCCAGCGAGATTTCGATTATTGCGACCGACAAGCATGGGATTATCACCGCGTTTAATACTGGTGCGGAACATTTACTTGGTTACAGCAAGCACGAGATGATTGGCAAACAGACCCCAGCGAGCTTACATATTGAAGAGGAAGTCGCCGCGCGTTCAGTAGAACTAACCGCACTCCTTGGTTATCCTGTTGAAGGTTTTAGAGTATTTGTTGATATTGCAGAAAAAGAAAATCACGAGAAACGAGAGTGGACCTATGTGCACAAAAATGGCCGCCATATACCAGTATCTATGATCGTCACCACCATGCGTAATGCGGTTGGTGAAATAACCGGCTACCTTGGTATCGCAGAAGATATCACTGAATACAAACGCATGAATAAAATGAAAAGTGAGTTTATCTCAACCGTCAGCCATGAATTAAGAACCCCCCTTACCTCTATTTCTGGCGCGCTCGGTTTGATTATCGGTAGTCGCTTTGAACAACTACCGGACAAAACTCAAAAACTAATCGAGACAGCCCATCGCAATAGTCAACGTTTGTCCCATTTGATTAATGATTTACTCGATATTGAAAAAATTGCTGCCGGTAAACTGCATTTCGACATGCGCTTGCACGAGTTAACGCCATTGGTCGAACAAGCGATAGAAACCAACCAACACTATGGCAGCAGTCGCGATGTCTCAATCCGCTTAATCTGTGACGCGAGCACAGTTTTGGTTCATGTCGATAGCCAACGTTTACTGCAAGTACTGGCTAATTTATTATCCAATGCCATTAAATTTTCATCCGATCATGGTCAGGTAATTGTTGAGGTCACTACCGATAACGGTAAAGCGATCGTCAGCGTTATTGACCAAGGCCCGGGCATTAGCCAAGCGTTTCGTGAACGTATTTTCCAACGTTTTGCTCAAGCCGATTCCTCTGATACTCGAGCAAAAGAAGGCACAGGACTTGGACTAGCCATTTCACGTGAGCTGATTGAACGCATGGGTGGGCAAATTGATTTTCAATCTACGGTGGGTAAAGGCTCGCGATTTTTCTTTGTATTGCCCTTAGTTTCACCACTATGTACGCTCAAATCTGATGCAAGCCATGACGATAACCATCCGCCAACAGGACGTATTTTGGTGGTAGAAGATAATATTGATGTGGCGAAACTGTTGGCCATCATGCTAGGTGATGCTGGGTATCAGGTTGATATCTGCTATAACGGTGCTGATGCGCTGCAAGCTATACACAGCCGAACTTACGACCTGATTAGTTTAGATCTGATGCTTCCTGATATCAGCGGATTAGCGATCATCCGTCAACTTCGCCAGCAAACCACCACGGCCACTATCCCGATTGTGGTTGTCTCTGCCACCATTGAGCAAGGACGCTTAGCGCTTAATGGTGATGGCGGTGGTATCGAGTGGCTCTCTAAACCCATTGATCAACAGCAACTGATTCATTTAGTCCAACAGCAGCTTTCCTTAACATCGCCCTACCAGCCACACGTGCTGCATGTTGAAGATGATTCTGACTTACATGAGGTCATTCGTGAGATGGCGGGAGATTCAGCACGTTTTGAACTTGCTTCAACCCTTGAACAAGCTCGTCTAAAGCTACAACAAGCGTCTTTTGATGTCCTATTATTAGACCTTAACCTTCCTGACGGCTCAGGCTGGGAGCTACTTTCTGAAGCAAAGCTACTCCAACCTGAAATAAAAATCGTCATTCTTTCTGGTAAACCAGTCACTCAGCATCAGCATGATCAAGTTGAAGCCGTGTTACTCAAATCACGCTTATCGACCAAAACCTTACTTGAAGGGATCCACTCTCGCATCAAAACCTATCGCTCTCAGCAAGAGATGGAGTAGCCAAAATGATGAACAAAGTCCAAGCGGATCACGCGTGGGCTTTGTTCTCATGACCAGCAAAAATAGAGCGGATAATCCACTCTATTTGCCGATACAAAACGAAGAGAAAATGCGTCCGAGGAGATCATCAGAGCTGAACTCGCCGGTGATCTCATTTAAGTGCTGCTGAGCTATGCGTAACTCTTCGGCAAGAATCTCACCGGCCATGTAGCCTTCGAGTTGCTGTTGACCAATCGATAAGTGTTCTGCGGCACGCTCTAACGCATCAAGATGGCGACGACGCGCCATAAAACCGCCCTCTTGGTTACCGGTAAAGCCCATGCACTCTTTCAAATGCGTGCGTAGTGCTTCGACGCCTTGACCGGTTTTGGCAGAAAGACGAATCAAAGTCGGTTGGCTAGCGTGACAGATACCCAGTGTTTCACCGGTTTGATCGACTTTATTACGGATCACCGTCATCCCCATTTGATCGGGTAGACGGTCAACAAAGTCCGGCCAAATATCCTTTGGATCGGTTGCTTCAGTCGTCGTGCCATCGACCATAAATAGCACTCGGTCAGCTTGTTTGATCTCTTCCCACGCACGCTCGATACCAATTTTTTCTACTTCATCAGAGGCATCTCGTAGCCCTGCGGTATCAATGATGTGCAGCGGCATACCATCAATATGAATGTGTTCACGCAATACATCACGCGTGGTACCAGCAATATCGGTCACAATCGCCGAGTCTTTACCCGACAACGCATTTAACAGGCTCGATTTACCGGCATTAGGGCGACCGGCTATCACTACCTTCATCCCTTCACGCATAATCGCGCCTTGGTTGGCTTCTTGACGAACCGCAGTCAGATTATCAATGATGGCTTGTAAATCAGCAGCAACTTTACCATCCGCCAAAAAATCAATTTCTTCTTCCGGGAAATCAATTGCCGCTTCAACGTAAATGCGTAAGTAGATCAAAGACTCAACTAAGGTATTAATTCGTTTAGAAAATTGCCCTTGCAGCGATTGAAGAGCAGATTTTGCCGCCTGCTCTGAGCTGGCGTCAATTAAGTCCGCAATCGCCTCGGCTTGGGTTAAATCTAACTTATCGTTCAAAAACGCGCGCTCAGAAAACTCGCCAGGCCGCGCTGGACGAAGACCAGGAATCGCTAAGATACGCTTGATCAACATGTCCATTACCACGGGTCCGCCATGACCTTGTAGCTCAAGGACATCTTCACCGGTAAAGGAGTGAGGATTTGGAAAATACAGCGCAATGCCTTGGTCTAGTTCAGCACCATCAGCATCTTTGAAAGGCAAATACTGCGCATAACGAGGCTTAAGGTCCATTCCGGTTACTTGCTTGGCCACGAAAGCGGCTTGTGGGCCAGAAACACGAATGATGCCAACGCCGCCTCGCCCAGGAGCGGTAGCTTGCGCGACAATGGTATCGGTGGTCATACTATTACCTACTTAACGATCGATGAGTGATTATTGTAATCAGCAGCGAACAAAAAGGCGACCAAAAGGTCGCCTTCATTAACTCAATGGTCGATTTACTTAGAGTGCAAACCGCGCTTCTCTAATGAACGGTAAATCAACGTTTGTTGAATTAACGTTACGATGTTCGATACCAACCAGTAAAGCACTAAGCCTGATGGGAAGAACAAGAAGAAGAAGGTAAACATCACCGGCATGAAGGTCATGATCTTCTGCTGCATAGGGTCAGTAATCGTGTTCGGACTCATTTTCTGAATCAGGAACATACTGGCACCCATCAACAATGGCAAGATGTAGTATGGGTCTTGCGCTGATAAGTCATGAATCCAACCAAAGAATGGTGAATGACGCAGTTCAACTGATTCCATCAATGCCCAGTATAAAGCAATGAAGATCGGCATCTGTAGCAAGATAGGTAGACAGCCACCCAGAGGGTTAACTTTCTCTTTCTTGTACAATTCCATCATTTCTTGGCTCATACGCTGACGATCATCGCCAATACGCTCACGCATCGCTTGCAGCTTAGGCTGTAGCATACGCATTTTGGCCATTGACGTGTATTGCGCTTTGGTCAGTGGGTACATGGCACCACGGACGATAAAGGTCAAACAGATAATCGCCACACCCCAGTTGCCGACAAAGCTCTGAATAAATGACAGCAAAGTATGCAGCGGCTTAGCAATAAACCATAACCAACCGTAGTCGACCACTAAGTCTAGATTCGGAGCGGTAGCGGCCATCTCATTTTGCAATTTAGGGCCAACCCATAAGGTCGCCGTAAACTGAGTCGCATCACCATCAGCAATAGTTTTGTTTGGCATGCGCACACCAATATCACCAACGTTACCAATCACACGAGAATACAGATTGGTACCAGGTTCATTGCGAGGAATCCATGCGCTAGCAAAGTAATGCTGGATCATCGCTGCCCATCCCTGACCATTAGGTAAAGGTAGTGACAAGTTACGATCTTGCATATCTTTGAAACTGAATTTTTTATAACGTGTATCTTCGGTAGAGTAAGCGCCACCACGATAAGTCGGCATCGCTAAACTGCCGCCTGAATCAAGTAAGGTTTGACGCAAATGCGCATACATACCTAACGTCGCGTTATTACCAGAACGGTTGATCACATCAAACGTAACATCAACGGCATAATCACCACGTCTAACAATGAAGGTTTTCACGTACTCAATGCCATTCGCTTGATAGGTCATAGGAATACGCAATTCCTGCTCACCATCCGCTAACGCAAAATGATCACCATCAACGTGATAAACCGGACGATGATTGCTACTCAAATCGATACCTTGCGGACCAATCAAACCACTTTGAGCTATAAACAAGTGATTAGGTTCATTTCTTAACAAAGTAAATGGCGTCGATGAATTAAGTTCATCAGCGTACTGATTGAGCAAAGCATGAATAATATCCCCACCAACGGTATCAATTGACAGAGTCAAAACATCCGTGGTGACCGTCACGGTTTGTGCAGCAGCACGATGTTGCTCAGGAGCAGGATCAAATTCATCTGCAAATGAAGGTGCTGGGGCCGTGGTGCTGGTTTGAGCCTGCTCAATCACTTGTGGGGCTGGGTTCTTTGCTGCTTGCCATTGCTGGAAAAGTAAAAAAGAAACAAGCGCCAAAGCAATTAACAGGATATTACGTTGAGAATCCATCGTTATTTGTCTCTGTCTGGTTTTTTGACTGGTGGAATGGGGTCATATCCCCCTTCGTTCAAAGGGTGGCATTTTAATAGACGTTTGCCAGATAACCAACACCCTTTTATAAAACCGTGAGCTCTCAATGCTTCTATCGCATAATTTGAGCAAGTCGGCGTAAACCGGCAACGAGGGCCGATAAGCGGACTGATGATCCATTGGTAAAGTTTAACTAAACCAATAGTCAACCACGTGAAGGGCGAGATAGGCGATGCCATAACTTGTCGAATAAAGTAAACAGTTCTTCATTGCTTAAATCTTGCGCGGTTTTCTTCGCGATCACAACAAAATCTTTGTTAGCAAGTTTATGTTGATGGAGACGAAAACTTTCACGAGCAATACGTTTAAAGCGATTACGACCCACAGCCGTTTTAATTTGCTTCTTTGGGACAGCTAATCCTAAACGAGGATGAGAAAGGTTATTATCGCGAGCAATGATGGTAAAGTGAGGAGAGCCAGCACGATGCGCTTGCTGGAAGACTTTTTGATAATGCTCGGGAGTTAACAGACGTAACTCCCGATTGAACGCGTACGTATTCAAAATAATTCAGTGATTATTTTGACAGGCGCTTACGGCCTTTTGCACGACGTGCATTGATTACTTTACGACCGTTCGCAGTCGCCATGCGTGCACGGAAACCGTGGCTACGCTTGCGCTTTAGAACTGAAGGTTGAAAAGTGCGTTTAGACATTATTATTACCTTTACTGATCAGTAGTGTTAGGTTCTTAAGTTAACCCGGCGTGGGATATGTGTCTTCGTAAAGACGCCGACGCCTCTCAACAAAGAGGCGGAATTGTAATCACAGTCACAAAAAGTGTCAATGACTTGGGGTGGCGAAGTGTTACTCATTTTTCAATAAGCCATTTACCTCCCCATTCTTTCCGGTCGGGCGATTATACGGAGTATCAATGAAATCTCAAGGATCCTCGCTCGATCTTCACGCTTTTTTACTTAATCTGGCTTTTTCCACAGACTCAACGATGGATCAATACCTCATCTGATGCACATCTTATACCGAGTTAACCATAGCTTATCGGCGATTAATACAAAATAAGATAGTAAAAATCACTATTGGGGATAACTTAGCAAGATCTTAGTATATGTGGATCATAATGGGGGGTAATTAGCTCGATCCCTGTGAGGATCTTCGTAAATATCCCCTGAACCTTGTGTATAACTTCGATCTTATTCAAGAGTTTATCGATCAATCACTGGCGATCTAAGTTATCAACAGGTAGAATCACCTTCTTTATTAGCCATTAATTTTAGAGTGAGGGAACCGTGTCATCTTCGCTTTGGTTGCAGTGTTTGCAACAGCTTCAAGAAGAGCTACCAGCCACAGAATTCAGTATGTGGGTTCGTCCGTTACAAGCGGAGCTCAATGACAATACTCTCACTTTGTTCGCCCCAAACCGCTTTGTGCTCGATTGGGTACGTGATAAATACATAAACAATATCAACAGGTTACTTAGAGAACATTGCGGGCACAATGCACCCAGTTTACGGTTTGAAGTCGGCAGTCGACGAGTAATTGCGTCCGCTCCAGCCGCCCCCATCCGAACCGCAGCGGATGTTGCTGCCGAATCCTCTGCCCCAGCGCAATTAGCTCAGCGCCGACCGGTTCATAAAACATGGGATGACGATTCTGCCGCTAGCGATATCAATCATCGCTCTAATGTAAACCCTAAGCATAAGTTTAATAATTTTGTTGAAGGTAAATCGAACCAACTCGGTCTTGCCGCCGCGCGTCAAGTGGCCGATAACCCAGGTGCAGCTTATAACCCATTGTTTTTATATGGGGGAACTGGCTTAGGTAAAACTCACCTATTGCACGCGGTGGGTAATGCGATTGTCGATAACAAACCCAATGCGAAAGTGGTCTACATGCACTCTGAGCGTTTTGTGCAAGATATGGTTAAAGCGCTGCAAAATAACGCGATTGAAGAATTTAAACGTTATTATCGTAGCGTCGATGCTTTATTGATCGATGACATTCAATTTTTCGCCAACAAAGAACGTTCTCAAGAAGAGTTTTTCCACACCTTCAACGCATTACTTGAAGGGAATCAACAGATCATTTTAACATCGGATCGTTATCCCAAAGAGATCAACGGGGTAGAAGATCGTCTGAAGTCTCGTTTCGGGTGGGGATTAACCGTTGCGATTGAGCCTCCGGAATTGGAAACACGCGTAGCCATATTAATGACCAAAGCGGAAGATCATCAAATTCATCTTCCTGATGAAGTGGCATTCTTTATTGCTAAACGCTTACGTTCTAATGTGCGTGAATTGGAAGGAGCACTTAACCGAGTGATCGCCAATGCCAATTTTACCGGTCGACCGATCACGATTGATTTTGTTCGTGAAGCACTCCGCGATCTGCTTGCTTTACAAGAGAAGCTGGTCACGATTGATAACATTCAAAAAACCGTTGCTGAATACTACAAAATCAAAGTTGCTGATTTGTTATCTAAACGCCGCTCTCGTTCGGTGGCTCGTCCTCGCCAGCTAGCTATGGCGCTTTCGAAAGAGTTGACCAACCATAGCCTACCAGAAATTGGCGATGCATTTGGTGGTAGAGACCATACTACGGTGCTGCATGCTTGCCGAAAAATCGAACAATTGCGTGAAGAAAGTCACGACATAAAAGAAGATTATTCCAATTTAATTCGTACCCTTTCTTCATAAGTTTTTACGCTATATTGAACGCTTATTAGGTACCGTTTTATTCCATATTGTTAGGTTAAGATCTCACTATGAAATTTACCATTGAACGTAGTCACTTTATTAAACCCCTGCAACAGGTCTCCGGTACATTAGGTGGGCGAGCTGCGTTACCCATTCTAAGTCATTTATTATTAAAGATTGAAGATAACCAACTCTCGATCACCGCAACCGACTTAGAAGTGGAATTGATCAGTCGAGTTACCCTGGAAGGGGACTTTGAAGCAGGCAGTATTACCGTTCCAGCGCGTAAATTTTTGGATATCTGTCGAGGTTTACCAGACAGTGCGGTGATCACCGTGCTGCTTGAAGGAGACCGCATTTCGATTCGCTCAGGTCGCAGCCGTTTTTCACTGGCAACCCTACCAGCCAATGACTTCCCAAATATTGAAGATTGGCAGAGCGATATCGATATTACAGTCACTCAAGCCGAATTACGGGGCCTGATTGAGAAAACTCAGTTTTCTATGGCTAACCAAGATGTGCGTTATTATCTGAATGGAATGATGTTTGAAATCGATGCTTCGACCTTACGTGCCGTAGCAACAGATGGCCATCGTATGGCTGTCGCTCAAACGACCGTCTCTCAAGCGTTGGCAAACAAACAAATTATCGTCCCTCGTAAAGGCATTTTAGAGCTCGTAAAACTACTTGATGCACCAGAACAACCGGTTGTGTTGCAAATTGGTGCGTCAAATCTACGTGCAGAAGTCAACCAATTTGTCTTTACATCCAAGCTCGTTGACGGCCGTTTCCCTGATTATCGCCGAGTTTTACCGCAAAATACTAATAAGACGCTAATCACTGGCTGTGATGAATTACGCCAAGCTTTCTCGCGCGCGGCGATTTTATCTAATGAAAAGTTTCGTGGCGTGCGCGTCAACCTTGCTGAAGGAACGATGCGCATTACCGCCAATAACCCAGAGCAAGAAGAAGCCGAAGAGATGCTCGATGTGAGCTTTACTGGTGAGACAATTGAGATTGGTTTTAACGTCAGTTATGTGATTGATGTGCTCAATACTTTGCGCTGTGACCAAGTCCGCATCTCAATGTCAGATGCGAATGCCAGTGCATTAATCGAAAATGTTGAGGACGACAGTGCCATGTACGTGGTGATGCCAATCCGTCTTTAATTGACAGATAAAGAACATAGCATGCCATTAACGCGCTTAGTCGTTCAGCAGTTTCGTAACATTAAAGCCTGTGATATGACCCTGTCATCAGGCTTTAATTTTCTTATTGGTCCAAATGGCAGCGGTAAAACCAGTGTACTAGAAGCTATCTATTTATTGGGTCATGGCCGCTCATTTAAAAGCTCATTAACTGGCAGAGTGATCCAAAATGAGTGCTCAGAACTGTTTGTTCATGGCCGTTTTTTGAACTCGGATCAATTTGAGCTACCGATTGGCATTAATAAGCAGCGAGATGGCTCAACAGAGGTTAAAATAGGCGGTCAATCAGGACAAAAGTTAGCTCAGCTGGCGCAAGTCCTACCATTGCAGTTAATTCATCCTGAAGGATTTGAACTACTAACCGATGGACCGAAACAGCGTCGAGCCTTTATTGATTGGGGGGTTTTTCATTCTCAACCCGCTTTTTTTGATGCTTGGGGACGATTTAAACGCTTAAATAAACAGCGTAATGCGTTGCTTAAAACCGCCAAAAGCTATCGCGAGATCAGCTACTGGGATCAAGAATTAGCTCAGATTGCCGAGCAAATAGATCAATGGCGTCAGATCTATGTCGAGCACATGAAAAAAGTCGCCGAAGCATTGTGCCAAAGCTTCTTACCCGAATTTTCGATCAGCTTAACCTACTATCGAGGTTGGGATAAACAAACGCCTTATAAAGAGATATTGCAAAACAACTTTGCCCGTGACCAATTGTTGGGTTACACCTTCAGCGGTCCAAACAAAGCGGATTTGAAAATAAAAGTGAATGGAACACCTGTAGAAGATGTTCTATCACGCGGCCAGCTTAAGTTGATGGTCTGCGCCCTGCGCGTAGCACAAGGTCAACATTTAACCGAGCTGACCGGGAAGCAATGCATTTATCTGATTGATGATTTTGCTTCCGAACTCGATAGCCAACGTCGTCAGCGTCTAGCAGACTGCTTAAAAGCGACGGGGGCTCAAGTTTTTGTAAGTTCTATTACTGAAAGCCAAGTCACCGACATGATCGAGCCGAATAGCAAGATGTTTCATGTCGAACATGGCACAATAGAGCAAGGATAACTACTGAGAGAGTCACTCATGTCGAATAATTACGATTCATCGAGTATTAAGGTACTGAAGGGTCTAGACGCGGTACGTAAGCGTCCAGGAATGTACATCGGCGACACCGATGATGGCACCGGTCTTCACCACATGGTTTTTGAGGTGGTGGATAACTCAATAGATGAAGCGTTAGCGGGTCACTGTAAAGATATCGTCGTGACAATTCATGAAGATAACTCGGTATCGGTCAGCGATGATGGCCGTGGTATCCCAACGGAATTACATACCGAAGAAAACGTCTCTGCTGCAGAAGTTATCATGACCGTATTGCACGCTGGGGGTAAGTTTGATGATAACTCCTACAAAGTATCCGGTGGCTTGCACGGCGTTGGGGTTTCTGTCGTCAACGCGTTATCTGAAAAAGTCGTGTTAACCATTTATCGTGGTGGCAAAGTTCACACTCAAACCTATCGTCATGGCGTACCTCAAGCACCCTTAGCGGTGGTTGGTGATACCGAACGTACTGGTACTACACTGCGCTTTTGGCCGAGTGCCGAGACGTTTACCAATATTGAATTCCATTATGAAATTCTAGCTAAACGCCTGCGTGAGCTGTCTTTTTTAAACTCAGGTGTCTCGATTCGTCTACAAGATGAGCGTGAAGCGGATAAACACGATCACTTTATGTATGAAGGGGGAATTCGAGCGTTCGTTACCCACCTCAATCGCAATAAAACGCCTATTCATGACAAAGTATTCCACTTCAATCATGACCGTGAAGATGGCACCAGCGTTGAAGTCGCTATGCAATGGAATGATGGTTTCCAAGAAAACATCTACTGCTTTACCAATAATATTCCACAGCGTGATGGCGGGACTCACTTAGCCGGATTCCGTGCTGCACTGACTCGAACGCTTAACACCTATATGGAAAAAGAAGGCTACAGCAAAAAAGCCAAAACCGCGACCTCTGGCGATGATGCTCGTGAAGGCTTAACAGCGGTCGTTTCTGTTAAAGTTCCCGATCCTAAGTTCTCCAGCCAAACCAAAGACAAATTGGTCTCTTCTGAAGTGAAGGCAGCGGTTGAGTCAGCGATGGGTGAAAAGCTCAATGAGTTTTTAGCAGAGCATCCTTCTGAAGCGAAAATGGTGTGCAGTAAAATTATTGATGCCGCTCGAGCTCGCGAAGCGGCACGTAAAGCGCGTGAAATGACGCGTCGTAAAGGCGCACTCGACCTTGCAGGCTTGCCAGGCAAACTTGCTGATTGCCAAGAGAAAGATCCAGCACTGTCTGAACTGTATATTGTCGAGGGAGATTCAGCGGGCGGCTCTGCAAAGCAGGGACGCAACCGTAAGAATCAAGCCATTTTGCCGCTCAAAGGTAAAATCCTTAACGTAGAAAAAGCGCGTTTTGATAAAATGCTCTCGTCACAAGAGGTGGCGACGCTGATCACCGCACTGGGCTGTGGTATTGGCCGCGATGAATACAACCCAGACAAACTGCGTTATCATAATATCATCATCATGACCGATGCTGACGTCGATGGTTCGCACATCCGAACACTATTATTGACCTTCTTCTATCGTCAAATGCCAGAATTGATCGAACGTGGCTACATCTATATTGCTCAGCCACCACTGTATAAAGTCAAAAAAGGCAAACAAGAGCAGTACATCAAAGATGAAGATGCCATGACGCAATATCAAATTGCTTTAGCGCTCGATAATGCCTCTTTGCATGTGAATGCCGATGCGCCAGCGTTAGCGGGTGAACCACTCGAGAAACTGGTGCTGCAATACAATGCAGCGATGAAATTAGTGGAAAGAATGAGCCGCCGTTATCCACTGGCGATGCTCAATGAATTTACCTATATGCCACGTTTAACCGAGCAACAATGCCAAGATAGCAGTGCGGTAGAAGCATGGACCGAACGTTTGGTCACTCAATTGAACGCCAAAGAAGTCGGTGCAAGTCAGTATCACTTTGCGATTGAGCATAATCCAGAGCTCGGTGTTTATTCACCGAAAATTATCGTCCGTACCCATGGAGTTACGTACGATTACCTACTCAGTGTTGATCTACTTAATTCTAAAGAATACAACCGATTAGCGGATCTTTTTGACTCGCTCGATGGGCTTCTAGAAGAGGGGGCATACATTCAACGTGGCGAGCGTACCCAAGTGGTTTCCAGTTTCACCGCCGCCCTTGACTGGCTCATTAAAGAATCACGTCGTGGTTTAGCAATCCAACGTTATAAAGGTTTGGGAGAAATGAACCCAGATCAACTTTGGGAAACCACCATGGATCCTGAGTCACGTCGCATGATGCAAGTCACCATTGAAGATGCCGTCGGTGCTGATGAACTATTTACCACATTGATGGGCGATCAAGTAGAACCTCGTCGGGCCTTTATTGAGAACAACGCATTAAGAGTAGCAAACTTAGATGTGTAGTTTTTCATAACATCGTGTTCTCTCACGCAGTGCTTCGGCACTGCGTTTTTGTTTATATAAACAGCGAAAATAACCATTTTATTCTCTTATTTCGATAAAACTGGCCTTTAGTCCTAGTATCAATCTTACCCTTACCATTTTCTGTCCTTTAATGACTAAAAACGCCATTTTCTCTGGTCGAGCACTTTTGCTTTCTTTTTTTAACTCGCTATAGTCAACAGACTTCATGATATAGCCCAATCGTCACTAGCCGTGACAGGGAATCACACAACGTTTGCAGGAGGAATAGTGATGGCATTTCTGGTTTAGACCGAGAGCAAACTTGCTCTCGGGAGACACTTAACGGCTGTCTTGTTATCAGGAGTGAGGAGAAATCACTATGCTTTACCGCTTTTATCGATCATGGCTACAAACGCTACGCATGTGGTGGCTAACCAGTGGGTTTATCACCTACCAATCCCCTTTGCTCCTCATTCAATTGTTCGAGCGACAAGAGCAGCAAAATACCCCGCATTGCCCTCGAGCCACCAGCATTCGCTTAGGTGATACCGTACACCTATTGGATGTAGCCACTAACAGTCCTTTTAAAATCAAGCTGGTTGCAGATCATCGTTGTGATCATACCGTGGGCTATATTGCGGTCGATTCCTACTTAGGAGCCGCACTGTTTGGCCGAACTGAGCAAGAAGTGATTAGTCTGCTACTGCTCGGCCAACGACACTCTTTTGTTATCACCCAAGTTACCCGTCAGTCATACCAACCTCGACGTACATCTGTACCATGTGGTTGTTTACTTTGTCAGTAAATGAAGGAGATCTCACTCATGAGTAAAAAAGACCTGAAGAAACCTCAATTAAGCTTAAAGGAAAAGCGTAAATTGAAACAAGAAAAAGCCTCAGAAAACGGAGTAGAAAAAGCACGTAAAAGTCGCGCCAAGTAACGTTTTCTTAGCTAATCGATTCTCCCTGAGCCTAATCATCCGATTAGGCTTTTTTTTAAAAAAAATCGATACGCGACTCTTGAAAGTCCAACGACTGACCTTATATAAAGTAGTGAAGAGGATGCCGCAAGGGCCTCAACTTGGATTGGCGTTACGCTCACTGAGGTAAGCCCGTCCATCAACATTAATCTTGATGAGCTTAGTTGTTAACAATAAGCCTCATCCTTAACGAAACTCGTTAAGACTATTGCTTACTAAGAGGATAGCATTATGAGAACTGTCGATTTTACTCCTTTATACCGCAACGCGATTGGCTTTGACCGTCTATTAAATATGATGGAAGCAAACAGTAACAAAAATACTCAAGGGGGTTATCCTCCTTACAATATCGAGCAACAAGAAGACAATAAATACCGTATCACAATGGCGGTTGCTGGCTTTGCCGAGCAAGAACTCGATATTACTCAACAAGAAAATACCTTAATTGTTCGCGGTGAGCGTCAGCAAGAAGACAACCGCAACTATATCTATCAAGGTATTGCTGAACGTAATTTTGAACGTAAATTCCAATTAGCGGACTACGTAAAAGTGATGGGAGCAGGGCTTGAAAACGGTTTATTGCATATCGACTTAGAACGAGAAATACCACAAGCTATGCAACCGCGTAAGATTGCCATTAATCAGCATCATCTATTAGAAAATCAGTAATCCCTACTCTCAGAAACAACAAAAAAGCGGCTTCGGCCGCTTTTTTACGTTTTTCACTCTTCATACCCATCACTTTTTATCCCTATTCACTTGGTTGACTCTCCGAACACTTGTGGATAAGTATGTCTTTATACGGTGATTAACCTATAGTTATTCTTTTTAAACTGAAGATCTTTTTTATGCCTGTGCATAAAACCTTTTTTTGATCCCAGCTAATACGCGATTTGATCAGTGTCTGAACACATGATCTGATCGCTAACATGATCATGATCTTGTTGATCATTTCCCGCTTATCCACAGAGATCATCTTGCGTAATAATAGATCTAATAAAAGATCTCTCTATAGATCTTTCTTTATATTATTAAATAACGCGTGAAGTAAAAAACTCGAAAACCGATTTTCTCTGCTTAGGAAAGAAGGTAGAATACGTCTCTTTTGTTTATCCCTATCTCAATAAATACCTGAGGTCGTTCATGCTTTATCACGAAACATTTGACGTCATTGTGGTTGGTGGCGGTCACGCAGGAACGGAAGCCGCACTCGCAGCCGCTCGTACAGGACAGCGTACGTTACTTCTGACTCATAATATCGATACTTTAGGCCAGATGTCCTGCAATCCCGCGATCGGCGGAATTGGTAAAGGCCATTTAGTCAAAGAAGTGGATGCGATGGGTGGTTTAATGGCACAAGCCATTGACCATGCAGGTATTCAATTTAGAACTTTAAATGCTTCTAAAGGTCCAGCGGTTCGTGCAACTCGAGCTCAGGCAGATCGTGCACTTTATAAAGCTTATGTTCGTCATGCATTAGAAAATACGCCGAATTTAACCCTGTTTCAGCAGGCAGCCGACGACTTGATCGTTGAACAAGATCATGTGCGTGGTGTTGTCACGCAAATGGGCCTTAAGTTTCACGCTAAATCGGTGGTATTGACGGTAGGGACTTTCCTTGGTGGCAAGATCCACATAGGATTAGAAAACTTTTCAGGCGGTCGAGCTGGGGATCCTCCTTCGATCGCTTTGGCTCATCGTTTACGTGAACTGCCATTCCGTGTCGATCGTTTAAAAACGGGTACTCCGCCACGAATTGATGCACGTAGTGTTGATTTCTCCCAGCTAGAAGCACAACACGGCGATAATCCAACGCCAGTTTTTTCATTCATGGGTAATCGTGAGCAACATCCACGTCAAATTCCTTGTTTTATTACCCACACTAATGAAAAAACCCATGATGTGATTCGTAATAACTTGGATCGTAGCCCGATGTATGCCGGAGTTATCGAAGGGATTGGTCCGCGTTATTGCCCATCCATTGAAGATAAAGTGATGCGCTTTGCAGATAAGAACAGCCACCAAATTTTTATTGAGCCTGAAGGACTAACAACAACCGAGCTTTACCCTAATGGTATCTCGACCAGTTTGCCGTTTGATGTCCAAGTACAAATTGTGCGCTCGATGCAGGGCTTCGAAAATGCGCATATTGTTCGACCTGGTTATGCGATTGAATATGACTTCTTTGACCCAAGAGATCTAAAACAGACTTACGAGACCAAGTTTATTAACGGCCTGTTCTTTGCTGGACAAATCAATGGTACCACCGGCTATGAAGAAGCGGCCGCTCAAGGCTTGATGGCAGGTTTGAATGCCAGCTTGTATAGCCAAGATAAAGAAGGTTGGAGCCCGCGCCGCGATCAAGCTTATATGGGCGTATTGATCGATGATCTTTCAACCATGGGCACCAAAGAACCTTATCGTATGTTCACTTCTCGCGCTGAATACCGTTTGTTGCTGCGCGAAGATAACGCCGATCTCCGTCTCACAGAAAAAGCTTATCAACTGGGTTTAGTTTGTGAACAACGTTGGGCTCGTTTTAATCAAAAAGTCGAGCATATGCAGCAAGAACGCCAGCGTTTAAAAGAAACCTGGATTAATCCAACGTCTACAGATGCTGAGGCATTGAACGCATTATTGAAAACCCCTATTTCGCGAGAAGCCAATGGGGAAGATTTGTTACGTCGTCCAGAAATGAGCTATCAACAGGTGACGTCTATCGCGACGTTTTCTCCAGCGATTGAAGATAGTGAAGCGGCGGAACAAGTTGAGATTCAAGTTAAATACGAAGGTTATATTCAGCGTCAGCGAGATGAAATAGAAAAATCATTGCGCTATGAGCATACCAAATTGCCTGCAGATTTAGATTATAAGCAAGTCAAAGGCTTATCGAATGAAGTTGTACTTAAATTAAACGCGGCGAAGCCAGAAACATTAGGGATTGCATCGCGTATCTCGGGGATAACTCCTGCCGCTATCTCGATTTTATTAGTACACCTGAAAAAGCAAGGTCTCTTGAAAAAAGGAGAGGCTGCGTAATGAACCCATTACGAAGTAAACTCGATGCATTGATTGCACAAACGGATTTGGTCGTTTCCGATCAGCAGCGTGAGCAACTGGTCGGTTACGTAGAGTTACTCAATAAGTGGAATAAAGCGTATAATCTAACTTCTGTACGCGATCCACAGGAAATGTTGGTTAAGCATATTCTCGATAGTATTGTGGTCAGCCCGTATTTACAGGGGCAACGCTTTATTGATGTAGGTACGGGGCCTGGATTGCCTGGGATTCCTTTGGCGATCATGAACCCAGATAGACAGTTTGTGTTACTCGATAGCTTAGGCAAGCGGATCCGATTTATTAAGCAAGTTTTGCATGAGCTGAGAATCGATAATGTCACCGCACTGCAAAGTCGAGTAGAAGAGTTTAAGCCAGAGCACGGTTTTGATGGCGTACTCAGTCGTGCCTTTGCTTCCATGTTAGATATGGTAGAGTGGTGTCATCACTTACCTTGTGCTAAACAGGGGGTGTTTTTAGCCTTAAAGGGGCAACGTCCGCAAGAAGAGCTAAACTCTCTTCCTGAATGGTGCAGTGTGATCGACATCAAAGCTTTGAAAGTTCCGGAGTTGGAAGGTGAGCGTCATCTTGTAATCTTATCGCGCAAGGGATAATAGCGAGGCATACCGTGGGCAAAATCGTAGCGATCGCCAACCAGAAAGGTGGCGTAGGTAAAACAACAACGTGCATTAATTTAGCGGCTTCAATGGCGGCCACAAAACGTAAAGTTTTGGTGGTTGATCTTGACCCGCAAGGCAACGCAACGATGGCCAGTGGCGTGGATAAATACCAAGTCGATGCCACCGCTTATGAATTACTTGTCGAAGAAGCACCATTTGAACAAGTGGTGTGTAGAAAAACGTCGGGTTACTATGATTTGATTGCCGCGAATGGCGATGTCACCGCGGCCGAAATTAAGCTGATGGAAGTGTTTGCTCGAGAAGTACGTTTGAAAAATGCGTTGGCATTAGTTCGCGATAACTATGATTTCATCTTTATTGATTGCCCCCCTTCTTTAAACCTACTTACAATCAATGCGATGGCTGCCGCCGATTCGGTGTTGGTGCCCATGCAGTGTGAGTATTTTGCGTTAGAAGGGTTAACGGCTTTGATGGACACCATCAGTAAACTTGCCGCCGTCGTCAATGAGAATCTAAAGATCGAAGGATTATTACGAACCATGTATGATCCACGCAATCGACTCGCAAATGAAGTGTCTGATCAGCTGAAAAAACATTTTGGCAATAAAGTGTATCGCACGGTTATTCCACGTAACGTTCGGCTCGCTGAAGCCCCAAGTCATGGTAAACCAGCCATGTATTATGATAAGCATTCCGCGGGTTCTAAAGCTTACCTCGCTTTAGCGGGCGAAATGCTGCGTCGCGAAGAAATCCCTGCATAATACCGAAAAGGAACGCTCTGAGATGTCGAAACGTGGTTTAGGAAAAGGCTTAGATGCTTTACTGGCAACCAGCTCTATGGCGAGGGAAAAGCAACAAACCGCTTCACACAGCCAAGCGATGTCAACCGATGGTGAGTTAATCGAGTTATCGATTACTAGCCTGAAACCAGGCATTTATCAGCCTCGTAAGGATATGTCATCAGAAGCACTGGAAGAGCTTGCTCTTTCTATTCAGTCACAAGGCATAATTCAACCCATCGTGGTTAGGCCGCTTGAGTTTGGTGGTTTTGAGATCATCGCGGGTGAGCGCCGTTGGCGTGCCGCTAAGCAGGCGGGTTTAAAACAAGTGCCTTGCTTGATCAAGCGGGTCGATGATCGTGCCGCGATCGCGATGGCGTTGATCGAAAATATCCAGCGTGAAGATCTGAATGCGATCGAAGAAGCTCAGGCACTAGAACGATTACAAGATGAATTTAAGTTAACCCATCAGCAAGTGGCGGATGTGATCGGCAAATCGCGCACCACAGTAAGTAACTTACTGCGTTTAAATCAGTTGGATGATGCCGTTAAGCGTCTCGTTGAAAGTAAACAACTGGAAATGGGTCATGTTCGTAGCCTACTGGTTTTACCTGTAGATCAACAGCAGCCTTGTGCACAAGTAATGGTCGACAAGCAACTAACGGTACGTCAGGCTGAATCTTTAGTTAAACGTTGGTCTAGTGAGGCTCCTGCGGCTCCTGTTTCACCCGTCTTGGCTACGGAGGTTGAGCAGCAGTTATCTGCACTGGCTGAGCGATTACAAAAAAAGATGGCGGTAAAGTTACAAGTCAATGGCAAAGGACGTTTAACCATTGATTTTACAAATCAAGAACAATTGATCGAGCTATTGAAACAATTAGATACGATTGCATCATAAAAATCGGTCATAGAATATATTTTCTGCGGCTTGGCTCACCCGCTTTCAGTTGAGTTTTTACGATACCTATATATAATTTCGAAGCTTTTTTCACCGAGTTGCAATGTTTTATTAACGTACTGTAACTTGGCGAATAATACAGAAAACAGGTGCTTTTGATGTTTATAGCAACACAGAGTCAGCAAGCTAAGGCGGCATTTCGAGTTGTTCACCTTCAGCTGGTTTTTTTGTTGCTGATCGGAGGCGTGACGTATATGTACTGGGGACCCGATGAAGCGCGTTTTATCTTAAAAGGTGGAGCGATTGCCCTCATCGGTAACTATGTCTATACACTGTTTGCCTTTCTCCCAAAACCAGATGCTGACGGTACGGTTATGCTCGGGTTTATTATGATGGGGTGGGCTTTAAAGCTGGTGTTAACCGTTATCATGTTTGTGCTGATTTTTAATCTCACTGATGTGCATCATCCTGGTGCCATGATGTCAGGTTATAAACTGACCATCTTGATGTTTTGGTTTGCACCTATACTACTTACCGCAAAAAATGGGAACCACCATGGCTGATACTCCGAAGGAATATATTCAGCACCACCTCACAAGCGCTCAAGTTTGTTTGGTTGATGGCAACATCACCACAAACTACGGCTGTGCGGATGCTGGATTTTGGACGTTAAACTGGGATGCGTTATTGTTCTCAGTGGGTCTAGGCGTGCTGTTTTTGTGGTTGTTTTATCGTGTTGGGAAAAATGCAACCACGGGAGTTCCTGGTAAATGGCAATGCTTTGTTGAAATGCTCGTTGAGCAGGTTGACGGCTTAGTCAAAGGAACTTTTCATGGCAAGGATAAGTTGGTCGCACCATTAGCATTAACCATTTTCGTCTGGATTTTCTTGATGAACTTAATGGACTTAGTGCCAGTGGATTATGTCCCTACAGCAATGACATTGGCTGGTGTCGAATATTTCAAGATTCTCCCTACGGTTAACTTGAATATCACCTTGGCAATGGCTATTGGGGTCATGATATTGGTAATTGCTTATTACATCAAATACCAAGGATTTAAGGGGTTTGTTAAGGCATTTACCCTACATCCAATTAACCATTGGGCGTTGATTCCTTTCAACTTAGTTCTTGAGACGGTGTCATTTTTGGCAAAACCGGTATCCCTTTCGCTACGTCTGTACGGTAACATGTACGCGGGTGAGCTGATCTTTGTTTTGATCGCAATCACTTACGGTGCTGGTTTCGTACTCGGTGGCTTAGGCGTTGTCGCGCATGTCATTTGGGCCATCTTCCATGTACTGGTTATTACTCTGCAAGCCTTTATTTTTATGATGTTGACGATAGTTTATCTCAGCATGGCAAGTAATGACTCTCATTAAACTCTTAATTTAAACAACCCAAGAAAACTGGAGACTTTTATTATGGAAACTTATTTCGTTGTTGCTCTACTACTAGGTATGTGTGCTCTAGCGACTGCTTTTGGCTTTGCTATCCTTGGTGGTAAATTCCTTGAATCTGTTGCTCGTCAACCAGAAATGGCCCCTGTACTACAAACTAACATGTTTATTATTGCTGGTCTGCTTGATGCGGTACCTATGATTGGTGTTGGTATCTCTATGTACATGCTGTTTGCATAACTTGTCCTTTTTGTGTCACCCAAACGCACAGATGATTGGGTAAACAGAAGCAAAATAAAGGAGAGTTAGTGTGAATATCAATGCAACTCTGTTGGGCCAAACCATCGCATTTTTAATCTTTGTTTGGTTCTGCATGAAGTATGTATGGCCTCCTTTGATGAGTGCCATAGAAGAGCGTCAGAAAACGATCGCTGATGGTTTAGCTTCTGCTGAGCGTGCTGATAAAGCCCTTAATCTGGCTAAAAGCAATGCTGCAGACCAGCTTAAAATTGCTAAAAAAGAGGCGCTAGTCATTATTGAGCAAGCGAACAAACGCAAAGCTCAAATTTTAGACGAAGCTCGTCAAGAAGCAGCGCACGAGCGTGAGCATATCTTGGCTCAAGGCCAAGCAGAACTAGAAGCGCAAATTTTGCGAGCTCGTAATGAGCTACAAAAAGAAGTGTCTACTCTTGCTTTACTTGCCGCTGAGAAGATTGTTCAACGAACTGTCGATAAGGCAGCTAACCAAGACATACTTGATAGTATTTCTGCGAAGCTATAAAGGAGTGCATTTGTATGTCGGATTTGACAACGATTGCTCGTCCATACGCTAAGGCTGCATTCAGTTATGCCAGTGAACACAGTATGGTTGAACAGTGGTCAGCTATGCTCGAATTGGCAAAAACAATGTCGTTGGTGCCTGAATTATCATCGGCCGCTTTTAGCTTACAATCACAACAATTGTTGCAGGTGTACGCTGATGTTGCGGGTGAGCAGTTTGATCAACCCATGCTTAATTTTTTATTGGTGTTGATGGAAAATCGTCGCATAGCGGCGCTCGGTGATATATGTCAGCAGTTTCAAAAGTTTGCTACAGAATCTTCTGGTACTAAAGAAGTTCAAGTGGTGAGCTCTTATGAGTTAAGCGATGAACAGGTTGAAACTTTAACCAGTAACTTAGAAAAACGCTATGACTGTAAAGTAAAGCTGAATTGCCAAATTGACAGCAATCTTATTGGCGGAGCCGTTATTCGAGTAGAGGATAATATCCTTGATAACTCGTTACTGGGTCGTATTAATCGTCTGAAAGACGTGATGAAGTCTTAATTAGGGGAATTGGAGCAATGCAACTTAATTCCACGGAAATCAGCGAAATCATCAGAAAGCGAATTGAAGGTTTCAACGTTGTTTCTGATGCTCGCAATGAAGGTACTATCGTATCAGTAAGCGATGGTATCATCCGTATTCACGGCCTAGCGGACGTGATGCAAGGTGAAATGATTGAACTGCCGGGCGGCAATTTTGCTCTCGCACTTAACCTTGAACGTGATTCGGTAGGTGCTGTTGTCATGGGCCCTTACACTGATCTCAGTGAGGGTATGAAAGTGACCAGTACTGGGCGTATTCTTGAAGTCCCAGTAGGTCCAGAGCTTTTGGGTCGAGTGGTGAACACGTTAGGTGTGCCAATTGATGGTAAAGGTCCGATTGAAGCAAAATTAACTTCTCCAGTAGAAGTGATTGCCCCTGGGGTTATTGATCGTAAATCGGTCGATCAGCCTGTACAAACGGGTTATAAATCTGTTGATGCGATGATTCCTATCGGTCGTGGTCAGCGTGAGCTGATTATCGGTGACCGTCAGACGGGTAAAACCGCTTTGGCGATTGATGCGATCATTAACCAGAAAGATTCAGGTATCTATTCTATCTACGTAGCGATTGGCCAAAAAGCGTCAACCATTGCTAACGTTGTACGTAAACTGGAAGAGCATGGTGCATTGAAAAACACCATCGTTGTGGTCGCTTCTGCTTCTGAATCAGCAGCACTACAATATCTAGCGCCTTATTCTGGCTGTGCCATGGGTGAATACTTCCGTGACCGTGGTGAAGATGCGCTGATTGTTTATGATGACTTATCAAAGCAAGCGGTGGCGTATCGTCAAATCTCGCTATTGTTGCGTCGTCCACCGGGTCGTGAAGCTTTCCCTGGTGACGTTTTTTACCTCCACTCTCGTCTCTTAGAGCGTGCGGCTCGTGTGAGTGAAGTGTATGTAGAACGTTTCACTAACGGTGAAGTGAAAGGTAAAACCGGTTCTTTAACGGCATTACCGATCATTGAAACCCAAGCCGGTGACGTTTCTGCTTTCGTACCAACCAACGTAATTTCGATTACCGATGGTCAGATCTTCCTACAAACTGAGTTATTTAATGCTGGTGTTCGTCCTGCGGTCGATCCCGGTATCTCTGTATCTCGGGTAGGTGGTGCTGCACAGACAAAAATCATCAAAAAGCTCTCTGGTGGTATCCGTACTGCTCTGGCGGCTTATCGTGAACTTGCGGCATTTGCTCAGTTTGCTTCTGATCTGGATGAGGCGACGAAACGTCAGCTTAACCATGGTCAAAAAGTGACTGAATTGATGAAGCAAAAGCAGTATGCACCAATGTCAGTTTTTGATCAGGCGTTGGTTATTTTTGCTGCTGAGCGCGGTTACTTAAGCGATGTCGAATTGAATAAAGTGTTGGATTTTGAATCTGCACTTCTGTCGTATGCTCATTCTCAATATGCCGATTTAAAAACGGAAATTGACAAGACGGGTGCTTACAACGATGAAATTGAAGCTAAGTTGAAAAAGTTAGTGGAAGATTTTAAAGCAACTCAGACTTGGTAATTACAAGCCACATTGTAATTAACGGAGAGTAACGATGGCCAATACAAAAGAGATTCGCAGTAAGATTGGGAGTGTCAAAAGCACTCAAAAAATTACTAAAGCAATGGAAATGGTTGCGGCTTCTAAAATGCGTCGAACTCAAGATGCGATGGAAGGGCCTCGTCCATATTCAAAAACAATTCGTAAAGTCATTGGTCATTTAGCAAACGGTACTTTGGAGTTTACTCATCCTTACTTAGAAGAACGTGAAGCTAAACGTGTTGGGTATATCGTCGTATCCACCGATCGCGGTTTGTGTGGTGGTTTAAACATTAATATGTTTAAAAAAGCCGTTGCGCATATGAATGAATATTCTAGCCGTGGCACTGCGATTGAAATCGCGATGATTGGAAGTAAAGGTAGTTCTTATTTCCGAGGCATAGGAGCAAAAATTGTCGCTCAGAAAACCGGTATCGGTGATGAGCCACAATTAGATGATTTGATCGGTTCTATCAGCGTTATGCTGACTAAGTACAAAGAAGGTGAAATCGATCGTTTGTTCCTAGTGTACAACGAGTTTGTTAACTCGATGACTCAACAACCAAAGATGGAACAATTGTTACCTTTGCCGAAAGCGCAAGAAGATGATTCAGGTCGCAAGCATGCTTGGAGTTACATGTTTGAGTCTGATCAGAACAAACTACTGAATACTTTGATGACTCGTTATATCGAAGCACAAGTATATCAATCCGTAGTGGAAAACTTAGCGTGTGAAATGTCTGCCCGAATGGTTGCGATGAGAGCAGCATCGGATAACGCAGGTAATCTGATTGATGATTTACAACTGGTGTATAACAAGGCTCGCCAAGCAGCCATCACCCAAGAATTGTCAGAGATTGTTAGCGGCGCAGCAGCGGTTTAACAAAGGTAATTAACAGACTAGAGGATTAACGATGGCTACAGGTAAGATCGTACAGATCATCGGTGCGGTAGTCGACGTAGAGTTTCCACAGAGCTCAGTGCCTAGCGTTTATGATGCACTTAACGTTCAAGACTCAAAAGAGCGTCTTGTTCTTGAGGTTCAACAACAGTTAGGCGGTGGTATCATTCGCTGTATTGTAATGGGCAGCTCAGATGGTTTACGTCGTGGAATGACAGTTGAAAATACTGGCGGTCCAATATCAGTACCAGTAGGGGTTAAAACCCTTGGTCGTATCATGAACGTACTCGGTGATGCGATTGACGAGCGCGGAGAAATTGGTGCAGAAGAGACTTACTCTATTCACCGTTTAGCGCCAAGCTATGAAGAGCAATCTAACTCGACAGAGCTACTTGAAACTGGTGTAAAAGTAATTGATTTGATTTGTCCGTTTGCTAAAGGCGGTAAAATCGGTCTCTTTGGTGGTGCCGGTGTAGGTAAGACCGTTAACATGATGGAGCTTATCAATAACATCGCACTACAACACTCAGGTCTTTCTGTATTTGCTGGGGTGGGAGAGCGTACTCGTGAGGGTAACGATTTCTACCATGAAATGCAGGAAGCGGGTGTTGTTAACATCGAAAAACCAGAAGAATCAAAAGTAGCGATGGTTTATGGCCAGATGAACGAGCCACCAGGTAACCGTCTACGTGTTGCTTTGACTGGCTTGACCATGGCGGAGAAATTCCGTGATGAAGGTCGTGACGTATTGCTGTTTATTGATAACATCTACCGCTATACCCTTGCGGGAACAGAGGTATCGGCACTGCTTGGTCGTATGCCTTCTGCGGTAGGTTATCAGCCAACGCTTGCTGAAGAGATGGGTGTACTGCAAGAGCGTATCACGTCAACGAAGACGGGTTCTATCACTTCAGTACAAGCGGTTTATGTACCTGCGGATGACTTAACTGACCCGTCACCAGCGACGACGTTTGCTCACTTGGATGCAACGGTAGTACTTAACCGTAACATCGCGGCAATGGGTCTTTACCCTGCGATTGACCCGCTTGATTCAACGTCTCGTCAGTTGGATCCATTGGTGGTTGGTCAAGAGCATTACGATGTTGCTCGTGGTGTTCAGTCAACGCTACAGCGCTATAAAGAACTTAAAGATATCATTGCGATTTTGGGTATGGACGAGTTGTCTGAATCTGATAAGCAAGTGGTTGCTCGCGCGCGTAAGATTGAGCGTTTCTTAACTCAGCCTTATCACGTAGCGGAAGTCTTTACTGGTGACCCGGGTGTTTACGTATCGCTGAAAGAGACGTTGCGTGGCTTTAAAGGTTTATTAGCTGGCGATTATGATGACATTCCAGAGCAAGCGTTCATGTACTGCGGTACGATTGACGATGCACTTGAGAATGCCAAGAAGCTATAACGCTCAAATCTCCAAGGAGGCTTTATGACAGCATCAGTAACCTTTAACTTAGATGTAGTCAGTGCTGAAAAGCGGATTTTTTCCGGTTGGGCGCGGTCTATTCAAGTCTCGGGTGAAAGCGGAGATTTAGGCGTTTTAGCAGGACACGTCCCTTTACTGACTTACATCAGACCGGGGATGGTGCGTATTGTAACCATAAAAGGTAAAGAAGAAATTATTTACCTTTCTGGTGGCATACTCGAAGTTCAACCGAATGATGTAACGATTTTAGCAGATACTGCGATTCGTGCTGAAGAGCTTGATGAAGCAAAAGCGGCTGAAGCGAAACGCTCAGCAGAAGAGTTGCTAAATGACAATCATGGTGATGTGAACTTTGCGCAGGCATCGAGTGAACTGGCTAAAGCGATTGCTCAGTTACGAGTCATTGATCTAATAAGAAAGCGTCGCTGATCTCTTTTCAGTACGTAATCATAAAAGGCGACCTTTTGGTCGCCTTTTTGTTGGTTTTTTATCAAAAACTTGCACTAGAAAATTAACACGTCTCGTGTTACCCGCTAAAATGCGAGCCATATTTTATATAACGTCATAGGTATCCGATGAAATTTAGCGCTGTGATCCTTGCTGCAGGCAAAGGCACCCGTATGCACTCCCATATTCCTAAAGTGCTGCACACTTTGGCAGGAAAGCCCATGGTCAAACATGTGATTAGCACCTGCCATAATCTTGGAGCACACAATATCCATTTGGTGTATGGGCATGGTGGAGAGCAAATGCAACACGTTCTGGCCGATGAGCCCGTTAACTGGGTTTTGCAAGCAGAGCAACTCGGCACTGGACACGCGGTGGATCAGGCGTCGGATCAGTTTAGAGACGATGAAAAAATCTTGGTTTTGTATGGTGATGTTCCATTGATCTCTGAGCAGACCATAGAAAGTTTACTTGAAGCTCAACCAACGGGTGGTATTGCGCTGTTGACGGTGGTTCTCGATAACCCAACGGGCTATGGACGTATTGTCCGTAAGAACGGCCCAGTGGTGGCGATTGTTGAGCAGAAAGATGCCAGTGAAGAGCAAAAACAAATTAAAGAGATCAACACGGGTGTTATGGTTGCCACGGGTGGAGATTTAAAACGCTGGTTAAAAGGGCTTAATAAGAATAACGCTCAGGGTGAGTATTATTTAACGGATGTGATTGCCGCTGCTCATGATGAAGGGCGGGCGGTTGAAGCGGTACATCCAGTCAGTTCAATTGAAGTGGAAGGTGTCAATGATCGCATTCAACTTGCTCGTTTAGAGCGTGCTTTCCAAGCTCGCCAAGCTAATAAGTTGCTTGAGCAAGGCGTGATGTTGCGCGATCCTGCACGATTTGATCTGCGCGGTGAGTTGCAATGTGGGGTTGATGTCGAAATTGACGTTAATGTCGTGATCGAAGGTCAGGTATCGATAGGCAATAACGTTGTGATTGGTGCCGGTTCAATCCTTATTGATTGTGAGATTGATGATAATACAGTAATTCGTCCCTATAGCATTATTGAAGGGGCAACGGTCGGTGAAGATTGTACCGTCGGTCCATTCAGCCGTTTACGCCCCGGCGCTGAACTGCGTGATGATGCCCATGTCGGTAACTTTGTCGAGATGAAAAATGCTCGCTTGGGTGAAGGCTCAAAGGCCAATCATCTTACTTACCTAGGGGATGCCGAGGTTGGGCAGCGGGTTAATATTGGGGCAGGAGTAATTACTTGTAATTACGATGGGGCTAATAAACATAAAACGATTATTGGCAATGACGTATTTATCGGTTCAGATAGCCAATTGATTGCACCGGTTACGATAGCGGATGGAGCAACGGTTGGTGCGGGAACCACGCTGACTAAGCCTGTGGCCGCTGGTGAGTTAGTGATTACTCGCGCTAAAGAAAAGAAAATTTCTGGGTGGTCACGGCCTATGAAAAAATAAACCGTGTTCTAAACACCATCGCCCGCATCATGCGGGCGATGGTGTTTTTGCACTTCGTTTACGTCGCTATTTATCGCGCACAACGCGAGAGTTATCCGGTGTGGTAAACTGTTGGCTTAAGTGTCGGTTAGCAATGATGTATCCGACCCAAAGACCAAACATACAAATAATAATTGCGACGCCAGTAACCACTTGAGCTTGACTTGCTAATGTAGCGACTAAAGCGCTGGCTAAACTTGCGGCACAAATTTGCAGGCTATTTTGCATACCCGCGGCAGTGGCTGGGCTATGTTTTGCGCTCGATAGTGCACGATTAACTACTATTGGGTAAAGTGCACCATTCGCTACAGCGATCAAACAGAAAGGCGCTAAGATTGGCCAAATAGAGGTGAGTGTCCACTGCGATGCAACAAATATCAGTACCGATGATAAGGTAAATAGGGCGAGTAGTTGCTTAAGGACTTTCTCATCCCCATATTTGTTGACCGATTTTTTACCAATATAACCCCCAACCATGAACGCGATGGTTTGTGGGATAAAGCTCATCCCAATGTCTTTGGCTTCATAACCTAGCTGTGCCATGATTTCTGGCATTCCGGTTAGATAGGCAAAAAAAGCCGCAGAAGCACAAGCAAACATCATCACATTACCGATATAAGCCCGACTTTGGAAAAGATATTTGATATCTTCGGCAATCGATGTTGTTTTCGGATCACCTTTGACGTTGTCTTGTAAACCCGTACAGATAACCAGAGCAACCCCCATCAGAGTGAGCGTAAAGAAAATACTATGCCAGCCGAAGGTATTGGCGAGCAGCACTCCCAATTGTGGTGCCAGCGCAGGGGATAATGCGACTAGTGGCATTATCGTTGCAAAAAGTTGTTGGCTAACTTGACTCGGGTAACGCTTAATCACCATCGCTTGCCAAATAACCGCTGGTGCACAAACCCCAATCGCTTGGACAAAACGTAAACTCAGCAATTGCCATACTTCTTCGCTATAAGCTAAGCCGCAAGAAGCAATGGTAAAAATCACCAGTCCGACAATTAAGGTATTACGATGTCCAAACTTATCGGAGGCTAAGCCCCATAAAAGTTGGCCTATCGCCATCCCCATTAAAAATACCGTCAAAGACAGCGCGATCTGCTCTGGACCTGTCGCAAAATCATGTTCCATGATTTTAAAGGCAGGTAAATACATATCGGTAGCAATAAAGCCGAGCATCGATAGCGCTGATAAGTAAAACAGTTGTAAAGGTGAGACTTTCATTTTTATTCCTATCAAAAAAATTAATTCATTTTTTCTTGTTGTTTGCTATTGATAGCTATGTTCTCTATGGTTATTTATTGTATTGATTATTTTGTATTAAATGAAACGCGAAATTTATTGGTTATCGTTCAAAAAAATTGATTGGTGGGTTGGCTATGTTCTCTAAATCATCTCTGGAAATGCTTGATACCGTTGCCAGATTAGGCAGTTTTACTGCGGCAGCAGAGGTCTTGCATAAAGTTCCCTCGGCGATCAGCTATGGGGTTCGTCAAGTCGAAACGGAGTTGGGGGTGATTTTATTTCGTCGTTTACCGCGAAAAGTGGAATTAACCAGTGCTGGTGAGCTTTTTATGGTCGAAGCTCGCCATTTGTTGCGGCAAATGGAAGAGATTAAATCTCAAACCAGAAGAGCAGCACACGGATGGCAAAAAACCCTTAAATTGACGCTAGATAATGTCGTCAAGCTTGATTGCATCAAACCTATGGTTGAGAACTTTTATCAAACGTTTGAATTTGCCGAGCTACAAATCAATATGGAAGTGTTTAATGGATCGTGGGAGGCGATTTCTCAAGGCCGGGCAGATATTGTGATTGGGGCGACCTCCGCAATACCTGTTGGTGGGGATTTTGAAGTGCGCGATATGGGATTATTAGATTGGGTGTTCGTGTTATCCCCAGATCATCCTTGTGCAGATGTCGATATGTTAACTGAAGAACTGGTGAGCCAATATCCTGCGATTTGTTTGGATGATACTTCCAGTCTATTACCTAAGCGTCATACAGGGCATTATCCAAAGCAGCGACGTCTTTTACTACCCAATTGGTATAGTGCGAAGGAGTGTTTAAAAAAAGGATTAGGGGTAGGTTTTATGCCCAGTCATATGGCTCAACCTTTGCTGTCTTCTGGTCAGTTAATTGCTAAAGATCTCCCTGATAATAAGCCATTAAGTCAATGTTGCTTAGTGTGGCGTAAAGATGAGAACCATCAATTAATTGAATGGATGGTAGATTATTTAGGTGATAGTGAGCAGTTACATCGCGATTGGTTAAAAACTGACGCTTAAAAAGAAGAGCCAGTGATTAAACTGGCTCTTCAAACATAAATCAACGTGTTATGGACGTTCAAAAATCGTTGCTATACCTTGACCTAGGCCAATACACATCGTAGCCAGACCATATTTAGCATCTTTCTCTTCCATGAGGTTGATCAATGTCGTCGAAATACGGGTTCCTGAACAGCCTAAAGGATGGCCTAAAGCAATCGCACCACCGTTTAAGTTGACTTTCTCATCGACTAAATCCATCAAACCAAGATCTTTCGCACAAGGCAGAGATTGGGCGGCAAAGGCTTCATTTAACTCGACGAGATCGATATCAGCCATTGTTAGTCCAGCGCGTTGCAGCGCTTTTTTGGTCGCGGGTACTGGTCCATAACCCATAATCGATGGGTCGCAACCGGCAATCGCCATTGATTTGACTTTAGCGCGAATGGTCAGTCCTAAGGCTTTAGCTTTGGCTTCACTCATGATCAGCATAGCCGATGCGCCATCAGAAAGAGCAGATGAAGAGCCAGCAGTCACAGTTCCATTGGCGGGATCAAAAACTGGACGCAGTTCTGCTAAACCTTCAACCGTCGTTTCTGGGCGGATGACTTCATCATAATCTAGCGTAAATAAGGTTCCATCTGCGCTATGACCTTCGGTCGGTAAAATCTCATTTTTAAAACGGCCTTCGACGGTTGCGGCTTGAGCGCGTTGATGAGAACGAGCCGCGAAAGCATCTTGTTGCTCACGGCTTATGCCATGCAGCTTGCCAAGCATTTCTGCGGTTAAGCCCATCATACCGGCGGCTTTGGCTACGTTCTTTGATAAACCAGGATGGAAGTCAACACCATGATTCATCGGTACATGACCCATATGCTCAACACCACCGACCAAGCAGATCTCCGCATCACCAACCATAATTGCTCGTGCTGCGTCGTGTAAAGCTTGCATCGATGAGCCGCATAAACGGTTGACGGTAACCGCGCCAATGTCTATTGGTAGACCAGCAAGTAAGGCGGCATTACGAGCGACATTAAACCCTTGTTCTAAGGTTTGTTGTACACAGCCCCAATAAATGTCTTCGATCTCTTGCGGATTGACTTGTGGGTTACGAGCCAATATTCCCTTCATCAGATGAGCCGAGAGATCTTCAGCGCGCTGGTGGCGAAATGCTCCGCCTTTCGAACGTCCCATTGGCGTACGAAGGCAATCAACAATCACTACAGTATTCATTTTGTTATTCCTTTTCCAAATCACTGTTTATAAAGAAGCCGGAGCAGGGATGGGGTAAAAGCGCTGCCCTTTTTCTGCCATATCCAGTAACAGTTGTGGTAGGTGATACATCGCGCCTAAATGCTGATGCTGTCTGGCCATCGCAATGTATTGCTCTAAACCGATGGTATCGAGGTAGCGGAAAACCCCACCACGGAATGGAGGGAATCCTAAACCGTAGACCAAGGCCATATCGGCTTCTTGAGGAGAAGCAATAATTCCCTCTTCTAGACATAGCACGACTTCGTTGATCATCGGAATCATCATGCGTTCAATGATCGTTTGAGCTTCAAAAGGCTGTGGGTTGGCACAGACGTCAGCAAGAAGAGGTAAAATTTCATCCGAGAAGTTTTTCTTCGGTTTGCCTTTTTTATCTATCGAGTAGCTATAGAAGCCATGACCATTTTTTTGGCCATATTTATTGGCTTCATAAAGAACATCGATCGCATCACGGCCTTGTTTACCCATTCGTTCAGGAAAACCTTCTGCCATGACCGCTTGTGCGTGATGGGCGGTATCAAGACCAACCACGTCGAGTAAATACGCGGGTCCCATTGGCCAGCCAAACTGACGTTCCATAACTTTATCGATTTGGGTGAAATCAGCACCATCACGTAATAGCAAGCTGAAACCACCGAAGTAAGGGAACAGAACACGGTTAACGAAAAAGCCCGGACAATCATTAACGACAATTGGCGATTTACCCATTTTGGCCGCATAAGCGACAACGCGATTAATGGTATCGTCAGAGGTTTTCTCGCCACGAATGATCTCAACTAATGGCATACGATGCACAGGATTAAAAAAGTGCATACCACAGAAGTTTTCTGGGCGTTTCAGTGATTTGGCGAGCAAATTAATCGGAATAGTTGACGTATTGGACGTAATGATCGTGTTATCCGAAACTTGGCTTTCAACTTCACTCAATACCGCTGCTTTAACTTTAGGATTTTCGACTACTGCTTCAACAATCACATCGGCCTGTTCTATACCCGCATAATGTAAGCTTGGGGTGATGGAAGCAAGAATGCCCGCCATTTTGAAGCCATCAATTTTACCGCGTTCTAGTTGCTTATTGAGTAGTTTAGAAGCCTCGGTCATGCCTAGGTCGAGTGAAGGCTGAGCGATATCTTTCATCAAGACTGGCACACCTTTACTGGCAGATTGGTAAGCGATACCGCCTCCCATAATGCCGGCGCCCAATACAGCTGCACGTTGGGTGTCTTGGCTGGCTGATTTAGCCGATTGTTTCGCTAATCCTTTAATGTGTTGATCATTTAAAAAGAGACCCACTAACGCTTGAGCTTCGGTTGATTTCGCCAATTTGATGAAGTGCTGGCGTTCAATATCCAGTGCTTCATCGCGTGAGCTACGCGCGGCTTGTTCAATGGTGACTACTGCGGTCATTGGCGCGGGATAATGTTTACCAGCGACTTGAGCAACAACACCTTTTGCCATGGTAAAGCTCATCATGCTTTCCATTTTGCTTAAGGTTAACGGTGACGTTTTTTGTTGGCGTCGTCCTACCCAGTCAATTTTCTCATTAATCGCTTGAGTGATGGTATTGAGTGCGGATTCAAGTAGCTTATCGCTGTCGACAATCGCATCAAGTAAGCCTAACTTAAGCGCTTCCTCAGCTCGGCAGGCTTTACCTTGAGTGATGATTTCCATTGCGCTGTCAGCGCCAATCAAACGTGGTAGGCGAACGGTCCCACCAAATCCAGGCATGATCCCGAGCTTGGTTTCTGGTAGTCCAATGCTGGTTGTCTTATCGCCGATTCTAAAGTCAGTAGCAAGTACACACTCACAGCCACCACCTAAAGTGAAACCTGTTAAGGCAGATAAGGTTGGGACTGGTAGGTCTTCTAATTTGTTAAAGATAGTGTTAGCAAACACTAACCACTGATCAAGCTCAGCATCAGGCATCGCAAATAAACCTAAAAACTCAGTAATATCAGCACCGACGATAAAAGCAGGTTTATTTGAAGTCAGGATCAGTCCTTTTAATCCAGAGTGCTGGTGTAAAGCATCTAGAGCTTCATTAAGTGCGGTAAGGGTTGCTAGATCAAGTTTATTGACGGATTCAGGAGAGCAAAAGTTCAGCTCTGCGATACCATCTTGCAATTCCTTTACCTGTAGGGTTTTGGCTTGGTAAATCATTGTCTATCTCCGTGACATACAATCCGGCGATTGCGTGTGAGAGTGTTGTGGTATTAATGTTCTGGTTTGACCAGTTTTTTCAGTTTGAACGGGAGATAGATTAATTTCAATACATTTTTTAAACAAGTGTTTAACATTGTGCGCTTGTTACCAATCCGAGCCGACTTTTGTTACGTTCGTGATACACTAAGTCACCTTTTTACGATCGACTATTGAGTTATGAACGTTCAGTCTTATCCTATTCCAGCAGAGGCCTGCTTGTTTGAGGAAGAGATAAAAAAAAGCCGCTTTCTCACTTATCTTACTCATACCTCTGGAGTTGAAGAAGCTAAGGCATTTATTGCTTCTATTAAGCAACAGCATCCCGATGCGCGACATCATTGCTCAGCATTTATCGCAGGACGGCCTGAAAACTCAACGTTATGGGGCTTTAGTGATGATGGTGAACCTTCTGGTACGGCGGGTAAGCCGATGCTTGCACAATTATCAGGTTCTGGAATTGGAGAAATTACCGCTGTCGTCACACGTTATTATGGTGGCATTTTGCTTGGTACAGGAGGGTTAGTAAAAGCCTACGGTGGCGGGGTATAGCAAGCGCTTAAGCAGCTTCAAATAAATGAGAAAAAAATCACCACAAAAGTATTGCTAACGTTAGACTACAGTTTTATTGCCTTAGCTCAATCGATCATGAATGAGCATGAAGCCAAACAGGTTGAAGCTCAGTACCATGATAATGTGCAGATTATCATGGAGTTACCTTGGGGTAACCTGAATGATTTTACACAAAATATTATTAACAAGAGTGGTGCTAAAATTCTTGTTACTCACATAGAACATACTTAGGAAGTCAGAAGCAGAGCTTCGTCATTTTTTATGCAATTTCGTTCAATTATTCGAATCGTCGGGCTATTGCTCGCTTTGTTTAGTGTGTCTATGTTGATACCGGCTTCTGTTGCCTTAATCTATGGTGATGGTGCCGGTGTGCCTTTTGTCTCTACTTTTTTCGTGCTTTTTATTTTAGGGAGCTTGCTATGGCTGCCTAATCGCCACCATCGCCATGAGTTAAAAGCACGAGATGGATTTTTGATTGTTGTTTTATTCTGGACCGTTATTGGTAGTGCTGGAGCACTGCCGTTTTTATTAGCGGACAACCCAAATGTGTCTGTAACCGATGCCTTTTTTGAATCGTTCTCTGCCTTAACGACCACGGGAGCAACGGTGATTGTTGGCCTTGACGATTTGCCTAAAGCGATTCTTTTTTATCGTCAGTTTTTACAATGGTTTGGTGGAATGGGGATCATCGTTCTCGCTGTGGCTATCTTACCAGTGTTGGGGATTGGGGGAATGCAGCTCTATCGTGCAGAAATTCCTGGCCCAGTTAAAGACAATAAAGTGACTCCGCGAATAGCTGAAACGGCGAAAGCCTTATGGTATATCTATTTAAGCCTAACTATTGCTTGTGCGGCAGCGTATTGGTTTGCTGGTATGACGCTGTTTGATGCAATATGTCATAGCTTCTCAACCATTGCGATTGGTGGTTTTTCAACCCATGATGCGAGTATCGGATACTTTGACAGTTATGCGATTAATCTGATCACCGTAATTTTCTTACTCATTTCTGCTTGTAACTTTACTCTTCACTATGCCGCCTTTGCTACAGGAGGCGTTCATCCTAAATATTATTGGGCTGATAGGGAGTTTCGAGCTTTTATCCTGATCCAAGTGATTTTATTTATCATCTGTTTTCTGGTCATTCTTAAGCATCATAGTTATGACTCGCTATACCATGCTTTTGATCAAACGCTGTTTCAAACGGTTTCTATATCCACTACCGCTGGCTTTACGACGACGGGTTTTTCTGAGTGGCCGCTCTTTTTACCGGTTTTATTATTATTTTCTTCTTTTATCGGTGGCTGCGCTGGTTCGACAGGCGGCGGGATGAAAGTGATCCGAGTGTTCTTATTAACATTACAAGGTGCACGTGAAATGAAGCGTTTGGTGCACCCAAGGGCTATTTATCCGATCAAGTTAGGTGATAGCGCTCTACCACAACGGGTTGTTGATGCCGTTTGGGGTTTTTTTTCTGCGTACGCTTTAGTATTTGTGGTCTGTATGTTGGCGTTAATCTTTACTGGAATCGATGAATTAACCGCCTTTTCTGCGGTAGCCGCGACGTTAAATAATCTTGGTCCAGGACTTGGCGAGGTTGCGTCTCATTTTGCGGATATTAACGATGCGGCTAAATGGATTCTGATCGTATCTATGCTATTTGGTCGACTAGAGATATTCACATTACTTATTTTACTCACGCCTACTTTTTGGCGTAGCTAAGGGGATTTCGTGAAAATATTGATGTTATATTCGTCCCGTGAAGGACAAACTAAGAAAATCATCCAGTTTATCGCTAATAAGCTTGTTGGTAGTCAATGTGAGATTCAGGACTTACAACACTACACTGCAGAAGACTTATCAACTTACGATAAAGTTCTTATTGGCGCATCCATTCGTTATGGTCGATTGAATCCTCAGCTTTATTCATTTATAGCAGCGAACCAGAGTTATTTACAGCAAAACAAGTGCGCTTTTTTTTGCGTTAATCTTACGGCTCGCAAAGAACAACAAGGTAAAGATACTCCTGAAGGGAGTGTTTATATTCAAACCTTCTTAAAAAAATCGCCTTGGAAGCCGAGTTTGATCGGTGTTTTTGCTGGTGCTTTATATTATCCGCGTTATGGTCTGTTCGATAAGATGATGATTCGCTTTATTATGAGTTTAACTGGTGGAGAAACGGATACTACGAAAGAGGTGGAGTACACAAATTGGCAAAAGGTGACTAATTTCGCTAATCAGTTTAATCAGATGTAACGAAATATGGTTGATTTTGTTCTGTTTGCTTTGTTTTTGTACGCTTGTTTATTGATTGGCAAAAAAGTTCAAAAAAGTGCTTGCCAATGTGATGTTGATCTCTATAATGCCGCCTCGCTGACAAGGTAAAGCTTAAATTATTAAGCCAGTCAGTAAGTTGTTTTAAAAAGGTTTTTACCTTGAAAAGATAAATGAAAAAAGTGTTTGACACGAAAGTTTATCTCGCTAAAATAGCTGCCTCTTCCGAGTTGACTAAGTTAACCAGGAAGCGTTCTTTAACAATTTAAACCAATCAATCTGTGTGGGCACTCGTTGATGATAATCAAAATGCTTAGCAATAAGCACTTCGGTTTCAATGAACTGAGTGACCAAATTGATAGCGCTTTTAGCACTATCGGC